>CALGPO010000099.1 GCA_937960465.1 uncultured bacterium
GCGGTATAACAGGAAGGCTCATTATAAATTGGGTCAATGAATGTTAAAATTCTATACCCGTCTTTGCTTTTGTATATTGTCCATTGGTTCTTGCTTGTCAGAGTTATGGACGGCCTTTCAGGGTCGCTGTGGCAGCCTATACAGGCAGGCGAGCTTCTGTCAACCATCTGCCCGATCTCTTCATGTCGGGACGAATAGAAAACCTTCCCTTTGCTGTCGAATATCCGTATCCTTTTAATATCCTCAGTGGAGCCTATGCTGTCTATGGTCTGCTGGATGGATTCCCTGTGAAATGTGAGCATGCTGTAACGAGTGCTTTTTTTGATGAGCTCCGAATAGGATGCTGTATGCTGAACGGCATTCTTATTGAGGACATGTTTCTCATTGTAGATTAATACATACCACGATATGCCTCCGCCAATTATTATAGTCAGTCCGATGGCAATGATAAGTTTGCCGGCAAGGGATTTTGTGATATGCCTGAATAGTCCCTTCATATTTAATATTACTACAAATATTGCCTTATTATCTCGGTATTTTTTTTATAATCATGTCCACGGACTCTTCCTGCTCGGGGTCAGAATGACACTCTATGTAAGCAATGTTGGGATTTATTGAATAAGAGGATGCCAGTGTTATAAAAAGAAAAGCCCGCCTATAATAGGCGGGCACCAAACAACTCATTGGCTTAAAGGTTACAGCCGAGACTCAGGCTACCTGATTTTTACGTTCTTTGTTGTCTGAAAGAGAATATAACTGTCTTTGCCGACCGTATTCGGGTCAGGGTCATTCTGCCATCTCAGCACAATATCGATATCCATTTCCTTTGCCTTGATCTTGCGGACCTTTTTGCCTCCTTCCTCTACATCTTCATAAGGGAATTTGATTTCGTATTTTTCAACCTTTGTCTGAAGGGGCATGAACGTGCTTTCAACAATATAACCCATTTTTACCTGTGCGCCGTATTTCATCACATCGCTTGGCGCTTCAAAGCCACGGCTGTCAGAACATTCAAGCATATAGATTTTTCTGTCAGAGAATACTTCTTTGCCATCCTTTGTCTTTGCGGTCACATCCATGACCACTCTTTTTGAGGATGGTCAGGCATCCGGTATTCGATGCCCTGCCTTATTGGTAATCTTTACCGTAAGATTCGTTTTCGGTATCAGATTGCCAACTCTTTCGAGGAACTGGTAAGGCGTTGCTATAACCTCTACATCAAATGCCCTGTTAGGCTGTTTCATAACCGTCTCGCCTTGAGTGATAAATCCTGGCCACCTGTGAGAACCCTTCTCCATGTGGCAATCCTGACAGGTTTGATTCCCTCCAGCAGGAAGGTAAGCATGGAGATAGCTTCCGTAGAGAGTTGCACACTGCGTTGGAGCAGGATCATAGAACGTTGGACCCAATCCATGGCAGTAAGCGCACATCACAGCCTCTTTGATGATGGGACTCTTCTTCATCTTGGTATAGGCCTTGTCTGGATGTGCTCCCTCTTTTGTTCCGTAAACCACACCATGCTCAGGGTCTCCATCCTGCCACTTGCGGTTAATAGCCCTCATATTGTGACAGACGAGACAGTTGATTCCAAGCTTGTTTAGGGTCTTCCTGTCAGCAGGGTCTGCTAAGTATGCCTTTACAATCTCCTTTGCAACATCATCAGTCGCGTCCTTCAACTGGGGTAGATGGCAATCCCAACAAGGCTTCAAATGCTCTACCGTAATGTCTTTAGCAGGGTCATTTACCCCTGAGAATTTAAAAGTCTTCAGGGCATTTAGAAAACCTCTTGTGCCTCCAATAACGCGTCCCGTTCCAACCATTGATACGGCATGGGCAGACTTCTCCCACTCTTCATAGATTTTTGCATGGCATTGCTTGCACGAAGATACATCATACATCTTAGCAAGCTCATCAATTGTCTTTGCTTTCTCTCCGGCTAATGCTGTGAAAGGCAATGCCACAAATAGCAACATCACAATAAAGCTTCTCAAACTCATGTGTCCTCCTTTCCATTTTTACATTTGTGCAGACAAAAAGAATTACCTGTCCTTGTTACCTATTGTTTTGTTTCTACATCTTCATCACCTCCTATAATGTCATTTAAAAAGTGGCTCTGCTTACGAAACCGAACATATTTGAAATGATTCCGAAGCGGAGCCAAGTCAAACGGGGAGGATGTCCTTAAAGGACAATCCTGAAAATAAGACAGGCATTACCTGCCTTAAACTAAGTGCTCCTAAAATTCTTCGGATGCTGATAGATTAAAGTCTTGGAGGCTGCTCTATTTGAGAGGTTATGAGAAGATAGTCTGAATAATGGTTTGATAATTTTATAAAACTCGCAAAATCGACTCCACATAATGCGTATTGACTTTCGTTGATTACAGGCATATCTCCCGCGGTAATTGACATCGGACTATTTGCATGGCAGACATCGAGGGTTGCTATTACCGAAACATTGCCATTGTCCGCAACAGTCGCTTCGAATGAAACGGGAGCTAATATGGACAGCAGTATTGACAGGATTAAGATAATTGCTTTCAAACGCATAGTATCTTATAACATTATGTGCTTAGGATGTCAACTTAAATTTATAAGTTTAGGAGTTATAGGAATGCTTTCTAACCCCTTCTGCGATAACAGTATCCATAATTTTACATGGTCTCCTTTAAATCAATCTTGAATCTTATGCCTCTCGGCATTTCCTGAAGTTTTTTTATTACTTGCCCGTCTTTTAAATAATAACTGCTGTAAAAAGGATATTCGAATATTTCTTTAAAAGCGGAGGAGGTCTTTTGGCGCCTAATAACATTAATTATTGCTACAACCTTTTCGGGATTGCGTGGGTTCTTTTTTATTTCTATGCTCAGCGGGCTGCCGGAATTCTTTGCAGATCCTGTTTTTCCAAAGAGTTTTTCGATGACAGGGTTATCGACTCCAAGCACAACAATGGACGAATTTTTCATCGCCTCATCATTTATCTCTGTCATTTCTTTTGAAAAGAATTGTTTTTTTCTGTCTCTGTTTTTCATTGAAAACCTGAGATGGCGTCTCTGCTCATTTTCGGAATAGTCCTTACGGGGTGCAATGCCTGATTTCATGTAAGCAAGCTCTATATCTTTTCCTTTTTCGTTAAAAACATCAACTATGTCGGCATACATTCCTTTGCGCTGTGGAGGCATGACGACTATTTTGTTGTCCTCAGAGGCAAGCCGCTCAAGCGTGGGCGGGTCTTCCTCATGCGTCAATTCCCTGAATAAATCATAGCCTTCATCAATAACGATCTCATCCGGCTTTTCAGGCAGGATAATGCTGAAAGCGCCGCGGCTTTTATCAAGCGTGAAAATTTTTGTTGTCTTTTTGCCCTTTGAATAAAAGCTTACCGGCACAGGCAATCTGAAGTCAGTTGTCTTTTGTATGAGGTCAAAATCTACACTGATATGTTTTTTGAGTCTCTTTATGCGTATGTTGTCAATTGAAAGTTCGGGAGTTCCTGTATTTTCAACCCATTGGTTAAAAAACCATGATAAATCTCTGCCTGTATTTTTTTCAAAGCTCTTTCTTATGTCATCCCATGTAGCAACCTTGAATCTGTTTTCTTTTATGAAGTCTCTTATTGAGGAGTAGAATAATTTATCTCCAACCTCCTTTCTTAGCATATGTACTACCATAGCAGCTTTGCCATATCCTATAGACCTCGAGGCAAAATCATATCTCTCTGAAAATTCCCTCAGAGGGAATTCAACTTCACCCTTAACATGGCTTTTATAGCCCGAGAGTATCCTTCTTCTGCATTTCCATCCGCTTGCCTTTTGTTCATCATAGGAGTGATCGGCGAAATATATGGTCAGGCCTTCATTCCAGTTGCCCTTATTATAAGCAGTATAAACATAATTGCCGAACCACTGGTGCACAATCTCGTGGCCGAGGGGCGATTTTTCTATCGGCAGCTTAAAATCCTCTTTGCCCAGAAAAATATATGAAGGCATGGAATAGCCTGCCTGTTCAAAATGCTCTACTATGGAAAGCCTTTTAAATGGATACCTGCCGAGAAGTTTTTCATAAGTTTTAAGGTAGCGCTTTGTGTGTTCGATGAACATCTTTGCAAAATGAGCCTCTTCAGGAAATAGATAGGCAGTTATCTCTATGCCGTTATAAGAGTCTTTTGTGGCGATGAAATTCTTTGAGGCGATCAGCGATATTCCGTCTTCGTCATTGAGCGGATAAGGAAAATCAAACCGATGTTCGACAACATCGCCGCGTTTATCTCTGATAACCCTCTCTGCCTCAGAGATTGCTGTGTATTCGTCAGGCAGCGCTGCTTTAAGGCGGTAAAAGCTCATTCCTTCCAAAAACGGATACCATGTGCCTCTCAGGACTATGCCTCTTTTGTCTATTATATTATCATCTGACTTTCTAAATTCCGCCTCATAAACAATCTCCACAACACCGTCTTTTTGCAAAACTATTTTTTCCTTTTCTTTGCCTTTCAAGTCTATAAGGCTTCCGTTTGCAGAGGCATGAATTATATTTAATTCTCCGGTATGTATTATTAATTCGCTTCCTGCGAGGGCATGGATTTGAGCATGACCTAAAATCTTGGATGCCTCAATATCAAAAGAGACGCTGAGGTTGTATTCGGGCAGAGAGATGGGTCTGCTTTCTTCCGCATGGAGTGAAAGAGATAAAATGAATGTTAGACCTAATGCTATTGAGAAAATCGCTTTTTTCATCATACGATCATTCACCACTCATTTTATTCATAAATGCCGACTTCATTAATATTTTCTTAACCAGATCTGAACCTATGAGGAATGCAAAAGACAGAGCCAGCATATTCAATATTAATGAAATAGGTATCGGTTTCATAAGCCAGCCCATAGCTGCTGCACTTATTGTGAGTGCTAACACTATAATTGTGCTAATGACCAGCCATTGTCCAGGATACGGCTTTGCCCAGAAATAACCTCTTGCCCTGGTTGAATAAAGGGCTGCCTGTCCTCCGCTGAATACAAGCCATACAAAGATAAGTGTCTGGACTTCAGGGGTATCAAGTTTCAGGATGTTTTGAGCTGTCCATAAGACTAAAATACTTAAGAGGAATAAGAGCATGGCGAAGCTGAAACCTGTTTTTGCGAGGGTGCGGATGACCCATCTGTCAGGCTTTGGCGAAGGAACTACCTTGTCTTTTGAAAGAGCAAAGGTTGCAACATCACCTGCAAACATGAATAAAACCATCAGCATCGGGCTTAGGGCAAAGATATTGAAGAACAAAACTCCCACGGCAAGAAACGGAGGTATGCTCAGCTTTCTGGTTATCATTGCAAGAAGCCATGACTGCATACGCTGATAAATCCTGCGGCTTCCCTCTATTACCCTGATAATTCCGTCAAGACCGTGCTGTGTAAGGACAAGGCTGGCAGCAGCCTTGGCAACATCTGTGGAGTTTGCTACCGCAATTCCCACATCAGCCTGCTTCAAGGCAGGGGCGTCATTTACGCCGTCGCCTGTCATTCCAACAACATGGCCTGCTTTCTGGAGCGCCTGAACCAGATAAAATTTATCCTCCGGAAGCACGCCTGCAAAGACCTCATATTCTTTAATCATGTCAGCATTGATCCCTTCCCTGATAGTCCCGTGCGGAGCGACTTTGCCTGTTAATCCGACCCTTGACGCCACTGTCTTTGCAGTTGCTTCATTGTCTCCTGTCACAAGCAACACTTTTACACCCTTTCCTTTCAGGTCGCTAATCAGTTTAGCTGCATCATCACGAATAGGGTCGCTCAGACCAATTAGTCCAGCAAATCGCATATCTTCTTTTGTGCCGGATGCAACAGCAATTACACGATTTCCCTCCGCCGTAAGCCCTGCAATAATTTCATCAAGTCCGGCAGGCGTTGTCTTCGTGATTTTAGATATTGTCAATGGTTCACCTTTGATGATTCTCACGGTTTTATCGTCCCGGCGGATCAATGCCATTGAGTACTTTTTATCAGGATCAAAGGGGACAAAGGTCAAACGGCTCTCTTTGTTGTTTATGAGATTCCTTGCCTTTGCCTCGTTGATGACGGCAATGTCTATCGGGTCCTGCGTTGCCTCATCCGATGCAAGTACAGCCATGCCAAGAACATCATCTTCGTCTTGCTGATCAAAGGCATAAACTTTTGCGACAGCCAGAATGTTCTGTGTTAAGGTGCCTGTCTTGTCGAGGCAGAGGACATCCATCGTAGCAGCATCCTCAATGGCTGAAAGCCGTGTAACAAGAACGCCGCCCTTGGCCAGCATTCGGGACCCGATGGATGCCGCCATCGTAAACATCATCGGCGCTGCTACAGGAACAGAGGCAACCAGCAGCAAGAGCACGAAGGGAAGGAATCCTGCAAGGGGCAGACCGCGAGCTATCGCAATAACAAGCACCGCGAGGGCAAGTATAACATCAAATGAAGCGAGGTATTTTGCTATGCCGGTTATCAGGATTTCGAGTCGGGCTGGAACTTTGGCTGTTTTTACAAGCTCGGCAGTTTTGCCGAAATATGTTCGTGAGCCTGTAGCTGTAACGATTCCTGTTGCTTCTCCGCGGATAACTAATGATCCTGCATAGGCCGTAGTGTCAATGGTTTTTTCGATTGGCAGAGATTCTCCTGTTAACTGAGCCTGATTTACTTCAATATGACCGTCTATGATCTGAATATCTGCAGGAACAATGTCTCCTACCCGAAGATAAACAATGTCATCAGGAACGATTTCTGTTGCTGCAATTGTCTGCCATGCGCTGTCGCGTTTGACCCTGGCATTGATTATCAGACGCTGCCTAAGCAATGCGAGCGCCTGACTTGCCCTGCTTTCCTGATAGAACCCGAGAATGGCGCTAAACAAAAGCCACGCAGTAATTATGCCTGCCTCTGCAAATCGTTTAAGCACGATGTCCAGGATAATGGCGAGCTCAAGCATCCATGGAACAATTCCCCAGAATCTGCGGATAAACATTATTAGCCTGCGGCGGCTTTCTCTTGCGATTATGTTAGGGCCAAACTGCCGAAGCCTTTCAGCAGCCTCATCGGAAGTCAGACCATATTTTTTGTCCTTAATATCCTCTAACATCTCATGCCCCTAAGAACCCCACCTTGGTCCATACTTAAAACACGGCATAAAATTCACCTCCTCTAATTTAAGTAATACAGGGTTATTGCAGTTTCCCCCGTAGTAGCAACACGAGCGCAATGCCTGCAGGCAAAGCGCCGAAGCCTTTGAAGGCGCCTTTCAGATTGATGGAAAACAGCAGCACAAAGGCCGGCTCGACAGTGACGGCATGGGGTTTCATTCAATCTCCACTTTTCTTGCCTTCCTCTTTGCCTCTTCCGTCTTCGGAACCCTCACTTCAAGTACCCCGTCTTTGAATGTCGCCTTCGCCTTGTCAGTCTGCACGTCGGTCGGAAGGCTGAAACTGCGGCTGAACGATCCGTATGAACGCTCCAGCCTGTAATAATCTTTCTTCTCAACCTTTTCCTCGGTCTTTTTTTCGCCCGATATGGTTATAGTGTCTTCCTCAAGTTTCACATCGAGGTCTTCTTTTTTGATGCCTGGAATTTCCGCCTTCACCACCACATCATCTTTGTCTTCAAAGATGTCGACAGAAGGCGAAAATTCCTTCATTGCCGGGAATTTCAGTGCCGGCAACCATGAAGGATGAAACAGAGAGAACGGTCTTCTGAACATTTCATCCATCCACCTTTCCATCTCCTCAAAGGGTGAAATCGCCCTTGAAGGCTCGACCTTAACCAACTCCTTTGATTCCTTTTTCTTTGCCATACCGCACCTCCTGATATTGAATTAAATCCGCTATGCGGGCTATAAGGTGAAATGTATATTATCCAGACGTCTGGCTATTTATTTCTATTCTATCAATTCCTTAAGGTTTTGCAACTTTTCCAAATGTTTTCCTCGGCCCGTCATGAAGCCGAAGTGCTGCCTTTATCCTGAGAAAATGATCAGCCCGTGGCTGCAAAAATCCTGTCGCGGATCTTATCAACAGGACCGATACCGGATTTTTTTAAAAATAATATCTTGCCCTTAATTCTACCTTGTAATCGTTCTGCTTTTCGCCGTATTCGCTCAGACGCTTGCCTGAAATGAAGGAAGTCTTAAGTCTTAATTCAAGATTTATTATAGCAGTATATAAAAGTTCTGCCGACTTCATTAATATTTTCTTAAGCATATCCGAGTCCGATGAGATAGACGAAAGATAGACAACTCAAAATTTGATATAAGTCGGCCCTGTCCCGGCTCAAAACAGGGCCTATTAGACTTTAAACTTTGAACGTTAAACTTTAAATTAAATTTACCTTCTCCAACCCGACCATGCAGGTATGCCTGCACTGTCTCTGAGAATGAGGACACTGTCTCCTTTTTTAACCTCAGCAGCAATGATGGCAGGCTTACCATCAAAAGTGACTCTCGAGCCTTTTACCTCAATCTTATCACCTTTTTCAATCTTTGTGTCGAGTCTTTCAATATACCATTCAGGTCCCAGGTGAACAGAGATTGTTTCCCTATCAGTTTTGAGCATCACATGAATGCCTGAGTACATGCCTTTCAAAGGAACTATCTTATCCACTGATTCTACCGTACCTGTTAGTGTCTCCACTGTTGCAGGATTATACATCCTTTGATAGGCTGTTCCCATGCCCCATCCCCCGCTTCCTCGCCAGCCTCTCCATGCAGCAAATGCCATGGTAGAGGTCAGAATCAACGAGAGGGCGACCGCCAAACCTATGATTTTTTTTGCCTTCATAAATTCCTCCTTGAGCCGGAAGTGATTCTCTTACCCGATGCATAGCACCAAAAATAGTGCCTGTCAAATTCTGCGGTTTGAGCAATTGTTATGCCAATAAATAATATTTTTTATAGGTTGTCATGAAATTTGAATTTATTGTTGATAAAATAAAGATAATTAAGTGCTGGTTGGATTAATAAATAAAAAAATATTTATACTTTCAAGATAAATATAAGTAGAAGGTGAGTGCAAAATTTGCGTGTTGTCATGCATAAATTGCATGGGATTCCGTGTCCTGACTCTTTTTTCCGCAGGGGCATGCGGATGAAGGAGTTTTATAATTAAGCGGCGGCTTGCTGCCCTGAATATTTTAAAAATAAAAAATCCTTCCCGCGGGATACGGGAAGGATTGATGGGGTAATCGCTGTGAGTCTCCGATCTGCGCTCTATCGGCGATTGGCTCGCTGCGATTTCATTTTTGCGTTAAAACGTCCTTAGGCGGTTTTCCGTCCACCCATACGATATTTTTATATCCCTTGTCTTTCAGGAAACGCCATGCTTGAAGCGCGCGATTGCCTGCCGCGCAGTGTATAACCACATTTTTGTCCATCGGTATTTCCTTCCAGCGTCCGCTAATTACAGTCGGAAGAGGTATTGTGAGTGCTCCAGGAACCGCACCTTCAAGATATTCGCCGGGGCTCCGGACATCGATTATAATGGTATCCGCAGGCGTATTAAGAGCCAGCTTTTTGAAATCAGCCACGCTTATAGCTCCAGGTAAAAGTTTATTAGGAAGGGCATCCGGCATTTCCTTCCTGATTTTATTGCTTTCGATAGGATAGCCTCTGGCCTTCCACGCATCTATGCCACCGTTAAGGATGGATACTTTTTCGTACATGTTCGCCTTTAGGGTCGAATATGCCTTGACCGCTTCTTCGTTATTATCTGAATAAAGGATAATCCTGGTATTCTTCATGTCATTAGGCAAATTATCATACAGCGCTTTGATCTGCTTTAACGGGTAACTGAAGGCGCCTGGTATCTGTCCATTTGCTGCCTTTTCTTCACTCCTTAAATCAACAAGTATATGCGGGATGCCTTCGTCAATAGCCATTTTTACGAACTCAGGCTCGCTGTACCACGGGTACATAGCTTCTTCCCATACCTTATGCCCTGCAAGCATATATTTAGCATTTTTATAACCCATCAACTCTTTTACCACACGGGTAAAATGGGGGCTCATACCTCAGCTGCCACCACGGCAATAAGATACTATCAAGGTGTTTTTGTCTTTCGGCAGCCTGTCCATGTATGCGGCCATTTCGTAATAAGGCAGCAGTACCGCTCCTGGCAGATGGCCTTCTATATAGTTGTCATAACCTCTGGAATCGAACAGCATCCAATCTCCGTCTTTTGGTTCTCTTTTAAGAAGTTCAACTACTTCTCCAACCAAAATAATATCATCGGGATTCTTAAATTTATAAGACGGCTTATAGCTTATTTCTTCGGCATAGGCCTGATCCCCTTTAATGGAGGATATTTTGATTCTTACTCCTTCACCGTTGGGAAGCTCTTTTGCCGTCCCCATTTTTTTCATCTTTGTGTTTTTGTCGTAGCTCACATCCCAGACTGTTGAGCCTGCCTGCACCTTTAACGAATTGCCGTTCATTTGTGACCCCGGCACAACAGTACCCCAGATTACATTATTTTCCGTCTTGTGGCACTGCGTGCACAAAGGTTGAGCTTTACTATTGCTGTCTGCCTGCGAATTCCCTGGCGTAAAGGTCATGCTGGCGACTGCAATAAGCGAAGCGATAATGCTTGAAGCCTTTTTCATACGCAAACCTCCTTTGAGTTTTTTATTATTTTAATTACAAGGAATATGCCAGAAGTGATATGATTGAATTTTAAGGGTTATAACGGCAGAGATACACTGAAAGGTTTTGCGTTTTACAATGACATTGCAAAATGCAAAGATTATTCGAGGTTATATTTTTTTATTTTACGCCAGAGGGTAGAGACGTCGATTCCGAGGGACTCGGCCGCTTTGTTCTTCTGACCTTCAAGTTCGCGGAGAGTCCTTTGAATGAGGAATTTTTCCATCTCTTCGATCGTCATAAGGCTGAAACACGATAAAGGGTCCGGCGTTTCGCCGATTATTTCAGGCGGCAGTGACGCGGTTGTTATTTCCGATGAGGTTTCCATGATTACAGCCCTCTCTATGGCATTCTCAAGCTCTCTAACATTGCCGTGCCACGCGCAGGAGGATAATATGTTCATGGCGGGTGGGGAAATACTGCCGATATTTTTATTGAATTTTTTCGAATATTTATTTAAAAAATGATAAGCAAGAAGCGGTATGTCTTCCCTCCTTTCCCTTAAAGGCGGGATCTTGATATTGACCACGTTAAGCCTGTAATACAAATCTTCTCTGAACCGCCCTGACTTGGCTTCTTCTGCAAGGTTAACGCCAGAAGCCGCTATAATTCTCACATCTACTGGAACCTGTCTTGAAGATCCGACCCTCATGATAGTATTTTCCTGTAATATCCTGAGCAGTTTCACCTGCATCGAAGGCGTAGTGTTGTTTATTTCATCCAGAAAGACTGTGCCGCCGCTTGCTGTTTCGAACAACCCTTTTCTTTGCGTCATTGCTCCCGTAAATGCGCCCCTTTCGTGGCCGAAAAGCTCTGACTCAAGCAATGTATCCGTCAATGCCCCGCAGTTTAAAGGCAGAAAGATGTTACCGCTTCTTGTGCTCTTTTTGTGAATGAGCCTTGCAGCAAGCTCTTTTCCTGTGCCTGTCTCTCCCTGAATTAAGACGGTTACGTCCAGAGGCGTTACTTTTTCTATCAATGCTTTTATATCCGCAACCGCTCTGCTTGTGCCTATAATCTCGTCCTGCTGAAAACCTTCGACCCTTTCGGCAAGCCTCCTATTTTCATAAATGAGCTTTAGATGTTTCACTGCCCTGTCGATTATGAGCAAAAGCCGGTCGGGATCGAAAGGTTTCTGGATATAATCGTAAGCTCCTTTTTTTATCGCCTCTATGGCCGATTCGATAGTGCCGTGGGCGGTAATCATGATGACAAGGGCGTCCGGATTCGACTTTTTCGCATAGGCAAGTATATCCATACCGTCCACATAAGGCATTTTAAGGTCGGTAATTATAAGGTCATACGGCTTTTCCTTCAGCATCAGTAAAGCATCCCTTCCGTCTCCTGATGAAGCAACCGAAAAACCGCCTTCGATAAGTATTTCCTCTATAAGCTGCCTCATGCGCCTGTCATCGTCTACGACTAAGATTTCAAGCATTCTTACTCTCCGCAGCCGGCAGTTTTATAATAAATGCTGTTCCTTTTCCGTATTCGCTCTTGACATCTATAAACCCGTTATGTTCTTTGATTATGCCCATGCAAACGGAGAGCCCCAGCCCTGTGCCTTTATTGACAGGCTTAGTCGTGAAAAACGGATCGAATATTTTGTGAACATATTCCTCAGGTATTCCATGTCCTGTATCTTCTATGCGCACCTCAACGAAACCGTCGCCAGTCTCCGATGTCCTGATATTGACAGTCCCGTTCGAGATTATGGCTTGAACAGCGTTAAGGACAATATTGAACAAGACCTGCTCTATCTGCCTCGGATCTGCCTTTATGTCCGGAACATCTTTCAGATCGGTGATGATTGTTATATTGTTTTTTTCGATCTGCGGTGATAAAAGCCTTATAACGCTGTTTATTATGGCGTTCATGGAAACTCTTTCCATTTTCGGTTCCTGCTGCCGCGAATAATTTAAAAGCCCTTGAACAATATTGCCCGCTTTTTCCGCCTGCTCGGCTATTATTTCAAGCCTTTCCCTCTGCTTTCCGTTAAGGGAGGAGTCTTTTAGAAGCATCTTGGCATAGCCTACGATATTGCCTATGGGGTTGTTGATCTCATGGGCGAGCCCTGCCGAAAGATGACCTATTGCCGCGAGTTTTTCGGTCTGGCAAAGCATTGCCTGCCTCTGTTTTTCCGCTGTTATATCCCTGAATGTCTGAACACCACCTATAGTGCGGCCGTCGCTGTCTTTCAGTATTGCCGAACTTGCGGATACCATCAGCCTTCTGCCGTCTTTTGTTATGATTTCGGTCTCTTTGTTCCTTACGATTCCCTCTTCGTTGTGCAGGGCGCATGCCTCTTCGCATAGCTTCGTCTTAAAGACATCTTCGCAGTGAAGCCCTATGACATCTTTTTCCCTGTAGCCGGATATTTCTTCGGCAGCCCTGTTAAAAGAAATTATTATTCCGTCGCTGTTGCTTACAAACACGCCGTCGGCAATGCTTCTGACAATGGTTTCAAGCTTTACCTTTTCGGTGACAACCTCTTTTTGCCTTTCTTTTATTTCTTTAAAGTTGCTCTCAAGCGTTATCGCCATTTCGTTGAAAGCCGAGGCAAGCACTCCAAACTCGTTTGCGGATTTTATCTCGATGCGGTTCTTAAGGTAACCGCCTTTTATTTTTTTTGTAGCTGTAAGCAGGACGTTTACCGGTTTTATTACGAGCCTGTCTATTATTATATTGTTCGCGACAAGAGCGATGCCGTGCAGCAATGCGATAAAAACAAGGGCGAACATTATTATCCTCTTTGAGATTATGTCCACCCTTTCCATGGAAAAAGTCATCTGTATATTGCCGAGAAGGGCGTCGCCTATTTTTACTGGATACGCAACATTGTAACTTTTCCCGTCGTACTGCGTTCCTTTTGCCTCAGCCATGACTTCTCCGTCTTCCCTGACTATCTTTAAATGCTCTATGCCTCTGTCGTTGACGACTTCCCTCACATATCTTTCCATCGTTACGTAATCATGGGTAAGCATGGAGTCTTTTACGACTACCGAGAGGGTGCGCGCGATGGAATCGCCCTTGTCCTTCATATCTTTCAGCAGAATATTGCGCTGCACTTTTATAGAAACGACGCTCACCAGCAAAGTCGAAACTATAACTATTAGGCTTATTCTTTTGTAAAACTCCTTCTTTAAGCTCATGCCTTTATCATCTGCCTTCTATATAATTAACCACCGTGCGCGCCTGAGAAAAATCACTGTCATTAACCGGCTGAAACCCGGCCAGATTCTGGTCTATGGATTTCAAAACGGCCTTATCGTCGATCTTTAAAAGGACATTTTTTATTTTGTTTTTTAAGATTTCGGGAAGTCCTTTTCTGCACACTATGACGTGAGGCGGGATATTATAAGGTCCGGCAATAACCCTTACCGGACGATCCCTGTATTTTTTGTAAATATCGGCCCTAACGCCTCCCGCGTCGAAATCGCGATGACTGATCGCAAGAATAACCTTTGAATGACTGCCCAGATAGTCGTAATATTTCAAATCGTTCAGCCTGATCCCTGATTTGTTTAAAAGATAGCGCGGATAAAAATGGCTTCCGTACGACTGGGGATCTCCGAAGGCAAATGTTTTTCCTTTTAAACTCTCAAGCGTCTTAATGCCGCTGTCTCTATGCGTAATAATTACCATGCTGTCTATTGTATCTTCCTTCATGCGTAACCTTGCCAAAAGCTCTACACCACCGTATTTGTCCTTGGCCCTTATGTAAGGCGAGGGCCCCATAAACCCTATATCGACCTTGCCGGTTCCCATATTGACCGTATGCGACATGTAGTTGGGAGCTATTATGATTTTTACCGGCATGCCGAGTTCCTCGGACAGCTTTTTCAGTAGTGGGCCGAAACTCTCATAAATAGAGGTAGGCGTGTCATACGGATATATGCCGAAGGAAAGTGTATTTTTTTCGGAAGCGAAGATGCCAGGAGGCAGTATTATTATTATCGATAATACTGCCTCCAAAAAAAATGCCGTTATCTTTTTGCAGATGCCGCCTTTCATTTTATAATAAGGTTCATCTCCCATTTAGTTGCGACCCAAATTGAGCAATTCTAAT
>CALGPO010000100.1 GCA_937960465.1 uncultured bacterium
TTTTCATACCACCATATCGTATTCAGCATTGGATTCAAGTCTCTGTTAAAACATTTATATTCTGCATGAATACGGTTTCCTGTCGCTTGTAAAGGCTTTGAAGCATGTTAGTCCTTGCTGTCTATGCAACATTAAGGTATACACTCATAGCCTCTAAATACTCATTCCATAGCTTCTCTTTCGATATACCTGTATCTATAAAATCCCACGGTAGTATTTCATTAAAGTCTTTTTTTCTGAATATATAAAAGTCCATATCCACCCCTGCCTGAGAACATGCAGATTTATAGTCATCAGTCTTAATCATTTCCTTTAGAACATTAAATATCCTCCTGCCACCCATAGAAAAAAGCCCCTGCATGTGTGCATATTTCGGTACATCATGAAAAACCTTGACACCCTTTTCATCCCTCAATGACTTTTTGATAAACTTCAGCTTTTCTTTCACAGAATCGAGATGTTCCATAGGATGCCATTGAAATGGAGTAAACGGCTTTGGAACAAATGTACTTATACTTAATATTATATTTCCTCTGTTCGAAATTCTCCTCACTTTTTTTACAATCTCAACAATCCCTGAGACGTCTTCATCCGTTTCTGCTGGAAGCCCGATTATGAAATAAAGCCTCAGATTCTCTATGCCTGCATTTAATATGAGTTTCGATGTGTCAAGTATGTCATCCTCTGTAATCTTTTTATTGACAACTCTTCTCATCCTCTCTGTTCCTGCTTCAGGTGCAATGGACACACTCTTGTGCCCCTTGAGAAGCTCAACAATCTCAGCACTCTTTGCACTTGCACGCAAAGAGGTTATAGAGAAATCAACACCTTCGATGCACAAAACATCCTTGATATGTGCATAATCTGTGAGGGAGGGGCCGATTAACCCTATTTTCGAAGTAATCTCCTTTGCCCTTTCTATTTCAACTGTGATGGTATCCAGATCCTTTTTCCGTGCAGGGTTATAAATATGTCCCACAAGGCAGAATCTGCATTTCCACGGACATCCCCTCATAGCCTCTACAAGATACATCTCTGAAAATTCGGCTTCAGGGGTGATAATTGTGGTTGTTATAGGAGAAACAGATAAGTCTTTCATGTATCTCCTTTCTATTTTTTCCGGTGCTCCATACTTTGCAATTCTTTCAGCTATCTTCCCTTCATCGCTGTATCTAATATCATAGAATTCAGGAACATAAATACCTTCTATGTTAACTATTTCCCTCTTAATCTCATCTTTTGTCCTTTGCCTTTTACCCTTTGCCTTATAGATAGTTAGAAACTCATTCAGCGATTCCTCTGCCTCGCCAATAAAGATAACATCAAAAATTGGAGCTATGGGCTCTGGATTGAAGAAACAGCAAACTCCCCCTGCAATCAGGAGTGGATGATATTCGTTTCTTTCTGATGAACCGAACGGAATTTTAGCAATATCGAGTATCTTTAAAATATTCGGATAGTCATTTTCAAAAGAAATGGAGAAGGCTGCTATATCAAATCTGTTTAACGGCCTCTTTGATTCATAAGAAAAGATTGGTGTCTCTGTCCTTATATATTCCTCGATGTCTCTTTCATCAGGCAGAAATGCCCTCTCGCATACAACATCATCCCTCTTATTGAGAAGGCCGTAAATGCCCTGAAAACCTAAGTTCGACATGCCTGCATGATATGCATTGGGATAAACAAGGCATATATTTACCTTCCCGCCGGGGTCTTTAAAGATAGTGCCCTTTTCCTTTGAAAGAAGAACATCTGTTTTCTCGATTAGTTTACGGTTCACTCCCCTGTCTTCTTTCTCAAAAAGGTCGGTATATCATAAATATCTTCCTGTGGTAAGATGGATTTGTTTAAAACAGGCTTCTGTTCTTCCTGCGGTTGGTCCTGGAAATTTAAAAAACTCCTCTCGGTCTCTTTATCCTGCATATCTTCTGCAAGATTTTCCATATTTTGGGCCATATCCTTGGCCATATCTTTGGCCGGCTCTCTAGTAGGCTCTTTTACAGGATTTTGTTCAACATGGCTTTGCTCCTTTAAATGTATATCTATGCTCTTGGACAATACCCTTCCCGAGCCTTTAAGGTTTATAGGTTCTTTCGTGGGCATCCACTTCTTCACCTGAGGCAGCTCTGCCTTTTCCACCCTGTCCTCAAGCCCTGTGGCTATTACTGTTACCCTCACATCATCCTCCATGTCAGGATTTATAACAGCGCCGAGGATAATGTTTGCATCGTCATGGGCAGAATCATAAATCAGCGACGAGGCCTCCTGAACAGCATCTATGGACATATTGAGCCCGCCTGTTATGTTTATGAGTATGCCCTTTGCGCCTTCAATGGATGATTCTTCAAGAAGGGGATTGGATATCGCCCTTTTAGCAGCCTCAAATGCTCCTCCATCTCCGCTTCCTGTCCCCATGCCGATGACAGCCCTTCCTGCATTTTCCATTATTGATTTCACATCTGCAAAATCGAGGTTTATAAGACCGGGGATGAGTATCAAATCAGATATGCCCTGTATTGCCTGCCTTAAGACATCATTTGCTATGGAGAATGATTTAAGTAACGGCGTGCCCTTTTCCACAACAAGGTGTATTCTGTCATTTGGGATAACGATCAATGTGTCCACATGCTTTTTAATCTCCCTTATGCCTTCCTCTGCATTTATTGCCCTTTTCCTGCCTTCATAATAAAAAGGCTTTGTCACTACTGCAACAGTAAGGATACCCATCTCCTTTGCAATATTTGCAATGACAGGTGCTGCGCCAGTGCCTGTCCCGCCACCCATGCCTGCTGTGATGAAAACCATGTCTGCCCCTTCTATGCATCCAGACAGAGAGTCCTTATCCTCGATGGCAGCCTGCCTGCCGATAACAGGGTTGGAGCCTGCGCCAAGCCCTTTTGTAAGGCTTGTGCCTATCTTCACCTTCACAGGCGCAAGGGATGCATCAAGATGCTGGCTGTCCGTATTAACAGTGATGAACTCCACGCCGTAAAGGTTCGCTGCAACCATGCTGTTTATGGCATTGGTTCCCCCGCCTCCGACACCTATCACCTTTATCTTTGCAACCAGTCTTCCTACATCTTCCAACTCAAACATAATTACCTCCTGCCTGCTATTTTCTTAAACCATCCAGTCATTTTATTTAAAACCCTGCTAAACAGATCAGAAGAAAAGCCACCTCTTTCGGAAGGCATTATAGACCCGATGCCGTACAGCACGAGTCCTATACCAGTGGCATACATTGGATTGTTGAATTCTCCCTTCAGCACATGCATTCCATGACCCTCCCCTGAAAAATTCTGATGAGAAAAATTCTGATGCGACAAATGCGGATACCCTATCCGAACAGGCATGGATAAGATCGCTTCTGCCATCCTGTCAAAGCCAGAAAGCAATGAAGACCCTCCTGTCAGAACAACCCCGGACACGGCAATGCCGTTATTATGCACGGCATGTATCTCCTGCCTGACAAGTTCAAGAAGTTCTTCACACCTCGGCTGAAGTATCTCGGTAATATATTTTCGTGGTATTCCCCTCACCTGTCCATCAATAGCCACAACATCTACTTCAGTATTGTCGATCTCCGGGACGACAGAGCCGTATCTTTTTTTCACCCGCTCTGCCTCGTTAAAAGGTAGCCTCAGCCCAACTGATATGTCGTTTGTAAAGTGATTGCCTCCTATGCCCAATACTGCCGTATGCCTCAGCCATCCCTCTCTGTAAATGGCAATGTCAGTTGTCCCTCCACCGATATCCACAAGGGCTATACCCATATCCCTCTCATCGTTGTTCAGTGTTGCTTCGGCAGATGCAAGGGGCTGAAGGACTATATCCACGACATCAAGCCCGGCCCTTTCACAGCATTTCAGGAGATTCTGTACGGATGCAACAGCACCTGTAACGATATAAACCTTTACCTCCAGCCTGACGCCGGCCATGCCAACAGGGTCTTTTATCCCATCCTGTCCGTCGAGGATGAAATCAGTAGGAAGGACATGGAGTATTTCCCGGTCTAACGGCACATACACGGCACTTGCAGAATCTATGGCCTTTTCCACATCCTCGCTCGTTACTTCCCTGCCTTTTATGCCCACAGCACCGTAACTGCTGAAACTCTTTATATGGCTTCCTGCAATGCCTACATACACCTCCCTGACGCTGATACCTGTCTGCTCCTCAACGTCAGAGATAGTCTTCTTTATGGAATTCGCCGTAGCCTCGATATCGATCACAACGCCTTTTCTAAGGCCGTTAGACGGGTATGAACTCGCAGAGAGTATATCTATTCCATCTTCCGTAACCTCTCCTGCAATGGCGCATATCTTTGTTGTACCTACATCAAGCCCGACAATAATACTTCTATTTCTCTTTCTCCTCTCTGCTGCCATTTCTCATTCCCCTTCGACGCTACCTGCAGGCTTCACTATTATCTTATTTGCGAACCTCAGGTCTATATATTCAACAGACATATTCCGCTTTTCTATCTCATCCCTCACAAATTCAAGCCGCTCCAGTTTTTTATCGAAATCGCCGGCACCAATCTTTATGGATATGTTATCGAGCTTTAATGTAATGTCTTCAGGCCTCTGCCCTGTTATTTCGATAGTACCATCGTAAGATACAACCCTCTTATTATGAAGAATATCCACAAACCTGACTGCTTCCAGATATGCCTCTCTATTGTTCTTATAGTCGATATCTTTAATAACCGGAAGGAACAGGACCGTTCCTTCCTTCATCGGTTCGAGTATGTTCCCTTCCCTGTCTATAAGATACGGTCTGCCTGCTATGCTCAGGATGGCAACAGGGACCGCCTCTGTCACATTTATCAGCACCCTTCCTGAAAGCTCTTTTTTAATGACTGCATCCCTTATCCACGGAGATGACTTGAGCCTCTTGTAAAGCTCCCTTCCAGAAATGCCGAAAAGTTCGTCTCCTTTCTTGAGCTTGATCAACGACTTCAACTCATCGTTTTTAAGGTGATGGTTCCCCACAAAGGCTATATCCCTGACCAGCATGTGGTTTTTGATTAAAAAATATGCAGCGGAAAAGGCAATAACAAAAATCAAAAAAAGAAAGACAACAAATTTTATCTTTTTACTTTCCTTTTTCCTCTGTAATGACCTCAGGTTTCTCCTGTTTATGTTCATGTCCTTAATCTTTGTCTAACAATGTCTGCTTCAATATTTCCTCTATTAGATCAGGAAACTCAAGTCCAGTAAGTTTTGCTATCTTCGGCAAAAGGCTCGTCTCTGTCATGCCGGGTATTGTATTTATCTCAAGGATATACGGTTCATTGGATTCATCGAGAATGAAATCAACTCTTGTGGCGCCTTTACAGCCGAGGGCATTGTGCGCCTTCAGAGCAACATCCTTAAGTGTTTCGTAGGCATAGTCATCAATCTCCGGAGGCAGTATATACTGCGTAAGACCAGGCGTATATTTCGCTTCGTAACTGTAAAACTCCTTTGACGGCCTCACCTCAACGCCTCCGAGCACGGTCTGTCCCAAAATGCCTATCTGTATCTCCTTGCCACTTATGTATTTCTCAATAATTATTTTCCTGCCGTATGAAAATGCACTCTGCACTGCATCGTCTATATCTTCCTCTGCCTTCACGATATTTACGCCTATGCTCGATCCTTCTGCAACAGGCTTAACAACCCACGGCATTTCAATTTGGGATTTGAGATTTGGGATTTGAGATTTGAGATTATCTCTTTCTATCACTACAAACGGAGTTACTGGAATGCCGTGATGGAGGAATATCTTCTTTGATGCCTCTTTGTCCATGGCAAGGGCAGATGACAGAACACCAGAGCCTGTATATGGGATTCCCATCACATCAAGGAGACCCTGTATCGCGCCATTTTCACCGTGACCGCCGTGAAGCGCCAAAAAGGCAATTTCTATGTTCCCCTTCTTCAAGTCCTCGCAGATATTGTCCGATACATCTATAAAAACAGCATCATATCCGAGGTTCAGCAATGTCTTATAAATGGCGTTGCCGCTTTTAAGGGAAATCTCCCTCTCGGCAGATGTACCTCCTGCAAGAACCCCTATTCGTTTATCCGTTATCATGAATCATTACCTCTCAAATTCATTGCCTCCTATTTTATCAGGGAAACGTACAATATCTCCAATCTATCTTATCGCCCTAAAATCCTTATCTCCGGTTCAAGAACAATCCCGAATCTATCTTTTACCTTTTTGCCCACAATATCCATAAGTTTGAGAAAATCATCTGTTGTTCCCTTTCCGGTATTTATAAAGAAATTTGCATGCATTTCGCTGACCTCTATATCTCCAACCCTTATGCCCTTGCATCCTGCATCATCTATAAGCTTGCCTGCAGCAATATCTTTTTGGTTTTTAAATACGCATCCTGCGGATGGCTTTGACACAGGCTGTCTTGATTTCTTCTCATTGATAAATTCTATAAACCTTTTTTTAATTTCAAACGGTTCATCTTTCTTGAGGGATAAAACAGCACTAAGAATAATAGAACCGGAAGGCACATACGCCTTTCTATACTCAAAAACAATATCTTTTGCTAATAGTTCTTTTTGGCTGCCATCAGGCATTAATAGACTTATAGATTTTATGACGTCCTTTATCTCGCATCCAAAAGAGCCTGCATTTCCTGCAACTGCACCTCCCACCGAACCCGGAATTCCTGCAAGCCCTTCCATTCCAGAAAGTCCATGCTCAATACATAGATTGATAACTTTTTGGAGTGAGCATCCAGATTGCACATAGATATATTCCGTGTCTGTCTTCTGTCCGATGTTATTCATCTTTGATGTGAAAATCACAGCACCATCGATTCCCTTGTCTTTTACCAGTATGTTTGTGCCGCCGCCAATAACAATATACGGGATTCCTTCTTTGGTAAGGGTTTTTATGAGTTCAGGCAGGGAGGATTCATCAGGGAATAATACAACATCGGCAGGGCCGCCTATCTTCAAAGAGGTATGCATCGACATGGGTTCGTTGAACCTCATGTCAATGTTTTTGGAAATACAAAACTTCTTTAATAGTTCATAATTCATACCAAATTGAGCGATTCTAAGTTTAAAAATATAAGTCAGGTGCGGCGAAAAAAAGCGTCTTTGAACCGGCCTGACTTATATGTAACCACTCAAGTCAGGCTTAACTTTTTCAGTATCTCTTCCCCCATCTTATAAACATCGCCTGCACCAAGGGTTATGAACACATCCCCCTGTTTCAGCTCAGACGCTATCCCTTCTATCATCTCCTTCCTATCAGATATATAGGTCAGATTTTCAAATCCTGCGCCACGTATCCTTTGAGCAAGGACTTCCGAGTTTATTCCCTTAATCGGCCTTTCGCTTGCAGGATATATGTCCATTAAGAACAATCTGTCTGCATTAGCGAAGCTTACAGCAAACTCATCCATCAAGTCCCTTGTGCGTGTGTATCTGTGAGGCTGAAATAAAACGACCACCCTGTTGCTATTAAAACATTCCCTTGCTGCTTTAAGAGTAGCCATTATCTCTGAAGGATGATGCCCATAATCGTCAAAAACCTTAATCTCCCCTGCCTCACCCTTAAATTCAAATCTGCGTTGTATTCCGCTGAAATTGCCCAGTGCCTTTTCAATGACATCCACGGGGATCTGCAGTTCCATGGCAACGGCTATTGCCGACAGGCTGTTCAGTACATTATGTTTTCCGGGCACAGGAAGTGTGAACATCCCCAGCGATCTTCCTTTATATACTGCCTCAAAACTCATCCTTATGCCTGAATGTTCTATATTCCTCGCATAAACGTCCGCTCCTTCTGATAATCCGTATGTCATGTATTTCCTCTGGATCAGAGGAATTATCTCCCTTAGATATTCATTCTCCATGCAGACAACCGCAATCCCGTAAAATGGTATCTTGTTTATGAATGATAGAAACGCTTGTTTCAGGAGATCTATATCCCTGAAATAATCCATGTGTTCCCTGTCTATGTTGGTTATAACAGCAATTGTTGGATTGAGCTTAAGGAAAGAGCCGTCGCTTTCATCTGCCTCTGCCACAATGTAATCGCCTTGTCCCAGCTTTGCATTGCTTCCCATGGACTTGAGCTTTCCGCCTATAATCACTGTGGGGTCAAGCCCGCCTTCGCTGATCACAGTTGCAATAAGCGATGTTGTAGTCGTCTTACCGTGAGCGCCTGCAACAAGGATTCCGTATTTAAGTCTGCCCAGTTCGGCAAGCATCTCTGCCCTCGGTATTACAGGGATAGACCTCTGCTTCGCTTCTAAGACCTCCGGATTATCAGCAGAGACAGCAGAGGATATAACAACAACATGGGCGCTATCTATATTTTCTCCATTATGCCCTATAAATATCTTTATGCCGAGTTTCCTCAGTCTATTGGTCGTCTCTGATTCCTTTATATCCGAGCCTGTGACCTCATATCCGAGGTTGTGCAACACCTCTGCAATACCACTCATTCCAATACCACCAATGCCGACAAAATGAATTATCCTGTATTTATTGAACATTTTAACCCCTATTTAAATTGAACGGTTTGTAAGGCAGGCCTGCCTGTGCGTTGCACGCAGACAGGCCTGAATACAGAATTGCTCAATTTAGTTTTATGTTTTGAATTCATTTTTTTATCAGGCTCATTGCTAAATCCACAACCTTTTCTGCTGCATCTGTCCTTCCAAAGGCAAGGGCTGCCTTCTGCATCTCCTTCCTCGCCTTCTCATCACCATAAAGACTCCTTATAGCATCTGCCAGCACCTCACCTCGTAACTCCCTGTCGAGTATCATACGTGCAGCTCCCATGTCTTCGAGCTTCCTTGCGTTAGACTCTTGATGGTTTGACGCTGCATGGGGAAACGGTATCAATATGGCCGGCTTGCCTATGGCTGTAATCTCTGACAGGGTTGTTGCCCCTGCCCTGCAAATAACCATATCAGCTATGGAATATGCCTCTGCCATCTGGTATATAAAAGGAACTACAATGCCACTAAAGCCGAGCCTCCTGTAAGTATCCTTCACGGTTTCATAATCGCGCTCTCCTGTCTGGTGGAGAAATTGAATATTTTGCCTTAAATCAAGAAGATAATTCAATGACTCTACCATTGCATTGTTTATGCTCTTTGCACCTGAACTGCCGCCAAACACAAACACAGTGAATTTTTCCTTTTCGATGGGAAATAATCCGTAAGCCTTGTTTTCATCGCGCTGCAGTATCTGTTTCCTTATGGGATTTCCTGTCAGATATGATTTCTCTTTCGGGAAAAAAGCAATGCTCTCCTGATATGTCAGGGCAATTGCATCCACGAATTTACCGAGGAATTTATTCGCAAATCCCGGAACAGAGTTTTGTTCAAGTATTATTGTTGGAATACCCTTAAAATGGGCTGTAAGCACCATGCCCACAGATGCATAACCGCCGACCCCGATGACGACATCCGGCCTTACCGACCTGAGAATACTGTAAGCGCCTGAAAGAGAGAAAAAAAATGCAATTAGCGCCCTGATTTTTTTCAATAAGGATTTCCCTACCAGTCCCTCTGCCTTTAAAAACTTTATGGGATAGCCTTCTCTGGGGATAACGCGTGACTCTATCCCGTGCTCTGTCCCGACAAAAACTATGTCACTTTTTTGTATTCTTTCTTTTGGCCCCTGACTCCTGTTAAGGAACTCTTCTGCTACTGCAATACCGGGATAGAGGTGACCACCCGTACCACCACCTGCAATTATTATTTTCATAGGGTTTGCCCTGCCATGCTTAGTAAACCTTACAGTTGCATAAAATCAAAGGTTACAGCAAGGACTAACATGCGTAAAAGACTTTGCCTGCGACACCTTATAAGATTTTCATACCACCATATCGTATTCAGCATTGGATTCAAACCTCTGTTAAAACATTTATACTCTGCATGAATACGGTTTCCTGTCGCTTGTAAAGGCTTTGAAGCATGTTAGTCCTTGCTGTCTATGCAACATTAAGGTCTACTTATTTCCCTGCTCCAGTCTTCTCAAGAAATGTCTTTAGCAAGTCTATAGGAATAGGGAAGATTATTGTTGAATTCTTCTCAGTTGCAATCTCTGTTAAGGTCTGCAGGTATCTGAGTTGAAGGGTTACAGGCTCTGATGAGATAATCTTCGCTGCATCTGCCAATTTCTGTGATGCCTGAAATTCACCCTCAGCGTGTATTATTTTTGCCCTTCTCTCTCTCTCTGCCTCTGCCTGTTTTGCTATTGCCCTAAGCATCTCTGATGGTAGGTCAACATTTTTAACCTCAACCGCTGTAACCTTAACACCCCACGGCTCTGTCTGCGTGTCGATCACTTTCTGAAGCTCTGCATTAAGCTCATCCCTCTTTGTAAGAAGGTCGTCGAGTTGGCTCTGTCCAAGAATGCTTCTGAGCGTGGTCTGTGCTATCTGCGAAGTGGCGTAATAAAAATCCTCAACCTCTGTAACTGCTTTTACAGGGTCTAACGGCCTGAAGTAAACAACAGCATTGACCTTAACAGTAATATTGTCCTTTGTAATAATATCCTGAGAAGGCACATCCATGGTAACTGTCCTCAGACTTACCTTGACCAGTTTATCGATGATAGGCCATATGATTACAAGTCCGGGACCTTTTACTGGAATAACCCTTCCAAGCCTGAACACAACACCCCTCTCGTATTCCTTTAAAATCTTAATTGCACTGGAGAGAAAATAGATTACAAGGAATACTATAAACAGAAATGACATAAACTGCGGTCCAAACATAATATCCTCCCTCTGGGGCATAAGAGAGACTTTGTCCCCTTATGAAATCCCCTTTTGACTATTTTTACTAATTATACCATTTCAACGAGCCTCGGCTCATGCGTGAAAAAGATATAGCTCCTTACCTTCATAGAAAAGAGCCTCTCCACAGCCTTTTTGTAGATGTCCATCTGGAAAAAATATCTCTCCATCAACTCCGGTATTTCTTCTTCTGAAATCGGGTATGTCTTATAATCATAAATATATGCAATCTTGTCCCCTTTCCCCTCTTTTATAATCAGCCTGTCAATCCTTCCCTTATATATCCTGCTGCCCATGTCCAGAACAAATGGAAGCTCGGCATATGAATCTTCCCGAGGAAGTATAATATCCTTCAAATGGCCGGACTCGTCAAGTTTTTTTAAATCAAGCAGGATAGCATTCTTCATGTTATCTGCATCAGCATCAGACAGCACCTCATTTTTAAGTATATCCATTATTTTATCTTTTAGATCATCCTTTGTAATATGTCCTTTTGAAATACCCTCGAATATCCTGTGAAATGCCCTGCCCAGTATAACCCAATCATCGCCATGTTTTTTCCTTATATCATTTATCTCTTCAGTGACATCAAGCCATACAGGTGAAGGCTTGTAATCGAGAGGCTCGATAAATACAGGCTCATTAGACTGATAACTGGCTACTGGCAGTTCGTAACTGGCTACTGACACCGGGTTACTGGCTATTGACAACCGGCTACTGGCTACCTTATTAATCTTAAATGGCAGTCCTTCAGTAGAATCTGCATCAATGAGGTTAAAGGAATCCGCAATATACGCCAGTTTTCCTGCGGGCGATTTTGTTCTGGAATCTGGCCATACCCCGGACATGCAGAGATAATCCATTGCCCTCGTCACTGCCACATAAAACAGCCTCTTCTCTTCATCCTGAAGCCTTTCGTTATGTCTCTGGAAAAGGGGCGTCTTTTTCCTGATATTGGTATCTTCCTCATAGGCTATAACAATGCCGCTTTCGTCTTCATCCATCACCACATTACTGGAACCTCTTGCCTTGCTGTCCTCATCGAGGCACGGGAGAAACACCATAGGAAACTGGAGCCCCTTCGATGCATGTATGGTCATTATCCTTACAGCATCCATGCCCTCTGTGTTGACATTGGCCTTTGCTTCTTCAGATTTTTTGGATGCCTTGATCAGCTTCTCCCTTATCTCCAGACCTGTAAGCCCGTTATATTCGAATTCCTCAACAAGCCTTATAAATTTCTTCACATTCACATAGCGCTGCTTTTCATGGAAATAGTGCCATGCATCTGCCTCTGCAAGTATGTCTTCGAGCAGTATTGCATATGGCGTATCCTTCGCCCTTTCGAGCCATTTAGCAAATAAAAGGAGTGGGTGCTGAAGTGATAGAGTGTTGGGGTGTTGTACTGCATATTTTTTCAGCGATTCGAATAAATAACCGGCAGGCATATCATCAATAACCGCATCTTTAACAATTTTCAGCAGGGTGTCATATCCTATGGAGAACAGGGGTGATCGGAGGATATTAAAAAGACTGTAGTCATCATGCGGATCAATGAGAAAGAACAGAAGATCTCTCAGAATACCTACCTCAGGGGAGTTGTAAAAACCTATGCCTTTAACGACAATAAAGGGGATATTTTCCCTCCTCAGCGCATCCTCAAATATTGAAAGGTGGGTCCTGCTCCTCAAGAGAATCGCCATGTCTCCATAACTGCATTTCCTTTTTCCACCCGTATCGTATATTTCATATTTCCCTGCCAGACCCTTTATCTTCTTTGCAATAACAGATGCCTCTGCCTTTCTGTTTTCCTTTGTATTTCCAATACTATCAAAAAGAACAAGCTCTACATTTCCTTCTCCTTCCCTTGTGGCATCAAAGGGTGTGTATTCGACTTTATAGTCGTCATAAAGTCCCTTTGGCATCAGTCGTTCAAAAAGTGTATTAACAAAATTTACAATGGCCGGCAGGCTGCGATAGTTCTCCTTTATCTCTATGAAATGGTATTCGTCTCCAAGCCATTCCGTAAGTTTTTTCCTGGCATTTTTAAATATGCTGACATTGGCTCCCCTGAAGGAATAGATGGACTGCTTGTCATCACCCACAAGAAATATGGTCGGGTTAACTCCGGTCTCTCTTTTTGCACCCAATCCGGAACGCCATTCTTCCGTGAGTTTGTCGATTATCCTCCACTGGAGCATGCTTGTGTCCTGAAACTCATCAACAAGTATATGGTCTGTATGCTCATCAAAGGAATAAAGGACATTCTGCCACTCGGGATTTTTTGATATAGCCTCATATGCCATGAGCTCAAGGTCGTTATAGTCAAGACAATGCCGCTCTATCTTTTTCCCCTTGTATCTTTGCAGGCACTTCGAATATATGGACAGAATCCTTCCAAAGTATTCATGATCCTGACTGCTAACTGTTGACTGCTGACCGTTAACTGCTAACTCTATAGTCGGCCTTTTACCGTGGAGTTCGTTAAGTATGCTGTAGAGTTTATTCCATCCCTTAATGCCGCTGTCTTTTATTACTTCATAAAACAGTCCGCCGTCGGAGGCATTATCCTCAAGAAGACATTCATATACTGCCTCACTCCAGAGAATATCCGCATTAAAGCCATCCATAACCTCAAGAGAGGGGTCTACATCAAGATCAAGTGAAAATCTTTTTAGAAGTTTCAAACAGAAGGAATGTATCGTAGATATGCGCATCCTCGGCATTTTTTCCCTGACTCTTTCAAAGAGTTCCTGGTCTTCTTTTTTTAGAATGTTCAGAATTCTTTCCTTCATCTCAGCCGCGGCCTTTTCTGTGAATGTAATAGCCAAGATACGTTCAACCTCCGAGCCGCTTTGTAAAAGAGCAATATACCGCCGAGCAAGTTTCTCGGTCTTACCAGAACCAGCCGGAGAAGAGATCATCACGCTTTTACTTATGTCAAGGTAGTTTTCAGTCATTATTGCGCAAACGATGCTTTAAGATTATCTGCTCAAAGCCTTTCCGTTCTGATGATTCATCGCCCGGAGCAATAGCCAAGCCGTGAACATAATCCCAGCCAAGAGACTGAAACGTTTCAATGGCAAATGTTTCTATGCTATTCTCGGTGATTTTGGTCATCTTGTTTTTCTGGCCTGTGTCCGCGCCTGATAGAGTCTTTCTGTAAAGCCGCCTTCTTCGAGAAATTGTTTTTCAAGCTGCCTCAACTGCTGATCCAGCAAATAGTTCGCCTGATGAATCAGGCTGACGAGAGTGTTCGCCGCAGTTTCAGGAGGCGAACACTCAATATAGGTCTTATAGGTCGTATAAGACCTATTCTTTACATGAGCAAGCGATCTTATTTTAAGCGATTGCTCATGCTCTTTTCCCCAAAGCGGCAACCCCCTCTGCCTCAAAAAATCCTGATAATCAAGCAACAGTTCTTCAAGGCTTGCCCGCGCCACACCGATGAGTTTCAATTCAGTCTTTTTTGAAGTCCCTGATGCCATGCTACCCTCGGCAATGTTCTGCTTGCCGCTCCTCGCAGCCTGCACCATCTGGTCATAAGTGCGTGAATGTTTGTCAATAAAACGGTTGCAAAATACGACTGTGGCGTCATAGACAATTTCCGCTGTCTGATAAGACTTCAGATTGCGGTATCCGCCATGAGGGGGGATTAAGGTAGGCTTAGGTTTATTGTTTCTGTTTTCCATTGGTCTTATCCTGTTTTATTATTTGTCCCATCGGTCGTATTTGTCCTATTAATCAGCCTTTTTCACCCTCACCTCTCCGCTCATCAGCTTGGGTAATAGTGTATCACGCAGACGGGTGAGGGTGCGGATTTGGAGTGCGTTTGACTTTATTTTTTGGAACAATGGTTCAACTACTGAATCAAAAGCTTTCAATTTGTCTTTCGGAGGAATAATGAAATCTAAAGACCTAAATGATGATTTTGAAATTTCTTGAAATACAGAACCGTTACCAGCATTTTCTATTTCATTCATGTTTGCTTTGCACCATAGGAAAATAAAGTAGTTTGAAATGACTTTATTACAGATGATAGCAATATAGCCTTGATTTATAGCAACAGGAATTTCTGTAATTGCTAAATACCCGATTGGTGCCCTTGAAGAAAGCAGCACAGTCCCGACAGGCAATAAACCTGAACCTATTTGAGCAAGACCTTTTTCTGTAATTTTTCTTTCTGTATCAAACATAAATATTGACGAAGCATTTGATAAATCTCTTGGGGAAGTCCAGTTTATGTTCCCGTCCCAATATTCAGGTTTTGCAGTGCTTGGCGTAGTTCCTCCTTTTACAGAAATAACATCATCAATTTTCCCCGTCTCCCACCCCTCCTCTGCCTCTTCCACACCTGCCTGTCCTGCAGACGCAGGCAGGAACCACTGCCTGAAAAGGGTCTCTGCCAGTGCCTCAAGGGTCTTGTTCTGCCGGTGCAAGAGGTCTATCTTGTCATCAAGGCTACTGAGGACCGAGGCGATGGCCTTTTGTTCGGAGAGAGAGGGTAAAAGAATGTTTTGGTCATAAACTGTATTCCTGTTTAGACCTGGCACAGCACTATCTTCATTCAAATGCTCTAATCCCAAAGTTAAAAGCAGGTAATACATAAACTTGAAATCATATGCCTCGTCATTCGGCAAAATATAATATGCCGTATCAATACAGTAAAAAGGCTTATCTGTTAAATAAACCTTGCCTATAGTGCCTTTTCTTCCAATGATAATACCTTTTGAACTTACCAATGGCTCGTTATGCCATCCTATTAATCCTGCCGAACTATACACAGGAACATCTCCTTGAATACGGTCAGTTTCTTTTAATCCCTTACCGTAGTTTAGAATGGCAACATCCCCCAGTTTATATTCCTTCCACTCACCCATTTTAAGCAGCCTTCAGTTTCCTGATGTTTTCTGGTTTATTTCTGTCTGTCCATAAAATAAATTCGGCACCCCTGTTTCGTAAGGCTTCAAGATATTCATCTTTTACCTCACGCTCCTCATTATTGATAACTGCCAGACCAATTACCTTTTTTTCTGTCTGTTTTTCTCTCACTTGCCTAACATCATCCCATGTAAATAAAAAATGAGACAGATTGAGTTTGTTTATTGTGTTAAACGCCTTAATCAAAAGCTCACTTTGTCGGTATGCTATTTGAAAATCAAAAGTAAATTCCAGCCCTGTGCTGCCCTTTGAAATGAAGTAAGGCGTATATACCATCTCTTGTTCATCAAGATATGCCTTTACATCTTCACGGAAAAGACCTGCCACTGTATGTTTAGCAATGGCATATAAGTCATTAGCTTCTGAAATGGCTGCAAGAAGGTTGAGTTTCTTTTGGGGAAAAGTTGCTTCAGTGGCTTCCGCCATCAATTCTTTATTTTCGAGCCTCACCCCATAATTTAACAGTATCCTCTCAAACATTTCTTTTCTATTATGAGAACGCGATATTTCAACCCCGCTTAATTCAAGATTTTTTAATGTTCGCCCATCATCCGATAAAATAATTTTCCCATTGCTTTTCTTTGCATAAATTTCTATGGTGTCATTAAACACATCCGTAAACGGAGTGCTTATTTCAACCCATTCGCTTGACGGCAATTCGGTAATCACAGTTTTTTGCCTGAGAAAGCGGTAGTAATCATTTATTAGTTGGTCAATCCAGTTCATATAAGGTTCATTTGAATGCTGATGCACAAAATGGTTTTAAGATTGATTTTATTTCCAAATGCCTGCAAAACATTTCCAAATTCGCTTGTGCCAGTAAAATCCTTAACCGAAAATGTATTGTCTGCCTTCAGCGGGATAGCCCATGCCAAAGGTCTATAGCCGTATACAAAATAATGGATATGGCTCTCTTCAAGCCATTGTCCTGCAAATGGCTTAAAAATATCAGGCACTTTATCATTTGCAATTTCAGGATTAAAATGTCTTCCATTGAAATCAACTCTTAATAAACCTATGCTGGCATCTTCTTCCTGAAGATGTAAAGTCAATTTCAATTTTTGTTTGGAGCTTTGGTTTATTTCCAAAAAGAAAGAGAACTCATCATCTTCCTTTGAAATCATGTATATTCGGTCATTAATAGGAAAAGAGGGAGTATACTTTTTCCTTTCTAAAACCTCTTCTCCTTCAATAATGTGTTTTGGCAGAGTAAGGAGATAATCCGCTTGTTCCTGCGTAATCATAAATTATAACTCCATTGTTTTGCTCTTACTACAGGAGTAATCCTATTGCGCTTTTAGTATACTTTATTTACCCAAAGCAAACTTGTCAATATTTAAGTTTACTTTTCTGTAGGAACTTCAATTTTAGCCAGATTATGCTTTATCAAGTCATTCAGTGTTTTTTCTTCTGCCATCTGCCTTTGCAATTCCAATTTTAACGCATTAAACCTTTCAGCAAAATTGAAATCATCCTCATCATCAGGCAAGCCTATATATCTGCCGGGGGTTAGGACATAGTTCAAAGCCCTCACCTCATCAAGTGCTGCTGATTTGCAAAAGCCCTGAACATCTTTGTATTCGCCCGGTGCTGAGCTTGTCGGTGCTGAGCTTGTCGATGCTGAGCTTGTCGAAGTGCGCCAGTTGTGATAAGTGCCTGCAATCAGGGCAATGTCTTCATCGGACAATATCCTATTTCTGCGGTTGATTAAATATCCCATGTTTCTTTTCTAAAGGCTCATCGTTCTCTTTCTGCTTTTTCTTATCAATTCGTGCCATCAACAGTTCTCCTATCAGTGAAAACTCTCTGAATTGATGCTTCTAAAACAACTTCCTGAATCCCATCCCCACATCCTCGAAATGCTTATCGTTAGTCAAAACCTCTGAAATGCGAATCTCTTTCATTACAACAAAGGAAGTGAAGTCAAAAAATGAAATGCTTGTTTTATCGTTATACTTTTTGCTCAACTCCCAGGCCTTTGCCCATCTTTTTTCATCTATTCTTTCAAGAATTATTCTCTCATCCTTGGCTGCATTGAGAATTGTTTCAATAAAAGTATCTACAAGCCTGAAATCTATCTTATCCCTTGAAAAAGTAATCGTCTCTGCAAGAATATAATCTGTAGTGATGGGCATTCCTCTGCTCAAAAGCAAATCTTTATAAAAGAAATAAACCCTTTCATGATAGTTATCGTTCTTATTGGCAATGGCTACCCATCCCCAACCTATTACAGCCTTCCCTCCTGCTTCAACTTATCTATTATCGCGTTTATTTTAGGCAGTGCCTCCAGTGCTGCCTTTTCGCCCTCAAGGATAGCCTCATGCCTTTTTGAAAAATCAGCAGAGCCTATGTATCCCACCCTTGGCTTTATTACAACATCTGCCTTTGAAAGCTGGATATTGGCGATTTTCGAATACATGATGTTTATAGACTGCAGTATGGTCTCTATTGTGCTTTCTGGCTGTGTATTGTCGACATCTGCTGAAATGTCAACAGCGATAATTACATCCGCACCTATCTTCCTTGCAGCATCCACTGCCACAGGGCTTACAACACCGCCGTCCACATACATCTGTCCTGAAATTTTTACGGGTCTGAATATGCCAGGGATCGAACAGCTTGCCCGGACCGCCTTGCCTGTATTCCCTGTGCCGAAGACAACTTCCTGGCCGTTCTGGATGTTTGTCGCAACAGCATAAAACGGTATCCGCAATTTTTCCATAGGTGTATTCTTCAGTATTCTGTTGATATAAGATTCAAGTAACTCGCCCTTAATAAAACCATTGTCAGGAACAGACAGATCTGCAATATCTCCCTTTTCTATGGCGATAGCCATTTTCTGAAGTTGAAATGCGTTGTAACCATAAGCATACATGCTCCCCACAAAACTGCCTGCGCTCGTTCCTACTACCATATGGACTGGAATTTTATTGGATTCCAAAACCTTCAGGACGCCGATGTGGGCAAATCCCTTTGATGCGCCTGCACCGAGCACCAAGGCTATTTTTGCAGGCTTTGCAGGCGGCTGTACCACCTCCTTAGGTGCGCATGATATAAGAATAAGAATGCAAATGACTGAAATCAAAAATCTGACTTTCATCCTCTATTTCCCTCCTTACTGCTGTATATACGGACAGAATGTATACTCATGACAGTTCCAACAAATATAATCATTCAAAGGCCTTGCCTTAAAATCCCCTTTCCTCAAGCCATCTACCGCATCTTCAAGAAACTTCAGAGATGCAATTATGTAATCATCAATACACTGTTCCTCATTTTCTTTACCTTTACCTTTACCTCTGCCTTTCTTCGGAGGGCACCATTTAATATCAATATCCTTCAGGGAATATATTCCAACCCTGCTCACTGTATATCCCTGATTCTTCATCATGGCGGCATAGAGGAATAACTGGAGATTCTCATTCCCCTCCAATACTTGTTTGCAGTTAAGTCCCGGCGTTCCTGTTTTATAATCTATTATCTGCACTGCATCACCAATCCTGTCGAACCTGTCCACCTTACCCTTCAATTTTATCCCTTTTATCGGCTCTCCGACCATTGTCCTTTCAACCTCTGTGGATATATAACCGTCCTTTCTTATCTCAAGCTCTTTTTCATAGATATCAGGAAGTATCTCCATGAATGTATCCTTTATTATCCTCTTCCAGTATGCATCAATCCTCCTGTCCTTCATGGATTCGTCTACTACGGATTCCGCCCTGCCCATGAGGTCTTCGATGCCTTTAAACGGCTCCTTTATTATTTTCTCCATTATCCTGTGTATTATGGTACCAATTGTGGCTGCCTCAAGCTCGTATTCCTTTACATTCACAGGCTCGAGGTTCAGTATCCTCTCTATGAAAAATTTTCTCGGACACATCCTGTATGCATCTATATCTGTGACGCGCAGAGAGGATGAGGCATTTAGGGAAGAAGGAATCGTCCCTATTTCCGAAATATAGTTAGAAAATGGCTTGCAGCCTTGCCTTATAAGGTATTCCTCCATGGAAAAGATACCGGGAATCCTCTCCCTTAATTCCTCGCCAGGATATAAAAATGACGAGGGAAGGAACATGTCATCGCCTTCCATCAACGGATAGGAAAGATGCAGATTCCTGCACGATTTTATGACATTGTGAAAAGAAAAACGCTGTGTCTCTATGTACTTGTCGAGATGCAAAAATCCGAGCCGTTTTTTAACACTGTCAGGCAGCAGATAGTCCAGACCCATCCTCCGTGGCATATCTCCATCGGTCAATCCTCCAAAAAAGATATACTCCGGCGACATGCCATGCATTTCAGAAAAATCCATTACCCTCACACCTGTGCCTTCTGTTTCTATATGCGTTGAATTAAGGAGATGGTTGAACATATCTATGAATTCATTAAGGGTAATCGGATGAGGATGTAATGTGCCCAAAAAAGACATCTGTTTCAGCAATTCTATGGTTGTCCTGCGCAGATCCCTCATTTCCGAATCGAGGGTGGATGCCAGAAAACCAAATTCATTCAGAATATCACGAATCAAATAAACATATACCTCAATGCCCGCTCCTTTCCTGACATCTTCAAGTGGCTGGAGCTTGTCGAAAATCCATGTCATATCCTTTTCTATCGTGTCCTTTTCTTTCATAAGGCTCATATCAACATTTTCAGAGCCTCCCTCTATAAAGTTGAGCCACGATTCCTTTCCGGAAACAATCCCTGATTCAAGGGAAAGGGTCGCTACCCATTTCTTGATCCCTTCAGGAATCATGGTGAAATATGAGGATGACAGGAATTGGGAAAACTTCAGCCTCGGATAGCCATCTGCCACTGACCTTAAAAGGGACAGGAGGTCAAGGAATGGCCTCATCCGTCTATGTGTTTTGTTCTCAGAGGTATCACAAGGAATGCCATAGCGATGGAAGACCCTCTCAACCATAGAGGCATATTTGCTCAGGTCAGGGAATGTAACGATTACCTCTCTTAAATCCCTGAGCTTGCCCGACACATATAATGATTTTATATTCCTTGCTATGCCTTCCACCTCTTCTTCCATACACGGATAGGCATAGTAAGCAAAGGAATTGGTAGATGAATGAATGGGTGAATCGGTAACAAATATTTCTTCAATTTCGAAATTATTTTTTAAAAAATTTGCATACCCTTCCACCAGCCCTTTGAACTGATTACTATATGGTATCGCAACAAGGGTCTGTTCCGAGGATTGAATAAGCTCCTTCAGCACATTTTTTTCCGAGAGAGTTGGATCGTAAAATCCGTCTAAAATCAGCAATGAGTAATCGATACTCATAGCCTGTAGCCTGTAACCTGCAACCTGATTCATGACATCGTCTTCATCTATAAGCCCGCTTCCCGTTATAAAAGATTGATAATCCTTATATGTCTCGATTCCTTCATTTATGGTCTCTGCAACGGCTTCAGGTATGTTTAGATCATGAAATACATTCGTGAAGCCATGCTTTATGGCATCCATGTCGCAATCGGGATAGAGATGTTTGATGTCACTTATAAAGTCGGCAATCATTGATGAAAAGCCAAGCCCTCTGCCGCAGAGCCTTGAGAGGATAACCGGAATTAATGACCTATGCAGTATTCTCCTGTTGCCATAGACAGAATAGATTCTTTTGCAGTACTGCATTATGGTGGCCATTTCCGGAGGGATGTAACAAGAACGCTGGGGAACTTCGTTCCCCCGCGAACACCCTGAATTTCCTTTTACAACACTATGGAATATTCTTTGAGCCTCATAAACTTTTACCGGAGTAGGTGACAAATAAAGAATATTTGAATAGTCAATTTGATTTCTGTTGTCTTTTTTCTGTTCTCTGTCTTCTGCCCTTAATGCCTCTTTAAACAGAAATTCGGTAGTGTTTCTATAGCCAAGCGGTGTGTAGAAGATTTTTACCATAGGCGTGTAACCTCAGAATATTTTATTATCTCTATAATAGATAATGCAAACCGCTATTGCCATAAGTTATAATTAGTGCCAGCAGAATACTTCAGCTAATTACTGACACTAAATATTCGGAGGAAGCCATGATCATAGGAAAGCCGTTTTTGACAACCGAACAGATCCACGAAAAGGTTACCAAACTGGCAGATAGAATATCACGGGATTACGTTGGCAAAGAAATACTCGCAGTAGGGATTTTAAAAGGCTCATTCATGTTTTTTGCAGACATCGTACGGGCACTCAAGATTCCGGTTACGCTGGATTTCATTGTAGCATCGAGCTATTTAAAAAACACATCCTCAGGAGAGGTGAAGATACATTATGACGTAAAAGAAGACATTGCAGGGAAGCATGTTCTCCTGATAGACGACATCATCGATACAGGCGTATCACTCAATTATATAAGAGAGAGGATCCTCTCAAAAGGCCCTGCAAGCCTTAAGATATGCGTACTTCTGGATAAAAAAGAGCGCCGCTCGGTAGATGTTCCTGTTGATTATACAGGATTCGAGATTCCTAATCAGTTTGTTGTGGGCTACGGACTCGATTATGACAATAAATACAGGAATCTTCCTTACATAGCAATATTCAAAAAAGAAAGGTAAAAAATCTTATGTACAAACTGATGATAGAAACATCTTTTGCTTCAGCCCATCAATTAAGGGGCTATAATGGCAAATGCGAAAACCTGCATGGCCATAACTGGAAGGTGCAGGTATATGTGACCGCTGAAAAATTAAATGAAATAGATATTGCCATCGATTTCCACGACCTTAAGAGAATAACCAATGAAATCGTTGCCCAGCTTGACCACAAATTCCTTAACGATATATTCCCTTTTACAGAGAAAAATCCATCATCAGAAAACATAGCCAGATGGATATTTGAGTCTTTAAAGAAAAAATTAACCGACTACAGCAATGTAAAGGTCTCTGCTGTAACTGTATGGGAGTCGGAAACTGCATCTGCAACGTATTATGAGGAATTGGAATGAATACAGAGTTTGCTTTAAAACTTATGGAAATTGCCTTAAGCAAGGGCGCTGATAGGGCAGAGGTTTATGTAAAAACGTCAAAGAGCCTCGGCATTGAGGTCAAAGAGCAGAAGATAGATACCCTTGAGTCATCCATTACCATGGGATATTGCATCAGGGTCATAAAGGATAACCGTCTCGGATTTTCTTATTCTACAAACCCTGATGAAATGAATACTATTGCAGAAAATGCAATAGAGGCATCAAGGTATTCCGAGCCTGACGATTATCTTGAATTGCCTTCAGCCCTTCAGCCTTCAGCAATCAGCCAGCCTTTGATTTTTGACAATGACATAGCCTCGTTATCAGAAAGCGATGCCATAAATCGTACACTCCTTATAGAAAGTTCCGCGTTTAATGAAGACAATCGCATAAAAAAAATCAGGAAGGCGTCAGGGAGCTTTAGCACAAACAATACCTATATCGTGAATTCTCACGGCATAAATGCGCACTATCAATCCACAGGATGTTCGGCTCAATTAATGGCAATAGCAGAAGAAGGCGGTGAAAGCCAGCTTGGATGGGATTATCAGGGAAGCAGATTTTTAAAGGATGTATCCTTCGAGCAAGTTGGTAGGACTGCGGCACACAGGGCAGCACAGCTCCTCGGGGCACGGAAGATAAATTCTATTAAGGGCTTTGTCCTTCTGGACAATTCGGTATCTACAGAGTTCTTGGGCATACTTTCGTCAGCCCTTTCATCCGAATCGGTGCAGAAAAAGAAGTCCATGCTTGCAGGCAAAAAAGGCGATATGGTAATAAGTGACAGGCTCAATATTATAGACAGCGGGCTGCTCGATGGAAAACTCGGCAGCAAACCTGTTGATGACGAAGGCGTCTCCACATCTCACAAGATATTAATCGGAAAAGGGATTTTAAACGGCTATTTATATAACACTTACACAGCAAAGAAAGATGGTATTGCATCCACAGGAAATGCCGTCCGAGGCGGCTTCACAGGCCTTCCTACGGTAGGACCCACAAATCTCTATATAGAACCAACATCAGCGGAATATACAAAAAGATTCGAAGATCTCGTAAAAAATATTAACAGGGGCATCTATGTTATCGAAACAATGGGCATGCACACTGCAAACCCCATCTCAGGGGAATTCTCTGTAGGTGCATCAGGATTATGGATAGAAAATGGAGAGATAAAGTATCCTGTAAAAGAGGCGGTGATTTCAGGCAATATCCTCGACCTGTTTAAAAAAGTGGTAATGGTTGGCGATGATCTGCGATTTTATGGTAATATAGGCGCTTCAAGCCTCTTGATAGAAGAAATCGATATCAGTGGATAAATAAATGGGAGGATTTTTATGGACTATTTCTTAACTGAAGAGCAGCAGATGATACGGGACCTTGCACGTCAGATCGCAGAGGAAAAGGTCGTGCCTGTCAGGGCAGAACTCGATGAAACAGGGGAATTCCCATGGGAGATAATGAAAGTGCTTGCTCAGTCCGATCTCTTCGGTTTATTTATACCTGAACAATACGGAGGACTTGGAAAGGGATGCCTTGAACTCTGTTTAGCCGTTGAAGAGCTTTCAAGGGCATGTGTAGGCGTATCCACAACATATGCGGCAAATGCCCTTGGTACCTATCCAATACTGCTTTTCGGCACCGACGAGCAGAAAAAGAAATATCTGCCCGACATCGCAGCAGGCAAAAGACTGGTTGCCTTTGGCCTTACAGAGGCAAACGCCGGAAGCGACGCAGGAGGGATACAGACGACCGCAAAACTTGAGGGCAATGAGTATGTCTTAAACGGCACAAAGCAGTGGATTACAAACGGCGGAGAGGCTGAGATATACACCATCATCGCCATAACAGATAAATCAAAGGGGCCGAGGGGCGCATCCGCATTCGTTGTTGAAAAAGGAACTCCAGGCTTCACATTTGGAAAAAAGGAAAATAAAATGGGCATAAGGGCATCATCCACAAGGGAATTGATATTCGACAACTGCAGAATTCCAAAAGAAAACATTCTCGGAAGAGAAGGCATGGGATTCATAGTCGCAATGAAGACCCTTGACTCTTCAAGGACAGGAGTCGGCGCCCAGGGATTGGGCGTTGCTCAGGGCGCATTTGAAGAGGCTGTAAAATTTGCACGGCAGAGGCAACAGTTCGGCCATCCGATTATAAGTTTTCAGGCAGTACAGCACATGCTCGCAGATATGGCTATCGAGATAGAGGCTGCGCGGTCTCTCATCTATTCTGTCGCAAGATACATTGACAGCGGCGCAAAGGACATATCAAAGCCCTCTGCAATGGCAAAGACCTTCGGAACGGATGTGGCCATGAAGGTAACCACAAATGCTGTTCAGGTCATGGGCGGTTCCGGATACATGAAGGAATATCCGGTTGAGAAGATGATGAGGGATGCAAAGATACTCCAGATATATGAAGGCACAAACCAGATACAGAGAAACGTCATCGGACAGGAAATAATCAAAGAAGCAGCAAGGAAGAAATAATTAATAATTCTTCACCGAAATCACTATGCCGAGTCCGACCACAATAGCTATCCATATCAAAAGCAGTGCTATGCTTACCTTTCCCCACCTATTCATTGATGTCGTTGAAACATATTCACCTGCAACTCTGCCTGATTTATATGCAACAGCAACGAGGTAGCCTGCTATTACCAGACCGACCACAAATGTGGATAAAAAAAGGAATGTGCTTCCATAGTCCAAGTTCAGCTTATAATTGAAAATGGAGTAATCAAAACGGCCAAGATACTTCAGCCTCAAAGATTCCCTTGCATACGACATCCCCAATATAGTCAGAAATGCAAGAAGAATGCCCGGCACTGCATATCTCACAGGGTCTTTTCTTGCAGAATACAAGCAAACCAATAATACAATCCCAAGCACTGCGCTGATCAGAAAGAATGGATCCAAGAAAAACCTGAACTCAGACGGCAAACTAAGAAGCCACCAGAAGCCTGCAACAGTCTGTATTGCAGTAAAGACAAAGGCCATATTTGCGCCCATCCTTCCAGCCCACTGCAGATATCCCTTATCCTTATCATTCCTGTCTTTAAAATACCATGCATATAACATGAGGAGTATGCCTGTCATGGCAAAAGACGGGACTATGAAATGGAGAAATCTCGAAATCTGGAAGGCGTGCAGAGACGCGCCGGATGTATCAGTTGTGTTCCCTTTCACATACCAATCAAGCCATTTCTCCGGCTGCAGGAGCTGATAACCGAGGGCATGCATAATAACTCCGGCAAATATGAAAAGGGCAAAGGCAATGATTCCGAATATAGCAAAGCTATTACCCTTAGAATGCCTCTTAAGATAAAAGACATAGGTAAAGCTGTACGCTGTCATCAGTATGAATACAAAGCTGATAACCCACCCGGCAGAAAGCATATTCGATGCATACCAGAAAACATCATATATAACCTGAACAAATAGTAGAGGTGCTACACCAAGAAGTATGGCCATGGAAATACTGGATGTGGCTGCTCTGACCATAGATCTGGAAAGGTGCTTCCAGTATTCGCCTCCTTTGAGATAACCATAAACGGATAAGAACGATGTGCCGATGACAAAATTTACAAACATGATGTGCAGTGAAAAAGTAAGTATCATGAGCACCTGAAATAAAATGGGATAAAAGGGAATGCCCATAGGGTCCTGCAATGTATTTATCATTGTATTTACTTCCATGATTTTCCTCCTTACCTGTTAAGAGAAACAAGATAGGCTACAAGCGCCTTCTTTTCAGCCATTGTCCCATGAAATGGCGGCATATATGGCATCGCTCCGAGCGAGTCTATAAAACCTTCGGCTGCAGTTGCTTCCGTGAAGCCGAGTCTTTTTGCCATCTGAGGCAGAGGCCTTAATCCTTTTTCCTCAAGCACATGACAGGCCGAACATTCAATGAGGGCGATCAGTTTCCCTGCCTGCAGCATATTGCCTTCATTTATGCTTCTTAAATCAGACGGTACAAACGGCGCAATCTTAAGAATCCCTCTTTCATTAATCAAATCTGCCTCTGATTTAACACCCTTTGATCTGACATCGCTTCCGATTATCTGGTTTGAATACATATAATGGGATATAACATACGGTTTTCTGATAATCTCCCTCACTCTCTCAGCGGACCATATCCCGATAAAAAGAACGGCTATGGCAAAAATTGCAGGAACAATCTTGATGGTAAGGGGTTTTATATGGGCGTACACAAAATACAATATCATTGCACCAAAAGAAATCACCATCCCTGTCTTGAGTCCTTTTGGAACAATAGAACCGAGCAATCCATGCGCGTTTTCAGGAAGGGTCTTGAGATACCACTGCACTGCTAAAGCGCCGAGGAATAAACCGGCAATGCCCCATCTGGATGCTGTTTTTACAACCAATTTCCTCACATCGTCATTCTTCAGCCTCGCTGAAACAGCTATGGCATAGCCGGCCCCGATGCCAAACATTAGAGTCGTCCTTATAAAAAGCTGTGACCAGTATGTCTGGTTAAAAAAGCCATCGAAGAAATTCCCTGTCTGCGGCCATTTGCCAGGGGAAAGCATAAAAGAAAGAATTCCTGTAATGATAATCATTGTTATCCATGATGCAATTGCAAATATCCAACCGATTTTCAGATGGGTCTTTATATCCACCTTGTTCAGAGTGTAATAATAGACAAATATCCCTATCACCTCGACAATGAAAAAAACCCATTCCGCCGCCCATCCCCATACATAGTTGTGTATCAAACCTGATAGGCCTCTCGGATTAGCTACTGTGGCGGAATACCAGATTCCGACGCCACTCAAGGAACCAAGGACATAGGCAAACACAAGCAAGAGCAGAGTGTATTTTTTAATGAATTCGAGATATTCCGGCCTGTTTTCCCTATATGCCTTTGTCTCGACATATAGATTGAACCACATGGCACTTACAGAGAGATGAGAGGGCAGGATATGGAATGTTGCAATAATCCCCAGTATAATGCCGGCGCTTAAATTCGGCACTTCCCATATTGGATACATAGGCAGCCTCCTTTTTCAACAGCTTAATAAATTTTACCACTATGTCATAAATTGTCAAAAGAAAATATGTCCATATCAAGTGCCAAACAGCTTTAACTCCAAAAAATTAGGGAGACACGGTATGCCTCCCTAATTAAAAACTTCCATCTCGTTTAATATGCCTCCTCATCCTTCATAACACCATCCACCGTCAGCTTATGCCTGAAAATCCTGTATACCCATATTTGATATGCAATGACAACAGGCACAAACAATAAGGCAACAACCGTCATTATCTTCAGGGTATAGATACTGGATGAAGAATTAAAGATTGTCAGACTGTACTTCGGATCGATACTCGAAGGAATAAGGTTTGGATAAAGACCTATCACGCCGGTGAAGGTAACCATAACAATCGTCAGGCATGAAGAATAGAATGCCTTCAGATGCTGTCCCTTTGATGCAAAGAGTTTTATTCCTAAGAGCGCAAGTACAGCGATTACCGGCACAACAAACCACAGGATACTCTGCAGATAGTTTGCATATAAGTTCGTTGCAAATGCAGTATAGATCAGAAACAATACAGCCACAATAAGAAGCGCATACCATGTTTTATTCGCAATCATTGACGCCCTCGTGCTTATGCCACCGTTTGTCTTCACAGAAAGCCACAAGGCGCCATGGACAACGAACAATAAAACAAAGAGAATACCTGTAAGCAGTCCATAAGGATTCAGAAGTGTAAACAGTGTCCCGTGGTATCCCTCTGCATCCATAGGCAATCCCTGAAAGATGTTGCCAAAGGCCACGCCAAATAATAAGGCCGGAACGAAACTGCCAAGGAATATAGCTATGTCCCACCCCTTTTTCCAGCTATCGCTATCCACTTTTCCCCTGAATTCAAAGGCAACCCCCCTGAAAATTAATGCAAATAGGATTATCAGCAGGGCAGAGTATAAATAGCTGAACATCAGGGCATATGTCGTTGGGAAGGCAGCGAATGTGGCTCCTCCTGCAGTAATAAGCCACACCTCGTTTCCATCCCATACAGGCCCGACAGTATTTATGATTACCCTTTTTTCAGCATCATTTTTTGCAAGAAAGCTGTGCAGGATACCAACGCCGAAATCAAAACCATCAAGCATAAAGTAAACAGCCCATAGTGTTCCCCAGAGTACAAACCATATTATCTGGAATTCCATATTACACCTCCCTCGACATTTTAATTATTGATGAAAGGTCGTCATCGGGACCCTTTTTAGAGTATTTTGTCAGCAAGTATATATCAATGATACCGAGCAATCCATAAAAAAGTGTGAAGCCAATAAGCGATACCCATACCTGTGATGGAGTAATAGCTTTAGAGACTGCATCAGATGTCCTTAGAACACCATACACAATCCACGGCTGTCTGCCGACTTCCGCTACAAGCCAGCCTAACTGACCTGCTATATATGGTAAAGGGATAGAATAAAGCATGATCCTGAGCAGGATTCTATTGGACTCAAGCCTGTCCATCTTTGAAACCACGTAGCTTATAAGCGACAGCAGCATGAAGAGTATGCCGAGGGCAGCCATTCCCCTAAAGCTCAAGAACGTTATCATGACAGGAGGCCTGTCTCCCTTCGGGAACTCTTTAAGACCTTTTATCTCTGCATTGCCGTCATGGAATGCCAGAAAGCTCAAGAGCTTTGGTATTCCGATAGCCTCAACAGCATTTCTCTCATTTGCAGGATCGGGTATTACTAAAAGATTGTATGGCACGGCCTTTTGCGTCTCCCACAAAGATTCCATGGCTGCAAACTTTGTTGGCTGCGACTTTGCAACCTCAGCTGCATGAAAATCGCCGACGATGAACAATAATATAGAAGTAAAAAGGGCAAAGGTCGCACCCATTTTAAATGACCTCTTAAAGAAGTCCGTTTTATTTTTCTTGAGCAGATGATAGGCGGATATACCCATCACAAAAAATGCGGCAATGACATAACCAGACAGCAATGTATGTGAGAACTTCAGCCATCCATACGGGTTTGTTACCAATGCCATGAAGTCTACCATTTCTGCCCTGTTGTTTCTTAATATATAACCAACTGGTTTCTGCATCCATCCATTTGCAAGGAGTATCCACAATGCAGAGAGATTAGTTGCAATTGCCACCAGCCAGATAGACAATGCATGCACCTTTTTAGATACCTTATTCCATCCGAATATCCACAGACCGATGAATGTGGACTCCATGAAAAATGCTACAGTCGCCTCGATTGCCAACGGTGCACCAAATATATCGCCCACATACTTTGAATATTCTGCCCAATTCATGCCAAACTGGAATTCCATAGTAATCCCTGTTACAACACCGAGGGCAAAATTAATAAGAAAGAGCTTGCCCCAGAACTTCGTCATTTTCAGATATAGCTCGTCATTAGTGCGAACATAAAGAGTCTCCATATATGCGGTAAGAATTGAAAGGCCAAGAGTCAACGGCACAAAAATAAAGTGAAATGCTGCAGTGGCGGCAAACTGCAATCTACTCAGTGTTAACGCATCCATAAATCTCCTCCTTTTACCTCACAATGAAATGTTTTCTGATGGTTTTCGAAAGATTCCCCCCCAGAACATCCCGGAGAGAGCAGAACCCTTTACGGGTTTCCATCCATACGCTACTGCTTCTTCTGCCATCTCAAACCCTCCTCTTATGGTTTAAATACAGAACAGAACCTGTTCTAAATATAACCATTAAAAAAGATGAGAAACGTCTTGTTTTGGTTCAAAAAATTTTTTACCGTTTCTGCAATTCGATAAGCTTTGCAAAATCGGTTTTTCTCAGCTTCTTTTCAACGTCCTTTCTCAACTCAACCCATATAGGGTGTATCACGCAATTACAGCTTAGACTGCAAACCTTTCTGTTAACTGCACACCTGTTCATGGCAACCGTGCCTTCGATAGCCTCTATAACATCAAGTAGGTTTATCTCCCTTGGGGCCCTTGCTATCTGGAAGCCGCCCTTGACGCCCCTGTATGATTTCACGATGTTTGCCTTTGCGAGCTTTTGAAGTATTTTTGAAAGGAAGATCTTCGGTATGGACTTCGCCTTTGCGATCTCATCCACCATTATGACGTCATTGGGTGACTCCGACAGATGGAGTACGCATCTTATTGCATAGTCTGTTTCACGTGTGATTTCCATAATTTGGAGTAATGCTATCCTATTTAAAAAAATTTGTCAAGTTTTTTCAGGTTAAGGATTTTGTCGATAGAACTTGAAAACCTTTATTCTATCAGTCATTGCGAGCACCCGAAGGATGCGTGGCAATCTCATTGCAAAAAGGCGAGATTGCTTTGCTTCGCTCGCAATGACGGCTTTCTATCGGCAAATCAGGGTTACTAAATTTTTTATGTGGAAAAGTGCTCTGAATAGTTGTATATTTATGATACAAAATGCCCAAGGGGTGGGATAAATTAAATGGCTACAGAAAACAAGATTGGAAAGATAAAAGAAAAAATTATAAAGACCGTATCTCCTGAGAAGATCATCCCTTTTGGTTCTTGTACAACAGGTATAGCAACAGAAGAAAGCGATACAGATTTAGTCGTCATAGGGGGCTTTGATTTAATCTTAATGTTGCATAGACAGCAAGGACTAACATGCTTCAAAGCCTTTACAAGCGACAGGAAACCGTATTCATGCAGAATATAAATGTTTTAACAGAGACTTGAATCCAATGCTAAATACGATATGGTGGTATGAAAATCTTATAAGGTGTCGCAGGCAAAGTCTTTTACGCATGTTAGTCCTTGCTGTAACCCTTGATTTTATGCAACTGTAAGGTATATTCAGGTTTGTAAGGCAGGTGCTGCGGAAAGAGGGGTCTTGTAGCAGTGCCTGTCTGCGTGCAACGCACAGGCAGGCTGCCTTACAAAATCGCTCAACTTAGATAAAATGTATGCTAAAATACCA
>CALGPO010000101.1 GCA_937960465.1 uncultured bacterium
CGAAAAACAACTTCTATCCAAATTCTCTCCACAGGACTTGCTTATGCATCTAACAGAAATCAAGAAGGTGAAGATCAATGATTCATGGCATACATCTGAGATAACGAGCAAGACACAGAAACTTATGGAAAAATTGAACATACATATTACGTAAATCGGGCGGAGTTACGGATTAAGATGAAGTTTTCATCCAATAAAGGCTATTGTATTTCATTTAGATTTTTGATGAGGCAATTCGAGTTAAATAAAAATAGGGGATGTGTCCCCAATTAAACCTTGAACCTTGACAGTTTCATGCTGTGTGTTTAATATTAAAGAAAATGAGCTAAGCAACTGATTATATAGTGGTTTGTTGATTTTACGGGTTTGCGGATTACATGCTGTGCCACTAAGGGAAAAGGAGACATGAACCAGACAGTATGCACGGTTTTATGGGAAGCATTGCTATAATAGGGGCAGGAAAGGGCGGAAGCGCTCTTTTGTCGGTTCTTCTAAAAGAACCGAATATCAATGTCGTAGGCATAGCGGACGTCAATCCCAATGCCCCAGGTCTTGATATAGCAAAACAGTTTAATATTCCTATCACCAATAATTTCAAAGAGCTTGCAGCCAAAAAACCCGACATAATTATTAATGTAACAGGCAACAGTAGTATAACTGCCGAGATTCTTAAGATACTGAAACGGAAATCTCCGGGCACAGAAGTAATTGATGGACAAAGCGCAAAATTCATCTGGGATTTACTCGAAAAACGCCGCCAATCAAAAGAGGAGATAAAGGCCCTTCTTAACGAGACAAAAGACCTGTACCGCATCGGTATTGCCCTGACATCAGCGGATAAGCTGGAGGAGGTATTGGATACCCTCATGTTGGAGGCCCTTCGCACCGTAAACGCCCCTGCGGGAAGCATTGCCCTGTATGATGAAAAGAGCGATACGCTTACATTAAAGGCAGCTCACGGTTTTTCAAAGGATTTCTCTCATGTTGTTCAATGGAAAAGGCGGGATGGCGGAATGACAGACCACATTCTGAGCAAAAGAATTCCCACGATAATTCCGGATATAGAGACTCATCCATTTGTTGATAACAGAAACATCATTAAAGAAGGGATAAAGAGTATTGTAGCAGTGCCTCTTTTTGCCAACGACCATACAATCGGCATCCTGTACATAGATGATTTTAAGCCAAGAAACTGGACGCAAAGGGAGATAGAATTCATCACCCTCTTAGGGATACAGGCTGCATATGCCATCGAAAAATTCAGGCTTATCGAGGCAATATCAGAGACACAGAACTATCTAAGAAATGTCCTTGACAACTCAGCAGATATAATTGTAACTACCGACACAGAAGGAAATATCGTTGAGTTCAACAAAGGGGCATCAAGAATTCTGGGATATTCAAAAGAGGAAATAATAGGAACTAAGGCTGAGAAACTATGGGTGCAGCCAGAACAAAGAAGAGAGATACTGAAAACACTCGAAAAAGAAGGGTATGTGTCCAATTATGAAACCCAGCTAATAACAAAGGATGGAAGGAATATAGATGTCAGCCTTACCCTCTCATATATTCTGAGCAGCAAGAAGGGAATTATAGGGACAGTAGGCATCAGCAAGGATATAACCGAAAAGAAAAAGCTCGAAAGGGCGATTGAAGAGAGAAATTTGGAGCTTCAGGAACTAAACGAAAAACTCGAAGAAAAGGTCATCGAAAGGACAAAAGACCTCGAAAAGTCAAACAGGGAGCTTGAAAGATCTAACAGGTTGAAAAGCCAGTTTATTGCCACTATGAGTCACGAACTCAGGACCCCCCTCAACTCCATCCTCGGGTTTTCGGAATTGCTAATGGATGAGGTATTCGGGACATTAACAGAAAAGCAGAAGCGGCACGTAACCAATATCCATAATTCGGGAAGCCATCTTCTTCAACTCATAAACAACATTCTCGATATAGCAAAAATAGAATCAGGCAAAATGGAACTGTATTACGAAGGTTTTGCTGTGCGCCAAGCTATATCCGAGGTAGAGGCGGTAATACGGCCACTGGTAGACAAGAAGAGACAAGAGCTTATCACAAAAATAGGTGAGGATGTAGCTTTTATTAAAGCTGATAGAGTGAAATTCAAGCAGATACTTTACAATCTCGTCTCAAATGCTGTGAAGTTTACTCCCGAAGGCGGGCGCATTTCTGTGGAGGCAAATTTAGTAGGGGAGAATGATGTATTATACTTCACAAAATATAAAGACATCTGCCCGAAGAAAGATAGCTGTCTAAGGCTATCAGTAACTGACACAGGAATAGGTATAAAAAAGGAAGACCACGAGAGGATATTTTCCGAATTCGAACAAGTGGACAGCAGTTTTAGCAGGAGATATGAAGGCACCGGGCTCGGTCTGGCGCTGACCAAAAAGCTCGTAGAACTTCATGGAGGCGATATCTTTGTCGAAAGCGAAGAGAACAGAGGAAGCACGTTTACAGTAATTCTTCCGTTGTTTGACATCACTACCGCGGAAGCGGAAAAGGAAGCAGTACCTGTAGAACCTGCAAGAGAAAAACTTGATTACAGTGTTGATATGCCTAAGAAGAGAAGAGGCGAGGCGCCGCTTATTCTTGTGGTTGAAGACGATCCTTCCACATCCGAATTGCTCACCCTTTATTTAGCTCAAGGAGGTTACAGGGTTGCCCATGTATATAACGGAGATTTCGCGATCAGCCGGATACGAGAAACAAAGCCGTTTGCCGTTCTTTTAGATGTCATGATGCCGGGTAAGGACGGATGGGAGATACTGCAGGAACTAAAATCCGATCCTGAACTGAAGGATATACCAGTAATAATGTCGTCTGTCGTAGACAATCTCGAATTAGGCTTTGCCCTCGGTGCGACTGATTATCTTGTAAAACCTGTGGACAGAACATCGCTCCTTAAAAAGTTACAGGACCTTGGCTTCGCGACAAAAAAGGGCAAGAGAGCCATCAACATCCTATGCATTGACGACCATGTGGAAGTGCTTGAGTTGCTGACCTCGATACTCGAACCTTCAGGATACAATGTAACCACGGCGAATTCCGGCAAAGAAGGAATAGAAAAGGCTATTATCTATAAACCTGATCTGATAATACTTGATCTTATGATGCCAGAAATAGATGGATTTGAAGTAGCGCAGAAGCTGAAGGAAAATCCCTCGACCATCGATATACCGATACTCATACTTACAGCCAAAGACCTCACTATAGCCGATAGGATGAAACTCGCGGGAAAAGTAGAGACGCTCATGCAGAAGAGCCACTTTACAAAAGAAGACCTGCTTATGCAGATACGCGATCTTGAAACAATCTACCCTGCAAGGGCAGGACTTCTGGACGAGGTAAGCGGTTTGTTCGATCATAGTTATTTTCAGATAAGGCTAGCACAAGAAGTAGCCAGGGCAGCAAGATATAAAAATACCTTTACAATGCTAATGATCGACCTCGATAATTTTACTGAATATATAAAGATTCACGGCATTCACCGGGCAAATGTAGTTATCAAAAAGATAGCCGAATTTCTCAGAAAGAGCCTGAGGGGTTCGGATACGGTAGTAAGATATGGAATCGATGAGTTCGGGATCATCCTCTCGAATACAATAAAACCTCCTGCCGAGGCTGTAGCAAAGAGGTTTCTCGCGTACATTGACAGCTATCCATTTTATGGTGAAGAAGTAATGCCGCAAGGAAAGATAACTGCAAGCGTTTCTGTAATAAACTATCCTCAAGATGCATCATCACCTGAGGAACTCATATTCAAAGCCCACCAGACCCTGAGAAAGGCAAAGTCCAGCGGAGGGAGAAAGGTGGAAGTATATGAGCAGTAAACAGAAAATACTTATTGTCGAAGATAATCCTGCTAATCTCGAATTATTTATGGATATTCTCGATAATATAGGAGGCTATGAATGCCTTTATACAACAAATGGCGAAGAAGTCTTAGATATAGCAAAGAGGGAAAAACCAGACCTTGTGCTTCTGGATATTCAGTTGCCGGGTGTGGATGGCTTAACCATAGGGAGCATGTTGAAATCCAACGCTGATACGAAACATTTAAAGATTATCGCCCTTACAGCACACGCCTTGAAGGGAGACAAGGAGATGTTTTTGGAAAAAGGGTTTGACGGCTATATCCCAAAGCCGATAAAAATGAAAGAATTTCTATCAGCCATAGAAGGCTATCTCAAGGGCGGATTATAGGTTGCAGGTGATAGGTATTTGGCTATGGGTTTGAGAACTAAAACCTATTACCTATTGCCTTTAAAAACCCTTTCATGTCGAACCCTGTTTCAATAAGCTCTTTTGCACGGGCTATCTTGTCCTTTTCCCTTATCCGTGCCTTTCCCATTGTTGCCTCTATTCTGTCAATAGTTGTAAAGGTGTCCTCTGCCACTGATATAATTGGAATACCCTTTGATTGCGCCCTGCCGATAACAACATCGTTTGTATAAAGCCCACCTGTGAGGATTATGCACTTTGTCGAAGTCTCCATGGCAGCAAGCTGTATATCAGAGCGGTGGGCACCTGTAATTACTGCCTTGTTGGGTATCCTGCTGAAATAACTGAGGGCGCTGTCCACATCCATAGCGCCTATGGAAAAGTTCTCCACAAAGTCATCGAGTCTGTCCTCACAGCAGAGCACTCTGCCGTTAAGAATTTCAACGAGATGTCTTATGGCGATGGATTCCAAAAGGCTATCCTTAGGGAAAACGCCGAATATTGCAATTCCATTCTTCTCCAGAAACGGTCTCATCTTCTCTCTGACATGGGCCGCTGCATTCTGCGGCACTTTATTAATAACACCGCCTATAAACCTATCACCAAAAAGTTTGTATGCCCCAATGAGGGTATCCATAGTGCTGTCTCCCCTCCACAACTCCACCACCATAATACAAGCATCCATCTCCTTTATAAGCTCGATGGCATCGATATTTATAGATGCCCCTTCAAAGAGATCTGCTGCGCCTCCGATAATGACAATGTCTTTATTTTTCTGTAATTCAACTGCTTGCATTATCCTATTTTTTACATCCCCAATCTTTCCCTCAAACAATAAATTTTGTTCCTCATAGCTAAAGACAAAAGGGGAAACTACATCAAGGCTATCAGGCAGACAAAGGGCTTCTTTTATAAAAACAGCATCCGCATCGAATATATGCCGACCAATTTTTGCAGGGATATTGCCGAAAGGCTTTATATAGCCAACACTGTATCCCTGCTCGATTAATTTCAGTCCGAGGCCGAGGGCAAGAAATGTCTTGCCGCTATTGCTTCTGTTTGATGCTATAAATATCGGTACCATGTTTCCATCCTCCTTATCTATCCGGCACTGTCAAAAGTTTTTCCCTCTCCCCATTACTATCTACCCCTGTTTTTGCCTTTCAAAAATAATCCGTGCATCTATGGCAAATGCGCCGCTATTCATAACAACAAGGGGGTTTATGTCAAGCTCCCTTATCATTGGGAAGTCCATAACAAGGGACGATATATTTAAAATCCCATTAACTATTGCCTCGATATCAACAGGTCTCTCTCCCCGCGCGCCCTTCAGAAGTGCAGCGGTTTTTATTTCATCTATCATGGATACCGCCTCTTTTCTGGACACCGGCGCTATCCTGAACGACACGTCCTTTAAGACCTCAACATATATGCCGCCCAGACCGAACATGATCATATGTCCGAATGTCCTGTCATAAGTCACTCCAAGTATCACCTCTTTGCCGCCCTTGATCATTTCATAAATCATCACTCCGTTTATAAGTGCATGGGGCATTAGCCTCTTTGCATTGGATGTTATCTCTATAAATGCATCCTCTGCTGCAATATCTGAATTTATGTTGAGTTTCACGCCGCCAACATCCGTTTTGTGAAGGATGTCAGGAGACGAGATTTTCATTACAACAGGAAATCCTATCTTTTCTGAAATAGCAACTGCCTCCTTTGCAGTGCGTGCCAGAGACCTCAGGGGAAATACGAATCCATAATTGGAAAGTATTGCCATTGCAATGTCTTCCCCTGCCTCGTACCTTCCTGCCTTCAACAAACTGTCGATTATCCCCTTTGCTGCATCTTTATTGTACACATGCCTCTGTATTTCTTCTTCGATGCCCTGTCTCCACATATTGTAGTCATAGAGTTTCTTAAATGCCCTGACCGCTGTTTCAGGATAAGAGAAGTTCGGGATTGCACTTGCCTTAAGCATTTCGATTGATTCCCTTACCCTCATTTCACCCATGAAAGACGTTATGACAGGTTTATCCGCTGTTTTTGATTTGTTGATAATTATCTCCGCTGTATTCTCCACATCTGTCATTGCCTGTGGAGTGAGTATCACAATAATACCATCCACATTGGGATCGGTAATTGCTTTGTTCAGCACAACTTCATACCGCTCTGATGTGGCATCGCCGATTATGTCCACAGGGTTATAGAGGGATGCGTTCTTTGGCAAAAGCGGTGCTATTGATTCTATGGCATCCCTTGACATCTGCGGTAATTTAAGGCCAAGCTTTTCTGATGCATCTGCTGCAATTATTCCCGGCCCCCCAGCATTTGTAACAATCAACAACCTGTCCCCCGCAGGCAGTTTGCCCCCTGAAAAGGCAATGGCTGTATCGAAAAGCTCTTGAATCCCATTTGCCCTGATAACGCCTGTCTGTTTAAATGCTGCATCAAAAGCGGTCTCAGAGCCTGCAAGTGCGCCTGTATGGGATGATGCTGCCCTTGCACCGGCCTCGGTGCCTCCTGACTTTAGGAGAATAACAGGTTTTATCTTTGTTGCCTTTCTGGCAACATTTAGAAACCTCCTGCCGTCAACCACATCCTCTATGTATCCTAAAATGACATCTGTATCCGTGTCATTAATAAAATATTCTATTAAATCTATCTCATTGAGGTCTGTCTTATTGCCAAGGCTTATGAACTTTGAAAACCCCATCCTGTTTCCGATTGCCCAGTCAAGTATGGCAATGCCGAGGGCCCCTGACTGCGAAAAAAATGCATTTCTACCACTCGGAAGCATACCTGCTGCAAAGGTGGCATTCATGCTGTTGGCTGTATTGATTATCCCGAGACAGTTCGGTCCCAGGATGCGGATATTGTTATCCTTACTTATTATCCTGATCTCCTGTTCCAGCCTGACACCCTCTGGCCCTGCCTCCTTGAAGCCTGCACTCACGATTACCGCGGCCCTGACTCCTGCAGCAGCACAATCAACAATGGTGTCAGGAACAAATCGGGCAGGGACTGCTATAACCGCAAGGTCGATGCTTTTGCCAACTTCCGAGGCCTTCTGATAAGCCTTAAGCCCCAAGATATCCGTGGCAGATGGGTTTACAGGGTACAGCCTGCCTTTATAGCTGAATCTAACAAGATTATTCAGGACGGCTCCGCCGACTTTCTGCGGGTCTCTTGATGCACCAATGACTGCGATGGAATCAGGATTAAACAGGGGTTCAAGCATAAAATAAGTCTATCTGTTAATAATCATACAGTCAAGGGGAATTAAGGTGTTTAGGGCTTTAGCAAAAGAGGGTCTTTAATTCCTGCCTCTTTGAATCCCTTTGCCCTGAAGAGACAGCTATCGCATCTTTCGCATGGCCTTCCATCCGGTAGAGGATCATAACAACTCCATGTAAGGGAATAGTCGAATCCCATTTCTGCACCTTTTCTTATTATCTCTCCCTTTGTCATATAAAGGAGTGGCGCCTTTATAGCGAATCTCATCTTTTCTTCCACAGAGACCCTTGTTGCGAGATTTGCCATTTCTTCGAATGCCTTCAGGTATTCAGGCCGACAGTCTGGATAACCGCTGTAATCCACTGCATTTGCACCTATGAAAATATCCGTTGCCTCAAGCACCTCTGCCCATCCAAGGGCAAAGGAGAGGAAAATCGTGTTGCGGGCAGGGACATAAGTGATTGGGATAGAGCGGAAGTTAGTAAACTCGGAAGTTCGGAAATCTTTTATTTCTGCTCTTCTGTTCTTCTGATCTTCCGCTCTGACTTTTGGCACTTCAATATCCGCTGTCAGTGCCGAGCCCCCGATCTCTCTAAGGTCAAATTTTATTATCAAATGTCTCCTGGCACCGAGACTTTCAGCCACTTTCTTTGCAGACTCAAGCTCAAGCCTGTGCCTCTGACTATAATCGAAGCTCAATGCATAAATATTGTATCCTTCTGCCTTTGCAATGGCTGCAGTTGTTGAGGAATCAATCCCGCCGCTTAAAAGGACAACCGCTTTTTTGTTCATAATTTTGCTTTCACTATAGCCTTTAGCCTATTACCTATTACCTATCTTCTCCCCTATCTTGCTCTCTGTCCCCTGTATAAGTCTCTTAATATTTGCCGTATGCCTTACGAATATCAAAACAGTGATTGCTATAGCGATTATCATCTTTTCTTTTGAATAATCCAGCATGTAAATACTCAACGGCAGCAGGCCGAATGCAATTAGTGCGCTTAAAGAAGAGTATCTTGTCCATCTTGATGTCAAGAGCCAGATGGTAATGGTAAGAAGTGCGACATGGGGAGAGAAAGCAAGCAAAACTCCTATGCTTGTAGCAACGCCCTTGCCTCCCTTAAATTTCAGGAATAATGAAAAATTGTGGCCTAATATGGCAGAAAGTCCGAGGATACCCGCATTTAATGTATCAACTGCAAGTGCCTTTGCAATTACAATAGGTATAGCCCCTTTTGCAACATCTCCGAGTAATGTAAATAAGGCTGCCTCTTTGCCCACTGCCCTGAGGACATTTGTTGCGCCTATGTTTCCGCTGCCCACCTTTCTTAAATCGATTCCCATAGTCTTTGCAATCAATAGACCTGTAGGGATAGAGCCTATGAGAAACGATAGAATTATTAATACAGGCATCATTGAATCTGCCTCCAGAAAGAAATTGTGTATTTAACTCCTGATACAATAGCAAGGATAAGGGCAATATACATAAGAACAAGGCCGACATCGTAAAAATCCAGATCCCCCATGCCCCCTGGCAAAAGGAGGAGTATTATTGCCGACATCTGGGATACTGTTTTCAACTTGCCTCCTGTCTCTGCAGGAATGACGATATTTTTTGAAAGGGCAACGACCCTCAATGCTGTTACAACAAACTCCCTCACTATAATTGCTATTGCCACCCATGCAGAAAGCCTCACCATATCAACGAGCAGTATAAGCGCAGAGATTACGAGGAATTTATCCGCAATAGGGTCAAGGATTATCCCGAATTTTGTTATCTGTCCCGATTTCCTTGCCAGATAACCGTCAAGAAAATCCGTTGCAGATGCAATGATAAAAATTGCTATGCCCAACAGCGGGCTTTTTGGTGTTATTAATACAAAAAAAGGAATTAATATTATCCTGCTGAATGTAAGGATTGTTGGGAGATTAAACCGTATAGTACTCATCAACCAGTTCTTTCCACTTTCCGTTTGACTTCAGTATGAGGTCGCATATTTCCCTGACAGCACCTCTCCCCCCCCGATTCTCTGTAACGATCATTGCCTCTGTCTTTGTCTCTTCTGTGGCATCTGCAACAGCAACAGAGAGTGCAACCCTTTTAAAGATTGGAATATCCACAATGTCATCCCCTATATATGCCACTTCATTATCAGATATCCCCATCTTCTCTAAGAGATGTTCATAGGCAACTGACTTTATGTGGCACCTCTGATAAACCTCTGTGATACCAAGCTCATGAGCCCTTCTCTCAACAACTTTTGAATGCCTCCCCGTGATTATGGCAACCTTAATCCCTGCTTTTTCGAGCATCTTTATTCCATGCCCGTCCCTCACATGAAATGCCTTGAGCTCATTTCCTTCGTTGTCAAGAATAATGCTCCCATCCGTTAAAACCCCATCAACATCGAGGATGAGGAGTTTGATGTTCCTGGCGATTTCTTTTATCTTTGAACTTTGAACTTTGAACTTTGAACTTTTTTTCATACTATCCCCTGCTTCAATATATCGTGCAGATGTATTATTCCTACTGCCCTTCCATTATTATCAGGAACTATAAGGGATGTGATTGAGTGCTTCTCCATTATAGATAAAGCCTTTACTGCAAGCTCATCCTCTGATATGGTCTTTGGATTTTTTGTCATTACCTCTCCTGCATTCATATCAAAAAACACCTTCCCCCACTTCTCTATGCCCCTTCTTAAGTCTCCATCCGTAATAATTCCTAAAATTCTTTTATCGCTGCCTGCAACTATCGTAACTCCCAATCTCTTTGACGATATTTCCACAGTAGCCTTTAGCATCGGCATATCCGGAGATACAAAGGGCAGCGCATCTCCTGTATGCATAAGGTCTTTGACCTTGATAAATAGTTTCTTGCCAAGGCTTCCTCCCGGATGGAAAAAAGCGAAGTCTTCCTCTTTAAATCCCCTCTTTATCAGAAGTGCAACTGCCAATGCATCGCCCATTGCGAGTGTTGCAGTCGTTGATGCTGTCGGAACGACCCCCATAGGACATGCCTCCTCTTTCACGGAAACATCGAGGGTGACTTCTGCAGCCTTTGAAATCGTTGAGTCAGGATTCCCTGTCATGGAAATCAGGTTTACATTGAATCTCTTTAAGAAAGGTATCAGACCCACGAGTTCTTCTGTTTCTCCGCTGTTGGAGATTGCAATTATTACGTCATCGGCAGTGACCATTCCGAGGTCTCCGTGGCTCGCTTCTGCTGGATGGAGAAAAAATGCAGGAGTGCCTGTTGAAGCAAGTGTTGCGGCAATCTTTTTGCCCACGAGGCCTGATTTGCCCATGCCTGTGACAACAACCCTACCCCTGCTGTTAAAAATAATTTCGACAGCCTTTTCAAAATCACTGTTGAGCTTTTCTATCAGGGCAGATACGGCATCAGCCTCAATTTTTAGAACCCTTTTGGCTATATCAATAATATCATCCATTAGTCCATCACTCCAATTCTGACTCTCACCAGTCAAATTGGCATCTCAGCCATCCTGGCGGAATGCCCTTTCTGTAGGCCTCGTCCTCGAAATCGCTGAGTTCCCTCTCTGCATCTCTGAGATGCTTCTTCGATTTTTTGAGTTTATTGTGCAACTGCTTTATTGCCTTCTTGCTTCTTGCATCAGGCAATGGGTTTCCTTCAATTTCGGCGAGTTTCTTCTCTGTTTCCTCAATATCTTCCTGCGCCTTCTCTATTTTCTTTTTATACTCTGTTGCCCTTTTGCACCAGTATTCCTTTCCCTTCTGCTCCTTTGTTTTTTCTGCCCTCTTCTTTGTTTCTACTGCCCTTGTTTTTGTTTTAGGCGTTTTATTATCAGAAGGGTTTTTGTATTTTTCGATATCCTCGTTTGAAAAATACTGCGTGCTATGTTGTTGTTGTGCAGCAACTGTAGTAGTAAGCAATCCGACAACATAAATCGAAAATAAAATGAAGATCGCTCTTAATAACATATTTTAGGATGCCTCTCTATTCATTATCGCCCTCAGAAACTTTATGACTAATAATTTCATTCCATCTTAATTTATGTTCATACTTTATTGTCTTATCTTTGTTTTATTTCTACTGCTTCAAAAACATTTCCATACTTATCCCTAACTTCAATGTCACCAACCCTTCCCGAGCTTTTATCAGAAGATGTGTGTTCTTCCAAGTTGAGTTGTTGCTATATTTTCTGCATTGTAAGTTTTGCATTCTAAATAGTATGGTTTCTTATTAAAAGAGAAAATAATGTTACTCATAAAATTCATTTCTCAAATGACAATGAGTTCCGTTGAACTCTGTTCTTAATCTGCAAGGAGGCTCATCACCCTTTGTGTAATAAATCAAATCTACATTTGATAATGGACCTGCTATTTTCCCGGAGGTAAATTCAAGATAATCACGATTCGCCTTGATATAGTCAAACTTAATGCAATAGAGATGCTCAAGGAGTTTATGTTTTTGTAATTCTTTAACCACTGATGCACTGAAAAGCCATGTGGCATCAAGTTTTTCGTTGTATTCTTGAGTTTTTATATTTATGTAAACCATTTGCTCAAGCAAAATTATTATAACATCATAACCACGCCAGTTTTTAAACTGGACTTTATCTTCTCCAAAATAATCTATCATATAATCAATGGTATGTTTCTCTATGACATCAGAAAGCGTTCTTGAAGACAATTCTATCTTGTGCCTGCCTATTTTTACTGGAATTTTTACAGAATTGAGATGTGCCTTACATTTTTGAGTAAATTCCTTTAATATAGCTTTAGATCTTTGAGGCACTTGTTTCCTCTCCTTTAATATAAGCAATTGCACAATCATCACATAATGGAGCCCAAGAACTTTCTGTATTAAATGCCATATATTGGTCGCCATCCTTCGTTGCTTCTTTACTGTCAACATAACCAAATTTTACTTCCACTGCCATCACTTCATCATCAAAATTTTGTTTACACATCTCACATTTCCACATAGCAACCCTCTCCTCTCTCTTTTTCGATGCTTAAACTTATCCGTTGTAATTGTTCTTCAAGGTAATGTATTAAAGAGATAAATTTTGATTTAACTACAGCATCAGCCCCCTTTATATGATATCCGGCAAGAATATTTTTATATTGTTTTTCAATTTCAAGTTGAATCCCTTCAGGCACAACAGGTATTGGTATAGATAACAGATCTGTTTTATTTATACTCACCGTTCCAACACCATGTCTTAAAAGGTCTATAGAACCCTTTCCAAATCTTGTTTTTAAATATACTACAAGAAAATATGGATTAATATCTTTGACTCTGAATATATGGATGTAATCAGTTGCAATCCCTTCATCATCTTTAGTATCTACAATGCCAACTCTTCCAGCGCATCCAACCCCAACCCTGATAAATAGTATATCGCCAAGTTTAGCATGAGCACTTTGAAAATTCATTTTACTTGAAGGATTAATAAACCTTTCATCCTTTTTATAGCTTATTCCAATATCAGTAATATTAGTTGCATGTAAAAATCTTAAGCCCTTTTCTGAAAACTCTCTTCCCTTCCCGTAAAGAGTTTTCCCTGTCTTACAATAAATTACAAACTCCTTTAATTGTTTGAATACCATATTATTATCTATTAATTCCTGCAAAGGATTTTTTTGCAAATTATGGTAATAAAAGTAGTCCATGCGCTTTATCAAATTCTTCCCTGAAACCCTGATTGTATTATTAACCACTCCTGTTCTTTCTAAATCATGCAACTCTGAAAAATAGTTTAAATTATTTATTTCTTGTTTTTTCAGTATAAGAATACTTGTCTTAGCAGAAGTATCTTCAAATATATTCCGTGGTAGACTGATAATATGCAAAACCTTTGTATTCTTTAAAATAAATTCTCTTACGTATTGGTATTGAGGGTTAGAAAGGATGCCATCAGGAAGGACAATTACAATATAGCCACCTTTTAATGTTATTCTTATAAATATTTCAAGAAAAAGCACCTCAATTGCCTGACTTCTTTTTGCATTTCCATTATTTCTACCCAATTCATAAAAGAATAATACATCTTTCGACTTTATTCGGTGAAACCAACTACTAAAAGGCGGATTTCCAACAACAAGGTCAAATCCTCCTTTTGAAAGAACTTTTTTGATTTCAGGTAATTGCCATGTCTTTTGTAAGAGGCTATCTCCAAAGGCAAAATACGAATTTGGCAAGTTAGATTTTCTTAATTCAAATATCACATTTCTATCAATATCTATCCCAAATAACTTTGCCTTTTGCCACTTCTTTGAGGCTACCATGAGGAATACACCCTTACCTACAGCTGGATCAATTATGTTTTTAGGGGTTATTTCAGTAACAAGTGAAAGAGCTTTATACACTGCAAATTCAGGGGTAAAATATTGATTATGATTTTTCCTGCCTTGGTGCCTTTTAACCCAAACTCTATCAGTATGAAAAAGTTGTTGCTGGGCTAAACTCATTGCACAATCTCCTTAAAAGCTTTTTCATCACATTAGTTTTAACCTCTCGCCCTTGATAAGTGGCATTGCCTATAATGATAACGGCATATTTCCTTAATTCCAACTCTGCCAGCGATAACTCATAAATGAACTGAACATTATCCAGCAAAGTTAAATCGGCATTTTTTGAGTAAGCAAAGTCATAAGCCCAAAAGTGACTTAAATCTTCAGCCTTTTCTATCATTATATGCCCTTTGCTATTAATGGTTGTCTTCTGCATTTTTAATTACTCTCATTTTATGCTTTTGCATATTGCTTTTATGGTCTTTAACATTCCTTCCACATCATCCAGCCTTATCATATTCTGCCCATCGCATAATGCCTTATTCGGCTCTGGATGTACCTCCATAAATAATCCATCAACACCGACTGCAACTGCTGCCCTTGCGAGGGGGTCTGCAAACTCCCTCTGCCCGCCTGAACAATTCCCCTGCCCTCCCGGAAGCTGAAGGCTATGGGTTACATCAAATATCACAGGATAACCAAAGGAGCGCATAATGGGAAATGCCCTGTAATCAACAACGAGATTGTTGTATCCAAAGGATGTGCCTCTTTCTGTGATCATCAGATTATGATTGCCTGTGGATGTAAACTTCTCAATGATATTCTTTACATCCCATGGTGCAAGAAACTGTCCCTTCTTGATATTGACAGGTTTTCCTGTCTTTGATGCCTCAATTATTAAATCTGTCTGTCTGCATAAAAAGGCGGGTATCTGAAGCACATCAAGGACTTCTGCTGCATGCCTCACTTCATCAACTGAATGCACATCAGATATTACAGGGATATCGAATTTGCCCTTGACATCCGAGAGTATTTCCAGCCCTTTATCGATTTTAGGTCCTCTGTAAGATGACAGTGATGTCCTGTTTGCCTTGTCATAAGAGCTTTTGAATATAAATGGAAGTCCAACAGTGCTGCATATCTCTTTTAATTTCTCTGCTGTATAAAAGGTTGTGTCCTCGTTTTCGATCACGCAAGGACCTGCGATGATTACAGGCAGATTGCCATTGCCTATTCTTATGTTTTCTATTGCCACTTCCATTAGATCGCATCCTGTTCTGTTTTGATGGTTATTATACCACATGACTATTAAGCACAGATTCTATCAGGGAACATGTAGAGTTTTTTCTGGAATTCCCTTTCATTGAGTTCACCTTACAGTTGCATAAAATCAAAGGTTACAGCAAGGACTAACATGCGCAAAAGACTTTGCCTGCGACACCTTATAAGATTTTCATACCACCATATCGTATTCAGCATTGGATTCAAGTCTCTGTTAAAACATTTATATTCTGCATGAATACGGTTTCCTGCCGCTTGTAAAGGCTTTGAAGCATGTTAGTCCTTGCTGTCTATGCAACATTGAGTTCATAAAGGATAGCGTATAAAGAGAAGGTCTTATCGTCAGGCATTGAAAATAAATTAGCCGTTCAGAATCCTTGCTGCGTCTTTTGCAAAATAGGTGAGGATTAAATCAGCACCTGCCCTTTTCATCGATGTGAGTATCTCCATCATAACCTTGTCTTCGTCAATCCATCCGAGTTTTCCTGCAGCCTTAACAAGGGAGTATTCTCCGCTCACATTATAAGCTGCTACCGGAACAGCAAAGGATGATTTTACATCGGATATAACATCGAGGTAAGATAGTGCGGGTTTGACCATAACAATATCAGCACCCTCTTCTATATCGAGGGCGACCTCTTTTAATGCCTCCCGCCTGTTTGCAGGGTCCATCTGGTATGAGCGCCTGTCTCCGAACTGTGGCGTTGATTCTGCAGCCTCCCTGAATGGGCCATAGAATGCGGATGCATACTTTGCTGCATATGACATTATGGGGATCTCGCTGAATCCCTCTTTGTCCAGTGCAGTCCTTATTGCAGTAACCCTCCCGTCCATCATGTCCGAAGGTGCGACCATATCGGCTCCTGCCCTTGCATGGGACACAGCCTCCATTGCGAGGAGTCCAAGGGTTTTATCGTTGTTTACATCACCCTTTTCTATAAAGCCGCAATGTCCGTGGCTTGTATATTCACACATGCAGACATCGGTAATTACATAAAGTTCTGGAGCAGCGTCCTTTATGGCCTTAATGGCATTCTGGACAATTCCGTTGTCATCATAGGCGCTACTTCCCATTTCGTCTTTGTGTTCGGGGATGCCGAAGAGTATTACTGCTGGTATGCCGAGGGAATAGATCTCTTTTGCATTTTTTACAAGCTCATCTATTGATTCCTGGTAGCATCCGGGCATTGTGGATATTTCTTTTCTAATGCCCTTGCCAAAGGTTACAAAAAGGGGATAAATAAAGTCATCAGGAGAGATGGCTGTCTGTCTTACCATCCTCCTGATGGTCTCGTTCTTTCTAAGCCTTCTGCATCTGTGTATCGGGAACATTATCCGCAACTGCTGCAGCCTGAACCGCATGCCGAACCAAATGGACCGGCGCCGCCGCTGAGCACGAAACCTTCCCTTTCTCCATCGTCATAGTAGTCGAGCTGCATACCGGTTAAAGCAGAAAGCGTATTTTTATCAACAAATACCCTGAGGCCGTTCTTTTCGATTACCTCGTCATCGGTCGTCGGCTTTTCGTCTATATCGAGACCGTAAGAGGGTCCGCAGCATCCTCCTTCGGAACTATATATCCTTAGCCCCCAGCTATCTTTTCCTTCTGCTGCAAGAATGGCTGTAGCCTTCTCAGCAGCCTTGTCTGTGATTGTTACCACTTCATACCTCCAAAAGTTTGATACTATTAGCATAAAAAATTATCCACTTAAAAAGCAAACTTGTTTTTGATCTTTTTGTTCCTGATAGGATATTTTATATACTTGGGTATGTTATTGATACACAGATCAATTCTGAAGGAGCTGGCATCATCCCTCCTCCTTTCCATCCTTTTTTTGAATTTTACCCTTATGATGGAAAAACTGCTGAGACTGAGCAGGGTTCTCTCTGGTGTCGGCACTTCTGTTGCAGATATCGCAAAAATAATCCTCTATCTACAGCCTCAGATACTCATCCTTACCATACCCATGGCAATGCTCCTTTCGGTGCTCCTTACATACGGGAGGATGAACACGGATAACGAGATGATCGTCCTGAGAGGCAGCGGCATGTCATTCAGGGGCATATCGACACCTGTTGTATATCTTGGCATTGCATGTTTTGTTTTGAGCCTTGCCATGAGCTTTTATTTCAGCCCGAAGGGAAGCGCATTGCTGAGGGGAAAGATATCCGAGATACTGACCACAAAGGCGCCCATGACCATTGAAGAAGGAATATTCAACACAGCTTTTAAGGACATTATCATTCTGGTTAAGGAAAAACCTGCTCCAGACAGGCTTTCAGGGATATTCATCGTAGACGAAAGAAAAAAGCAAGAGCATAAGGTTATAGTTGCAAAGGAAGGAAGGATAGTTCCGGAACAGGAGTCTCTTGCCTTCTCTCTATCCAGCGGGCATATCTATATAACAAAGAAGGACATCTTTACCGATATATCCTTTGGCAAATATCACTTCAAACTGAATCCGTCTGTGGAGTCTGCAGAAAAAAAGAACAGCGAATTGACGCCCATGGAATTGCTTGCAGCATCAAAAAAGTCTCCTGAAAAGCGGGTTCAGTTCTTCCTCGAGTTCTACCGCAGGCTCTCCATGCCTGCAATATGCCTTATAATCATATTACTGGGTCCTTCCCTTTCCCTCATAGCAGGAAAGTCAGGGAGGCTCGGAGGGCTTACAGTTGGATTGTCGGTATTCGCTGTTTACTATACGCTTTTGCTCTGTGGTGAGAATTTGGCGCGGTCAGGCAAACTCCCGCACCTTGCAGGCGCATGGATGGCCTTTGCTGTTCTGGGATTATTTTCATTGTTAATATTCGAAAGGGTGAACAAAAAGTAATGCTTATAATACAGAGGTTATACATCAAAGAATTCTTAAAGGTTCTCATAATCCTGGGACTTGGGATATCCGGCGTCTTCAGCATCATAGGACTTATTGACAAGATCGACGACTTCATACCCTACAAGCCTTCATTTAGCTTGATCATGCAGTATACGGCATTAAGCATTCCAAGATACACCCATTATCTCCTGCCAATGGCAATCCTTCTCAGCAGCCTTTTTATATTCTCGCAGGCGATCAAGAGAAAGGAAATTGTTGCAATAAAGGCAGCAGCAGGAAAAATGAAAAGCCTGCTTATGCCATTTGTGGTGCTCGGAGTAATCCTTACACTTTTTGCCTTTGCGCTCGGAGAGATCATTGTCCCGGCCGCATCAAAAAAGCTCCATTCCATAAAGAATAAAATAACAAAAAAACAAAAGGGTCTTACCTTTAAGGAAGGGACCCTTTACATGCGGGGAAAGGACGGCTCGGTAGTGAGGATTTCCCTTTATTTCCCTGATAAAAACATTTCAAAGGGCATCAGCATCTTCAAATTTAATGGAGAAGGGCTGAGGGAGAGAATTGACGCGGAAACCGGTGAATGGAAGAGCAATGCATGGAAACTAAAGGATGTAACCCTCTATGATATTGCAAAAGGGCAAATAACAACAATAAAAGAGATAACCTATCCTGCAATAGAATCTCCGAAGATATTTCAGGAGGACATGTGGAAGGTAGAAGAAATGACAATAATGGAGTTGATGAAATATCTTAGAAGGCTAAATGAGGCCGGGTTTAAAAACATAAAATTGACCGTTGACATCGGCTCAAGGCTTTCATATCCGCTGATCAATCTCTTTATGCTTCTCCTCGGCATATCCCTTTCGCTGGGCGGAAACTTCGCAGAACAGTGGCTTTTAAAACTCGTTTCTTCACAAAAAATAAAGGAAGGGGCATTTGGAAGCGGTATCATTACAGCAGGATTAGGGCTTTTGATAAGCCTCATTTACTGGTTCGGATATTCCCTCTGCTTATCTCTCGGATATGCAGGAACCATACCTCCGCTTGCCGCACCATGGATCATGCCAATAATATTCGCAGGGGTTTCTGTATATCTGTACAGTCAGATACCTGAGTGAGTCTCTTTCATTATCTCGACGCCTGCACTTGTCCCTATCCTTGCAGCTCCTGCTTTTATGAATTGCAGTACCTGCGATAATGTCTTTATCCCTCCTGCTGCCTTTACCTCTGCCCTGTCTCCGACAATCTTTTTAATCAGCTTCACATCTTTTATGGTTGCGCCTTTTGTGCCAAAACCTGTTGATGTCTTAATAAACTTAGCGCCGAATAGAGACGCGATTTTCGTTGCTGCAATTTTTTCTTCTTCTGTGAGATAGCATGTTTCGATTATAACCTTATGAACTGCTGATTTTGTGGAAGAGATAATCTCTAAGAGTTCCTCACCCACATAGTCCCAGTTCCCTGATTTTGCAGCGCCTATGTTCATTACAATATCGAGTTCGTCCGCTCCATAAAGGACTGCCTGTTTTGCCTCATATATCTTTACATCCTTTACGGTCATGCCGAGGGGAAAGCCTATGACGGTGGTGACTTTTGTTTCATGCCCCTTGAGGAGTGCATTGCATAAAGGCACAAAATAAGGATTAACGCATACCGAATAAAAATTATATTTTATTGCTGTTTTGCAGAGCCTGATAATATCAGCCTCGGTGGCACGGGGCATTAAAAGGCTCTGGTCTATAAATCTTGCAATCTCACTCCCAGAGAGACGGGCCTTCTGCCTTTTTCTCTTTGACATAGCCATTCACCTCTTGGCGATATTTCTTTAAAAGCAGCTTCGAAATCTCTCCCGCCTTGAATTCTGTTTTATCAATACTGCTAACAGGCATTACCTCCATGGTTGTATTTGTTATAAATACTTCGGATGCCATGTATAGTTCTTCGGGAGCGAATCTTCCTTCCTTTACCTCAAGGCCGTTCTTTAAGGCAAGGTCTATAACCAATGCCCTTGTTATGCCGTCGAGGATTCCGCATTCAATAGAGGGCGTGCATAAAATCCCATCCTTCATAAAAAATATATTGCTTATCGTGCCTTCTGCAAGATGGCCTGAAACATTAAGCATTATGGCCTCATATGCATCAACCTGCTTTGCCTCAATCTTTGCAAGGATGTTGTTTAAAAAATTAAGGGACTTGATCTGCGGGTTCAGTGCTTCTTTTGAATTTCTTCTGACAGATGCGATTGTTAATTTTATTCCCTCTTCGTAATAAGACCTCGGATAACTCTTGAATTCATTCGTTATCACAACAAATGTTGGCTCCTTGCAGAGGTCCGGGTCAAGGCCAATTGGGCCGTATCCTCTTGATATGGTCAGGCGGACGTAGGCATTTGTCAGTGAGTTTGCTTTTAATGTTTCGTAGATTGATATTTTTATATCCGCTATCCTTTTGGGAATATTGAGACCTATAAGGGATGCAGAGCGATATAATCTTTCAATATGCTCATCGAGCATGAATACAACGCCGTCATAAACACGCATGGTCTCATATATGCCGTCGCCGTACAGAAAGCCGTGGTCAAATACAGAAACCCTTGCATCTGATAAAGGAACGATTTTATTATTTAAATATACATACATAATTTAGAATGCCTCTATTAAATGATTTATCTCATTCTTTCCGTTTTTGGATATAATGCTCACAACATCAAACCTTACCTGTAATTCTATTTTATTATGCTTTAGATAATAAAGGGCAATCTTTTTGAGCTTTTCCTGCTTCGTGTAATTAACGGATTCAAATGGTTGTCCAAAGGCATCGCTGCTCCGCACCTTAACCTCAACGAATACAATAATGTTTTTATCCTTGGCTACAATGTCCGCTTCTCCCACAGGCGTCATATAATTACGCATGAGAATTTTGTAGCCTTTTTGCTTTAAAAAATCGACAGCGATGTCTTCACCTTTATGGCCAAAGGACTTCATAAGATTAATTAGGGACACATCCCCTATTTTATTTAACTCTTTCGCTTTTTTGGTCTACCAGGTCTCTGTAGTATAAACCTTTTGTTCAGCTTCTTTTCCATCCCCTTTATAAACTCCTCTCTACCAAATGGTCTTCCGGTTCTCGTGGAATACTTTAATCGTTTTATCTCCTCTTCTGTAATGCTCTCTCTGATAAATGCTATATAATCTTTCCTCTGATTATCGTTAAAAAGCTTTTCGCCCAAGATGTCGTCTCTCCTGCCTGCAATATGAGCACTTGCACTTGAATACGATTTTAATGTCAAGAAATATGGGATGTGTCCCTAATAAATCTTAATGACTGATAGAATAAAGGTTTTCAAGTTCTACCGGCAAAATAGGATATAGTAGAAGTGGTTGATCCTGATGATCCTAAGGTGCGTTACTGTTTGTGTAAGAACCCAGAAAGTGGAATTCATGAAGCGTCAAGC
>CALGPO010000102.1 GCA_937960465.1 uncultured bacterium
GTAGGGGCTCATCTTGCCGTGCCCAAAGGGTTTAAATGTTTAAATTGTAGGGGCAACCCTTGCGGTTGCCCAAAATCGGTTTAAAAACCCTTTGGGCAGGGGCAAGCCCTGCCCCTACAGGTTTTAAATTCATTTTTAGGGGCGATTCGTGAATCGCCCCTACCTACCTTTTTAAATTTTTTACAATGTGACATTTTAAAATACTAACCACAGGGGAACGAGGTCATCCTTGAAAAAAAAGGGGCTATCTGATAGTATTAACGATGCCTGATGAAAGCATAAAGGCAAGCTTGTTGCTAAGGGTTATAGCAAAAATGCTGGATTTTATTATTATAGCCGCAGCAGCCAAAACCATACCTCAGGTAGGGTATCTCGCCGGTCTCGTTTATCTTCTCATTAGTGACGGCCTTTTTGACGGCAGGAGCATTGGGAAGAAGATATTGCGATTGAGGGTAATATCCCTTTCCACCGGCAGTTCGGGAACTTTCAGGGACTCTGTGCTGAGAAATGCTATACTGACAGCAGCGCTCCTGCTTTACAAGATTCCCTTAGTCGGGTGGTTGTTTATTGTTGTTATTTTAGCATTGGAATTCCTCCTGATGCTGGGAAACAAAGACGGCATGAGACTTGGAGACGATATAGCGAATACAAAGGTAATTGAGGGATAGGAGGGTTTAAGTGTTTTTTCAGAAGCTTTTGGGAATGTTTTCAAACGACCTTGCCATAGACCTTGGTACTGCAAATACCCTTGTCTATGTACATGGCAGGGGTATAATCTGCGATGAGCCATCTGTGGTTGTTTTAAGAACCGATAACAGAAAACCTGTTGCAGTCGGGATGGAAGCAAAGGAGATGCTGGGCAAAACCCCTTCAAACATAATTACCATAAGGCCTTTGAAGGATGGGGTCATTGCAGACTTCGATGCAACAGAGGAGATGCTGAAATATTTCATAACAAAGGCACACAATAGAAAGAGTTTTGTGTCGCCGAGGGTTATTATTGGGGTCCCGTCAGGCATAACACAGGTTGAACGCCGTGCTGTCAAGGATGCAGCCCATTCATCGGGCGCCAGAGAGGTCTATCTCATAGAAGAACCAATGGCTGCTGCTGTTGGTGTCGGATTGCCTGTTGGTGAACCTTCAGGAAACATGATTGTGGACATTGGCGGCGGCACCACCGACGTAGCAGTCATATCTCTCGACGGCATCGTCTACAGCAAGGCTGTCCGTGTAGGCGGAGACAAAATGGATGAAGCGATAATTGCCTACATAAAACGCAAGTATAATCTCATGATCGGCGAGAGAACAGCCGAGCATATAAAAATGGAGGTCGGTTCAGCATATCCAACGAGCAAAGTCGAACCAATAGAGGTGAAGGGAAGAGACCTTATTTCCGGAATTCCAAAGGCTATCAATGTTACGGAAGATGAGATAAGGGAGGCGCTCCAGGAAAGTGTTAGCCTGATACTCGACACGATCAAGGTTACTCTTGAAAACACCCCGCCCGAGCTTGCAGCAGATATTGTGGACAGGGGCATCGTCCTTGCCGGAGGAGGCGCACTGCTCAGGGGATTGGATATACTGATAAGGGAGCAAACAGGAGTGCCTGTTATAGTGCCCGATGATCCCTTAACCGCGGTTGTGAGGGGGTGTGGCATGATGCTGGATAAACTGGAACTTCTCAGGAAGGTAGCCATAGCTACTAATTAATGTCAAAGGGCAAAAAGAGAATTATCATCCTGTTCTTGCTTTCTCTGATTGCCCTTATACTGATAACATACCATCACAACAGAAGGCCTTCTGCGCTCTTCAGGATTTTATCCTATCCATACGACGTCTTTAACAATTTCACTCTAAATATTACCATGACATTCCGTGAACTCTGGGGCACATTTGAAGAAAACAAGAGGCTCAGGAAGGAACTTACTGCTGCCCTCACCGAAAAACAGCGATATGCAGAGATAGTTCAGGAGAACAAAAGGCTCAAGGAACTTCTGTCTTTAAAAGATCACCTTCCCAATTATGTAACCACTGCAAAGGTGATAGCGCGTGGTTATGACAGGTTGCTGCATACCATGATCCTCGATAAGGGTAAAAATAGCGGTATTAAAAAGGATATGTCTGTTATTACGCCAAAAGGACTGGTGGGCAAGATATACTCGGTAAAGGATAATTCTTCAGAGGTATTGCTCATGAAAGACCCGAACTTTTCTGTTGCCGTCAGGCTTCAGAACAGTAGACACGAAGGAGTTATATCCGGTACAGGCCACCGGTACTGCATCCTCAAATATATACCGCCGGAAGAGAGTGTGGAAAAAGGTGAAGTGGCGGTTACCTCCGGGCTCGATGGCATTTTCCCTCCGGGGTTGCTCGTTGGCGTCGTGAGCAGTGTCAGAAAAGAAGGGATCGAATTTTTCCAGGATATAAAGGTCTTACCGTTTCAGTCCGATGCAAAAATAGAAGAGGTAGTTATTCTCGGCAAGTGATATGAACTATGCAAAGTGGGCACTTTTTATTTTTCTGACCTTCCTCATACAGACGCAGCTTTCTATTTTCCACAGACCGTTAAGCCTCTCGATTGTACTCGTTTATTTCTTTAGCCTGAGGAGCCTTCCTCGATGCCACAGGGCAGATGTTTATTTCGGAAGTAGGTCAGAGATAAAAAGCACAGCCTTCGGCGCCTTTGTTGGCTTGATGGAAGATATCCTCTCGGGTTCGATCATAGGCCCTAATTTTTTCAGCAAGGGCTTAACCGGTTTTCTGACTATAGTGGTCTTTACCGAGGTCGTCTTTAAATGGACACCCCTTTGGGGTGTGATAACCATTGTCGTCTTTACAATCCTCGATGGAGTTTTGGTTGCAGGCTCCCGGATTATCTTTACCAGTATAAACATAAGCATCCTCGATGCATTGCAGACAATCGCCATCCAAACAGTTGTCAACATACCATTTGGTATAATAGTAAAGCCGAGCAAATTCCGGCTGACGGATTGATATGATTCTGAAGAGAATACAATTAGGTTCTTACATCATCATCGGGATACTGTTGATCTTATGTTTCCGCCTCTGGCAGCTTCAGATACTTGACGGCGACAAATATAAAAGGCTGTCTGAGGACAACAGGCTGAGAATATTAAAAACACCTGCGCCGAGGGGTATTATATACGACAGGAACGGAACACCACTGGTGAAAAATATCCCGTTCTTCAGCGTTTCCATAACCACCGACAATTTCAGTGGCATAGACACGGATTCGCTCGCTGCAGTCCTCGGTTTAACCCCAAAAGAGGTCGAAGAAAAATTAACAAAAAAGGACAACAGCCCTTTTGTCCCTGTAAAGCTCAAACAGGGGCTAAGCTTTGGAGAGATAGCCCGCATCGAGGCAAGACGGTCCGATTTTCCTGGACTCTTCGTTGAAACAGAAGTCGGAAGAGAGTATCTTTTCGGCAAAGTCGGAGCGCACATCATAGGCTATCTCGGAAAGATAACCACTTCTCAATTAAATAATCCTGACCTAAGACACTTTCCATCTGATGCATTGATAGGCCAGTGGGGCGTGGAGGCATTGTTCGACAACCAACTCAGGGGAATACCCGGAGAGAGGATCATAGAGGTAGATGCACTCGGCAGGGAGTTGAGGATGATACAGGAAAGACCGCCGGTTAAGGGTACAGACATTAACCTGAGCATTGATATACAAATACAGAAGGCTGTTGAAGATGCATTCGGAGAAAAGGCCGGCGCCCTTGTGGCACTAAAGCCGGATTCAGGGGAGATCTTAGCCCTTGAAAGCCTCCCATCCTTTGACCCGAACATATTCTCCATGGGCATAGCGTATAATGACTGGAAGTCCCTTATGGAGGACAAGAAGAAGCCCATGCTCAACAGGGCGGTGCAGAGCCAGTATCCACCGGGCTCTACCTTTAAAATAATAACCGCTATAGCAGCCCTCGAAGAAGGCATTATAGACCCTGACACGAAGATCAATTGCACCGGAGGAATAAATTACGGGAGATGGACATTCGGATGCTGGAAAAAGGGGGGACATGGTCCGGTCGATTTCCACAGGGCAATCGTTGAGTCCTGTGATGTATATTTCTATGAACTGGGCAGAAGGCTTGGGATAGATAAAATCCATAAATATGCAACAGCCTTTGGCCTCGGAAGAGAGACCGGCATCGAGCTTATACCTGTAAAGGAAAAAAGTGGGCTGATCCCCAATACAGAATGGAAAAAGGAAAAAAAACGCCTTCCATGGTACCTCGGTGACACCTTTATTTCAGCCATAGGACAGGGATATATTACTACAACTCCGATTCAAATGGCTGCAATGATGGCAACCTTTGCCAATGGAGGCAACGTTTATAAGCCATCCCTTATAAAGGGCAGTTATCAGCCTGCAAGAACTATAAATCTAAAACCTGAAACCATAAGAATGATAAAAGAGGCGCTATCGGGTGTCGTTAATGAGTCAAACGGCACTGCACAGGGGGCAAGGTCGTCATTGGCTGTTATCGGTGGAAAAACGGGGACTGCTCAGGTTGTAGGCAAGAAAAAGGGACTGGCAGGAGAGCGATTTATGGATCACGCATGGTTTGTGGCATTTGCCCCGGTCGATGACCCGGAGATAGCACTCTCTGTCTTTGTGGAGCACGGAGGTGGCGGAGGGGCTGTTGCAGCACCTATAGCAAAAAGGGCTATTGAGGCGTATCTTAAGAGTCAAGCGTTGAGGGCCAGGAATCAGGAGTCACAAAATGCTGAAAATTGACAGGAGATTAATCAAGAATTTCGACTGGATAACTTTCCTGATAGTAATCTCCCTTGCCATTATAGGGATAATGACCATTTACAGCGCAACGAGGCCTCCCCTCGGGGTTGGAGAACATCCCGACTTCTATTTTAAGCAGGTATTATGGCTTCTTATAAGCACCGGAGTCCTGTTTGTAATTGTATCATTCGACTACATATGGCTTTACAGAATCTCCTACCTGTTATACGGCTTAGGGCTTCTCCTCCTTTTAATTGTCATCTTCGGAGGAAGAACAAGCATGGGTGCTCAGAGATGGTTAAGTATAGGCCCTATCTCATTTCAGCCCTCTGAATTTTTCAGGATATTCTTTATAATCGTTTTTTCCTCTTATCTGACAGACATAGGCAGAAATTCTATTGATAAGATTTCCATGAAAAGCCTGTTCATGTTTGGCATACTGCCATTAATATTGTTGATTAAACAGCCTGACCTTGGAACTGCAATCCTCCTCATGTCTCTATTTGTAGTCCTTTCCCTCTCAAAGGGAATAAGCAAAAAGATCATAACAGTGATAGTTATTATCGGTCTTATCTCTATTCCATTCCTTGGCCACATCTTCTGGGAAGGGCTTAAGGATTATCAAAAAAATCGCCTTGTCGCCTTCATTGACCCGGATATAGATCCTGCAGGCATAGGCTATCATATCAATCAGTCAAAGATATCCATAGGCTCCGGCGGTTTTTTTGGAAAAGGCTATTTAAAAGGAACTCAGGGGCCATTGAGGTTTTTACCGGAAAAGCATACGGATTTTATATTCTCGGTTTTTGCAGAAGAGTGGGGCTTTGCAGGAAGCATTATGCTCCTTAGCATTTATCTGATGCTGTTTTTAAGAGGACTGGACACAGCCATGAGGGCAAAGGATGAATTTGGGAGACTGACTGCACTGGGTATAACCGCAATGTTTTTCGTATATTTCTGCGCTAATATAGGAATGACCCTCGGAATAATGCCTGTGGTAGGAGTGCCATTGCCTTTTGTGAGTTATGGAGGCACAGCGCTTTTGAGCAATTTCATAGCAGCAGGCATATTGATAAATATCAGGACGAGGAGATTTGAATTGTTTTATCCGTAATTATGATAAAATACGCGTAAATTAAATCCGGAGGTTTATTATGAAAATTATAGAAGGAGAGCTTCAGGCAAAGGGTCTTAAGTTCGGTATCATTGTAAGCAGGTTTAACGACTTCATTACATCGAGGCTCCTCGATGGTGCAATAGACGCCCTTGTAAGACACGGGGCAAATGAAGACGACATAGAGGTGGTAAGGGTGCCCGGGTCGTTTGAGATCCCCCTCGTTGCAAAAAAGATGGCATCAAAGGGCTTATATAATGCAGTCATATGTCTCGGCACAGTGATAAGAGGTGCAACACCGCATTTCGATTATGTTGCAGCAGAGGTCTCAAAGGGCATTGCGTCGGCATCCATGGAAACAGGCGTTCCAATAGCCTTTGGCGTGATAACATCGGACACCATAGAGCAGGCTGTTGAAAGGGCAGGAACAAAGGCAGGCAATAAGGGATGGGATGCTGCAATTACGGCAATAGAAATGGCACAGGTAATCAAGAAGTTATAAATCCATATTGTTTTATGCGTAAGTCAGACATGGCTCAAAGACTTTAAAAAGTGTTAGCTTAAATGTATATGAGAGATAATAAATGCGTCATCCAAAAAGTATCCAATGTTGTAGATGACAGATACAAGATAAGTGTTTCTACAAGTGCGTGGTTTAAAATCTTTTCGCCATATCTGACCTATGCCTTCATGTCAGAATCGTCGAGTAAATTATGAAACGGAGAAAGGCTCGGGAGTACGCACTTCAATTTCTTTACAGGATCGACTTTATAAATAATAGTAAAAAAAAGAGCAATCTGTCGGAATATAGAGAGAGCCTTGAACTCTTCTGGACAGATACGGATGAAAAAGACCCTGATACAAAGGCCTTTGCCGAGGACATAATCACAGGGACTATTGAAAACCTCAAGGAAATAGACCCATTGATTCAAAAGGTGGCAAAAAAGTGGAAGATATCGAGGATGGCGAGTATTGACAGGAATATATTGAGATTTGCCACATACGAGCTGTTATTCAGGAAGGACATCCCTAATGCCGTAACTATTAATGAGGCACTTGAGATCGCAAAAAAGTATTCCACATCAGAATCTGCAGCTTTTATCAACGGCATCCTCGACAAGATAGCAAAGGAGCATAGCGAGAAATAACAAAAGGTATAAAATTTTTGAAGGGGGATTTCACAATGCAGACAATGTCCCCTTATGATTGAAAAATGAAATATGCTGTAATCTCAGATGTCCACGGAAATATCGAGGCACTCAAGTCTGTTTTAAAAGACATTAAAAAGAAAAAAATAACAGATATCCTCTTTCTTGGTGATGCTGTTGGCTACGGCCCTGATCCCGATGAATGCATTGCAATCCTGAACTCCGAATGCAAAATCCTCCTTGCAGGAAACCATGATTGGGCAGTGCTCGGGCTGACAGATATCGATTTTTTCAACCCATATGCAAAGGCAGCCATCTTATGGACAAAGGAAAAAATCAGCAAAGAAAATCTGTCCATACTGAAGACATTTTTAATCTCAAAAGAAATAGAAGATAAAAAGATATTCCTTGTGCATTCAACACCAAAAGAGCCTGAACAATGGCATTACATCCTGACACTCTGGGATGCAGAGGTCAACTTTCATTACTTCGACAATAAGATATGCCTCTTAGGCCACAGCCACCAGCCATTTATAATCGAGAGGATGCCTTCAGGCGAAATTCTTACACACAGAAACGAAACGAAAATCGGAGATACAGAAAGATATATCATCAATGTAGGGAGTGTAGGACAGCCAAGGGATGGAGATCCGAGGGCATGTTATGCGATCATCGATGATGCATCAGTGAAACTTCATCGTGTCGAATATGACATAGAAAAGACACAGAATAAGATGAGGATGTATGGACTGCCTTTCCCGCTTATCGAGAGATTATCACGAGGGGTTTGATTTTATCCTGTTACAGCTATGACCTCTTCAAAGGTAGTAACGCCTTCAAGCATCTTTCTGATCGCAACCTGCCTCAGATTAATCAGACCATCTGCCTTTGCAATCTCGTACAACTTATGCAATTCAACTGTGTCAGACATTACAGCCCTCAGCTTATCTGTGAATTCCATTACCTCAAAGATTCCAGTCCTGCCCCTATAGCCAGTTCCCCTGCATTCAAGACATCCTTCGCCAAAAAATACCCTGTACTCTTTTGGGACAAGCTTCAGATGCTCCATTTCTTCTTCTGTAAGAGTCCTCTCCTTTTTGCAGAACGGGCATATCTTTCTTATAAGCCTTTGCGCAAGTATTCCTATTAGAGTGGATGATACCAAAAAAGAAGGAATGCCGAGGTCAAGGAGTCTTGTAATGGAAGACGGTGCATCATTTGTATGTAATGTGGAAAGGACGAGATGTCCTGTTAAGGCAGCCTGAACAGCATTCTCTGCAGTCTCTTTATCCCTTATCTCCCCGACCATTATGATATCAGGGTCCTGACGCAGTATTGTCCTGAGTACCCTTGCAAAGGTTACACCGATTCCGGACTGCACCCCCACCTGATTGAATTCCTCTACGACCATTTCTATAGGGTCCTCTATAGTGACAATGTTCACGTCAGGTGAAGATAGGGTTTTCAATGTGGAGTAGAGTGTGGTGGTCTTTCCGCTTCCAGTGGGGCCTGTAACAAGTATAATGCCATTTGGTTTTCTTATAAAGGCATTGTACAACTGGTATTCCCTCGGATAAAAACCGATCTGATCGAGGTCCTGCATGAGTATGTCAGGATCGAATATCCTTATGACCACCTTTTCACCGAATGCAACCGGCAGGGTAGAGACCCTCAGTTCTATATCCTTCCCTTTGTGGCTCGTCTTGATCCTTCCGTCCTGGGGTCTTCTCTTTTCCGCTATGTCTATCCTCGACAGTGTCTTTATCCTCGACACTATAGGTGGATGAAGGGATCTGGGGATGGTATGGATGTAATGCAACACCCCGTCTATCCTGAACCTGACAAATGACTTCTCCCTTTTCGGTTCAATGTGGATGTCGCTTGCCCTCTGCTCAAAGGCATAATGAAGGAGGTAATCCACTGCATTGACGATATGCTTGTCTGCTGCATCCACCTCGCCGGGTATTTTTAATTTAAAATACTGTTCGAGGTTGCCCAGTTCAATGCCTGTCTTCATCTCTGCTTCTGCCGCGCTGATCGATGCATGGAATCCGAAGAACTCCCTCACGATCTTCATTATGTCTGTTTTAGAACTGAGGACAGGCTTTATCTTCAGGCCCTTTGTCTTTTGAAGACTCTCTACAGCCTCGAGATTGAACGGATCGGCAACCGCCATAACTACAAAGCCGTTGTTATCTTCTATCGGGATAATTAGATGCCTTAATGCAAACAGGCGTGGGACATATTTTGTTACCACATCGAGATCGAGTTTCAGGGGATCAATCTTTTTATACTCCATGCCAACTTCATCTGCAATAGCCTCTGTGATAATATCTTCGGTGAGCAATCTCCCGTCTTTGCCAGGTATTTCGATATTGAATGATGATATGGCCTCTGCCGGAGAAACAAAATAAGGGATCCTGTGCAGTCTCCTTGAGTATGTCGCCTCCTGATACCTTTGCAGGCGCTCCCTCTGTTTTTCTCCTTTCAGGATTATGTCATTAAACTGCTCCGCTGAGACCATGCCTCTCTTGAGAAGGGCGCCTGCTGCAAATTCTATAGTGAGTGCGTTTTTGCCTTTCATCTTGACCTAATTAAGTTTATCACAGATTCAGAGGTTATTTTCAAAGCAGTATTTTGGGAGGCACTTGGTATGGACATATCTACCAGTCAAATAAAATTGACAAGCGTTGATTAATGTTGTAATGTCTTGATAGAGTATTTAAACCTTTATCGGAGGCTTTATCATGGAAGAAAAAACTGTTTTTACAACAAAAGAGGCAGCGAAATATCTTGGCATAAGCACTGCAACTATTTATCGTATGGAGAGGAAGGGATTGATTTCTTCATTAAGAACGCCTGGAGGACAACGTCGTTTTAATAGAGAAAATATTGAAAAATATTTGCGAGAAAGTCAGAACTTTGAAGCTCCTCAAAATCCAAGTGGATATAAA
>CALGPO010000103.1 GCA_937960465.1 uncultured bacterium
AAAGGCAGAAACGAACAGATAAAAGAGGCGGTTAACAGATATGGTTACAGCCAAAAAGAGGTTGCAGATTATCTTGGCTTGTATTATACAACAATAAGCAGGATTGTAAATAATAAATAGTAAAAGTAAAGACCTGACCCCAGCAGTGTTCCTTCCTCTTGAGAACAGCGCTTTTTGTTGATTGACAGCATGTATTACATTGCGCTATTATGTAATGCAATTGCACTGCATTAAAAAGGAGGCGTAAAAATGCAATCTCAATTAACGGTGCGATTATCCGATGACCTTGACGAAGGACTTTCAGCTCTTTCTAAAAAGCTCCGGCTTAAGCGTTCTGATATTGTCAGAATGGCCATCGAAAGATTTTTAGAGGAATTCGAAGGCAAAGAGGAGGAGAAGCCTTACGAAAAGGTAAAAAATCTTATAGGCAGCATCTCCAGCGGCATATCCGATCTCGGAGAATCGCACAGAAAATACCTCTTAAAGCAATTTAAGCGGCATGCGTAGTATCCTTCTGGATACAGGAGCGCTTGTCGCTCTTCTGGACATCAGCGAGAAAAATCATGAGCGATGCGTCAGTTTCTTTGAAACCTTCCGCGGCAAAATCATGACAACAGAACCGGCGCTTACAGAAACCCTTTACCTGCTCGGTTCATCGATTAAAGCACAGAAAACCTGCATTGAATTTATATTAAAAGGCGGCGCCACCCTTGTGCCCCAATCGCCGGAAAGCCTTTCAAGGGCTATTATGCTAATGGAAAAGTATAAGGACATTCCTATGGACTTTGCCGACGCAACGCTTGTTGTTCTTGCGGAAGAAACCGGAATTGACGAGGTATTTACGCTGGATATTAGGGGATTCAGCGCATATCGCATTCATGGCAGAAAGGCGTTTAAGGTATGGCCTGAATGAAAACCTTTATAGGCAATCAGCTTGCGTCTATTATAGGGGCAGCAAGAGCGGTTCTGTTATAATCCTCCATGCGTTTTATTGCAGACCTCCACATCCATTCAAAATATTCGCGGGCGACAAGCAAGGATATGTCGCCTGAAAGCATATGGAAATGGGCGCAGATCAAAGGCATTTCAGTAATCGGAACAGGAGATTTCACACATCCCGCATGGTTTAAGGAGCTTAATGAAAAACTTGAATCCACAGGCAACGGCCTCTTCAAACTAAAAAAAGACCTTCAGATAAATGATGTCCCCAGATCGTGCAAAGCAGATGTTTATTTCATGCTCACAGCAGAGATAAGCTGCATCTACAGCAAGAACGGAAAGACAAGAAAGATACATTCAATTTTGTTCGTGCCCGACTTTACAGACGCCGCAAAGATAAACATAGCGCTTGCAAAGATAGGCAATCTCAACGCTGATGGAAGGCCGATACTTGGGCTTGATGCAAAAGAACTTCTTAAAATCGTTCTTAACGAAGCGTCTGATGGCATGCTCGTGCCTGCCCACGCGTGGACTCCGCATTTTTCGATATTCGGCGCAGAGTCAGGATTTGACTCCTTTGAAGAATGTTTTGAAGACTTGACGCCTCATATCTATGCAATCGAGACAGGTCTGTCTTCAGACCCCCTAATGAACTGGAGGCTTTCGGCTCTGGACAAAATAACGCTCATATCCAATTCAGATGCCCATTCGCCTGCCAAGATAGGACGCGAGGCGAATATATTCGACACGGATATTTCATACCATGCAATGATGGACTCTATAAAAACGAAAAAGGGATTTGTCGGAACCATAGAATTTTTCCCTGAAGAGGGTAAATACCACTACGATGGACACAGGACATGCGGCATAAGTCTCACGCCAAAAGAAACCTTAAAGCATAACTATCTCTGCCCGGTTTGCGGCAAGAGGGTTACAGTCGGCGTAATGCACAGGGTCGAAAAACTCGCTGACAGGAAAGAAGGGTTTAAGCCTAATGATTCCCCATCCTTTCATTCAATAATCCCTCTGCCTGAGATTATCTCGGAGGCTTTAAAGGTGGGATCGAACAGCAAGGCAGTGGACAGGGAATATCAAAATCTTCTTCAAAAACTCGGCAATGAATTCAAGATACTAATGGATATACCGCTTAAAGATATAGGCCTCGCAAGCTCCGCGCTTATGAAAGAGGCCATATCCCGTATGCGCGAAGGCAAGGTGCATATCGCGCCCGGATATGACGGCGAATACGGGAAAATAAAAATCTTCGAGGCAGTCGAACAGAAAGAGATCAAAGGACAGTCAATGCTTTTTAGCAGAAATATCTTGTGACCACCGGCACTTGACAAATGTCTTACAAATGTTTACAGTTAAGTTATGATTGTCTTAGATGCATCTACGCTGATTCTGCTTGCAAAAATAGAAGCGCTTGAACTATTTGTTTCAAATTTTGAGGGTGAAGTCCTGATTCCTGAGACCGTTAGAGCAGAGGTTTTAAGAGAGGACAAGGAAGAAGTCCCTCTGATAAAAACATTAATAGACAGCAAAAAGATTCAGATTTCAAGATTAAAGGATGAAAAACAAACGAGGAAACTAATGAATGATTTCAGCATAGCCGCAGGCGAGGCAGAGGCGATAGTGATTGCCCTTAAAAAAGGCGCACATGCAGTTGCAACAGACGATAGAAATGCTATACGGGCTTGCAAAATGCTCCGTTTGGAATTTATCACAGCGATTGCCGTTCTTATAAGGGCAGTTGAAAAGAGGCTCATTTCAAAGGAAGAAGCGATGAGCAAGCTTCAAAAACTTCAATCTATAGGCAGATATAACAAGGCTATAATTGAAGATGCGGCAAAACAAATAGAAGGAGGTGTCTGATATGTCAACCAAAACTTTAAGCGTACGGGTAAGCGATGAGGACTATGGATTTCTCTCTTCCATAGCAGAGGAAGAAAAAGAAGATGTATCAAAGGCTGTAAGGGAGCTTGTTGACCTCGGCAGGATAATGTTAGCCATAGAAAAATATAGAAAATCAGATGCGTCTTTAGAGAAGGCGGCAAAAATAGCAGGCGTATCCATATCAAAAATGATAGACATACTCCGTGAGTATGGCATTGAGGCAAATCTGGAATATGAAGACTATCTAAAAAGCTTAAAGACTGCAAAAAAGACATGGTAGAAACAAACGTGATAATGGGGTCAGGTCTTTAATCTTGCTATTTGATTTTAGGCATGTATAATATATTTTATGGCAAGACCGTTAAGAATCGAATACGATGGTGCATTGTATCACATTACATCACGGGGCAATGAGAGGAAGCCCATTTTTAAGGAAGACGCTGACCGAGAAATTTTCCTTGACAC
>CALGPO010000104.1 GCA_937960465.1 uncultured bacterium
TATCCAATGTAGTAGATGACGGATACAAGATAGAGGGTTGCACAAGTGCGGAGTTTAAAGTCTTTCCGCAGCACCTGCCTTACAAATCTGCCTGTGCGTTGCACGCAGACAGGTCTGAATATAGAATCGCTCAATTTAGGTTTTAGCCAATTTCTTTCAAAAATCGTATAATTTTAATAAAATCACTGTTAGGAGGTTCTTATGGCAAGGGTATATTTGCTTGCGAATGTATTGCCTGGAAAGGATGCATCAATAAGGGATACGCTTAGGGGAATGAAAGGGGTTGTGAATGCGGATGTGGTTACAGGGCATTATGACATCATAGCTGTTATAGAGGCTAAAGACAGTTCAGAGATATTTAACAGGATTCTTAAAAAGATTAGATTGATCAAAGGGATAAACCGCACAGAGACATTTGTGGCGGTAGAATAAAATAGAACAACAGCGCAGTAGCTCAGTAGAGCAGTAGTATTTTTCCTTTAAACTGCTGTTCTGTTGCCCTGCTGCTCTAATGAGCAATATGAATGATTTTGAAAGGGCAGAGAGGCTGAAAGAGGTCTTTGAGTCCCTATATGAGGTAAACAAGCGCATACCTATCATCGTTGAGGGCAAAAGGGATGTGCGTGCATTGAGGAAGATAGGGCTTGTTGGAGATATAATCACTCTTCATAGAGGAAAAGGGCTTTATGAGTTCTGCGACGATATTGCAGAGCGATTCCACAAGATAATCCTCCTCATGGACTGGGATGAAAAGGGCGAAAGCCTTCATAAAAATGTATCAGCGCACCTGAAAGGGATGTGGGAGGAGTTTTCTCCTTTTAGAGAAGTCATAAAAATCCTCTGTCAGAAGGATATAAAGGACATCGAAGGAATCCCGGTGCTCCTTGAGAGACTTGCAGGAGAAGAGGTAAGGGTTGGAGAGGAGGAAGGTAACACCCAATATCTCAGCCAGTTGTTCCTGTGAAATTCCCAGTTCCCTCCTCCGCCTTTTAATTTTCTCCCCGATTTCTTTGCTCGTTTTTATCTTCTTTTTCTGCATAAACCAGTATAACAACCTTTATTCTGTGCTTACTACAATGTTTTAGATTGTAAAAATTCTTATTAATAATACAACTTAAAAAGTGTATAAAAGGTTAAAGGTAAAAAAAGTTTTGTCTCAAAGGGGGGGTATGGCATGCTTAACAAATGGGGGCTTTTTTTAATTGCATTAATCGTCTGCATTTTCATTCAATCCATTGTCTTTGCACAGGACGCCCAATACCAGCCTCTCATCTCGGCAATGGAGCATTATAAAGACGGCAAATACAAAGAGGCGCTTGAGGATTTTCAGAAGGCGGTTGGTATCTTCCCTGACGACCCTGATATTGCATTCTATATTGGTCTTACATATTTGCAGCTTAACGAATCTGAAAAGGCTGTTGAATTCTTTAAAAAAACCCTTGAGAGGGACCCTGAATATACAGATGCACATTTTCAACTGGGTGTGGTTTTAATCCAGCAAAAGACATATCAGGATTCTATAGCCCATCTGGAGAAGGTCTATAAAAAAGAACCTGAAAGAGAGGACTTAGGCTATTTTTTGGGTTTTGCCTATTATCAATTAGGGCAGTATCAGAAATCGTTACAATATCTTGAAAAAGCAAAGACAAAGGATAAGACCATAGAAAGCCTCGCCCTTTACTACACAGGTCTTGCCAGACAGCAATTAGGACAAACCACAGAGGCAAAGACAGCTTATAAGCAATTGATTATTTCTGACCCAACTTCCCCTCTAGCAGAACCTTCGCAGAGACTCATAACTGCAATAGAACTGGAAGTGCCCAAGCGGTTTAGAGTAGATTTTACGACCAAGGTTCAGTATGACGATAACATCATTCTTGTTCCGACAACCAATGTCTTTAATCTGAGAGACAGAGAGAAAAAGAGCATCATCGAGCTTTTCTATCTGCGGGGCGAGTATGCCCTTATAAGAAAGACTGATTTTGATCTATCAGCATCGTATGCCATTTATCAGACGATTACGAATTCTATGAGAGACATGGATGTTCAGGATCATATTCTTTCTCTTGACCTCTCAAAAAGAGGGTAGATGGGTTCAATGCCTTATGACTTCAGGATTAACTACTCATATGATTATCTCTTATCGGATTATTTCTACCTCCTGCAGCGTCATACCATAAGGACCTCTTTTATCCTTCTGGAAAACAAGGCGAATATGACCGTCCTTAGTTATGCCTTTCAGGTCAAGGAGTTCAAGGAAAAGCCTTTATTCCCCGAAGACAACAGGGATGCCATAAACCATGAGGCAGGCTTTATCCATTTCCTGAGATTTAACGATGCAAAGCACTATATAAAGGCAAGCTATTTCTATGATAGGGAGTTTGCCGAGGGCGCCAACTGGAAATATTACGGGAATAAGCTTGTTACGGGCTTTCAATATACATTCCCGATAAACATCCGCCTGAACGCTGACTATGAATACAAGATGTCCCGGTATAAGAATATCAACATCTACTTTAACAAAAAGCGTGAGGATACTGAAAGGTCGCTGAATACAGTTCTCTCAAAAGATATTGGGAAGGGCTGGAGCGTTTCTCTTGAATATCTGAGAAGGAGAAACTCATCCAACATTGATCTTTATGATTACAGAAAAAACCTCTACTCAGTGGGACTGAGTTGGAGATGGTAGATGCCTTTATGTGGCAGCGGCAACTTTTTCAAGAGGGAGATTTTCGATGGAGATATTGACAATATCTGAAAGCTCGAGTTTCTCGCTGGCATCAAGGATTTCAATGCCGACAATATGTCCTTTATCGTCAAGGTCTATTGTAACACCTTCCTCAATATCCGTCGAATCCACAATCTTTGCCTCTCTGAGTCTGATGTATAAGGCATCAACATCTTTGCTGTATTCTATTTTCATAAAATCACCCCTTAAACGGTCTTTTTCTTATTGTAACCGTAATAACCAGAATGTTTTCTGTTTCTTCTTTAAAAGTAACCCTCAAAAATCTGTTGCCTATAAATTTATAGGCATTTTTCCTTCCCTTTATACTTGGTTCTATATCATCAGGATTATTTATCGCCATCTCAGCTTCTTCCTCTGCAACCTCACGCTCTTTCATCCTCCGTTTAGCGTGGCGGTCATACCTGATGGATTTCATAACATTAGAATATCAGCTTTTGTAAAAAGAAGCAAACATGAGATTAGAAAAAGAACGGCTGTTTTTAGCTTTATAAATTCAAAAAACCTCTGCTCAGCAGGACTGAGTTGGAGATGGTAGATGCCTTTATGTGGCAGCGGCAACTTTTT
>CALGPO010000105.1 GCA_937960465.1 uncultured bacterium
CATTCTCTTGAATCCGTCACCTACTACATTGCTATCTATTTTAGGTAAAGGCGTTAATAGTCTTCTAATATGCATAAAAACAACGACTTTGTAAAGGCTTTGATGCACACCTGCTGCCATATATTGCGTAATTCGGGTTAAACAATAGATTTTTATCAGGAGGTTTCTTTACTATGCCTATCTATGAATATGCCTGTACTAAATGCAACGAAGTTTTCTCGGTATTCCAGAGCGTAAATGCCAGCGAAAAAGATACAAGATGTCCTAAATGCGGCTCCAATGATGTAAAAAAGAAGATTTCGGCTTTTAGCTGTTATTCTACTGGAGGTTTTGGTGGCGGTAGTACATCCCTTGGTTCTTCAGGGGGATTTGGCGGTCTTGGCGGTGGCTGAGGGACTTCCTGCTGCTAAACAGTTTGTTTAGGGAAAGAAAGAGTGTTTATCTTATGCGCAAGACATCCTGCGCCGAAGCCATTGTCTATATTTACCACAGCTATGCCCGGAACGCACGAGTTGAGCATTGCAAATAATGCTGTAAGTCCTCCAAGACTTGTTCCGTAACCCACTGATGTGGGCACTGCTATGACAGGCTTATCAGCGAGCCCTCCAACAACCGAAGGCAATGCCCCCTCCATTCCGGCAACTACTATTATAACCCTTGCCTTTTGTATTAATTTTCTGTGGCTCAGGAGCCTGTGAATTCCTGCAACTCCAACATCATATAGTCTTTCTGTTTTACTGCCCATGAAAGATGCTGTTACTTCTGCCTCTTCTGCTACCGGTATATCTGATGTCCCTGCTGAAACGATGAGGATGTGACCTTTTTTATTTTTTGTTTCCCCATAAGAGATGATTTTTGATTCAGGATAAAATCTTAATTTTTTTGAACCTATTGCCTCTATTAATGCCCTGTATATCTCTTCTGAAGCCTTCGTGATGAGAAATCTTCCACTTTTTTTTAGCATTGCATTGGCTATGGCCACCACATCATCAGTTTTCTTATTCTTTGCGAATATCACTTCAGGAACGCCGTTTCTTATGCCTCTGTGATGATCGATTTTTGCAAAATCCATATCCTCGTAAGGCAGGTGTTTGAGTGTATCGAGCGCCTTGTCTATAGATGTTTTACCGTTTCTTACGTCGTTAAGGAGTGATTCTAATTTCTTAGTATCCATAGAATTCGGATTTCAGGGTGCGGTTCATAAGATCCCTGACAGCTTCCTTAGGCGGTTTGTCTTTATAGATGGTGAGATATACCTGCTCTGTTATGGGCATGTCTATAGCATATTTTCTTGAGAGGTCATACGCAGAAAGCGTTGTAGTCACTCCTTCGGCAACAGACCTTGTCTGGCTTATGATTTCTGATAATGTTAGTCCCTGTCCAAGCTTATATCCTACAGAGTAGTTCCTCGACAATGGGCCTGTACAGGTTAATACAAGGTCTCCGAGGCCGCTTAAACCTGAGAATGTGATTTCCTTTGCATTCATGCTGATGCCCAGCCTTGTTATTTCAGAAAGGCCCCTTGTTATTAATGCTGCCCTTGAATTGTATCCGAGCCCGAGTCCGTCACAGATGCCTGCTGCGATTGCTATCACATTTTTTAGGGCTCCGCCTATCTCTGCGCCGATCACGTCATCGTGGGTGTATACCCTGAAGTAGTCTGTATTGAACACCTCCTGAAGGAGCAGGCCTGTCTTCCTGTCTTCTGTTGCGAGGGTCACTGCAGTCGGCATTTTTGCTATTACCTCTTTTGCAAAGCTCGGGCCCGAAAGGACGGAGACCGGTTTGTTCAGAATTTCCTTTATTATCATTGAAGGGGTCAGCAGTGTATTATTCTCTATGCCCTTTGATGCGCTTATGATGATGGATTCGTCCCTTATATAAGCTTTGGCATGTGTGAATATAGATCTTATGTGCTGGGTCGGGACAACGTTTAATATGTAACGGGAATTCGCTACTGCCTCAGCAATATCATGGGTAGCCTTTAAGTTCTCCGGTATAATCACATCTGGCAGATAGATATTATTTACCCTTTTTTTGTTGATGTGTTCCGCCAGATCCCTTTCGTATGCCCACAATGTTACATCATAGCCCTTTTCTGCGAGGAGCGAGGCGAGGGTGGTTCCCCAACTTCCGGCACCTATAACAGATATATAGCTATTGGGGTAATTCATAACAGAACAATATAACAGAAACGTGTTTATTTGGCAAATGACAGCACTTTCAGCAGTTTATCAATATCATCTTCTGTGTGTACTGCTGTGACCGTAATCCTTAGTCTTGGTATTTTTACTGTCGGTGGCCTTATAGCAGGGGCATAGATATTGTGGCTCATAAGTAATTCCGAGAATTTCAGCGTGGTGTTGGTATTGCCAATGACAACTGGTATTATCGGTGTTTCGCTGTTTATTGTATCAAATTCTAAATCCCTGATTCCTTTGAAAAGCCTTTCCCGATTCTGCCATAATGTTTTCATAAGAGATGAATTGTCTTGCAGGATTTTCAATGCCTCTATCGATGTATTTATGGCGCATGCAGGGAGGGCTGTTGAATAGATAAATCCCCTTGCTGTGTTTGTAAGCCAGTCAATGACATTCTTATCAGCAACTATGAATGCGCCATAGGAGCCGAGTGCCTTTGAGAATGTCCCCATCTGGATTATTTTAGGACCGGGTTTTATACCAAAATGTGATAATGCACCTTTGCCATTGCCCAATACACCTGTTCCATGGGCATCGTCTATATAAAGTATTGCATCGTGCTTCAGACAAATACCAAAGATTTCCTTTAGTGGAGCAATATCGCCATCCATGCTGAATACGGTGTCTGTGATTACTATCTTCCTTTTTCCATTTTCCTTTTTTATTAATTCTGAAAGGTGCTCTACATCTCTGTGTCTGTAAATCGCCTTTTTTGCCCTACTTAATCTGCATCCGTCGATGATGCTTGCATGGTTGAGCTCATCGCTGAAAATGACATCCCCTTCACCTGCAATGGCCGGTATGGCACTTATATTTGCTGTATATCCTGAATTAAATATCAATGCGGCCTCTGCGCCTTTGAATTCAGCTATCTTTCTTTCCAACTCTCCATGTAATTCTGTCCCCCCTGATAAAAGCCTTGATGCGCCTGAGCCGAATCCATACTTTTTCATAGCCCTCTTAGCAGCCTCTATTATGGATGGGTGGTTTGCGAGGCCGAGATAGTCGTTGGATGAGAAATTTATATGCTCAATGCCATTTATCAGAATCCGTGATGAGTGATGAGAGATGAGTGATGGGTCTTTTGACTCGTTACCCATTACGCATAACGCATTACGGTCCTTTATCTGCCTGAATAGATTATCCTGTCGTAACCTTTCCAATTCCTCAAAAAACACCTTATACCCCTATCATATTGCCCAACATATGGTATTTTCTCTAAAAAAATACCACATAATATGGAAATTTTTGAAAAAGTGCATTTTTTTCTTGACAATCCCTATTTTTTATAAATATCATTTTATTGTGGTAAAAAGTGGTATAAAGTGGAGGGAAAGGGAATGACCTCGTTTTTGGGTAAATATTACTACACCTTAGACCCCAAGGGGAGAATCATTATCCCTGCTCCTCTCCGCGATATCATCTCCAAAAAATACACTAATTCAAAACTATATATCACAAATGCTGCATTTGACAAGTGTCTGCATATATATCCGCTTGATGAATGGAATAAGCTGGAGGAAAAGATACGGTCAATGCCAAAGATGGAAGAGGCCGTAAAGTATTTTTTGAGGCGTGTTATCGCATCCGCCATCGAGTGCGAGATGGACAAACAGGGAAGGATCCTCATTCCCTACGAGCACAGGCAGGATGCCGGGATAAATACAGAGGTCGTCATAGTTGGACAAATAGACAAGATAGAGATATGGGATAAGACTTCATGGAGCGATGTGACCGATCCAAAGAAGGTTGATGCAAAGGCGTATGAGTCGGTGCTTGCCAGTTACGGACTGTAGACAAGACACGAAGGAGGCAGTGTTATGTTGACAGTGGAGGAAGTAAGGGAGGCTGTAAAGGCATCGCTGTTTTATGAAAAATGGGGGAATGAGAAGGATATGGAAGAGATAATTGATAGGATAAAGGAGCATATAGACCCGTTCTCCATGTACAACTACAATGTGTCTCATCATGTAGGCGAGGTCTATGCCGGCTCATAATTTAGCTCGTGGCTGATAGCTGATGGTTCATGGCAAAAATAATTTCATAGACTATGAACTATGAACCATGAACTATGAAATATGAACTAATTCATATCCCTGTTTTGGTGAAGGAGACCATGGAAATGCTTGATGTGAAGGCAAATGGAACATATGTGGATGCAACAGTCGGCCTTGGAGGTCATGCAGAAGCAGTGCTTTCGATGCTCGGTTCCGATGGCAGACTGATCGGCATAGACAGGGATGAAGATGCACTCAGATATGCCCGTGAAAGGCTCGGCAACAGCAGGGTATCCCTTAAAAACGGGAGTTTCTCGCAGATACAAGACATTCTATCTGCCATGAACATAAGAGAGGTTGACGGTGTCTTGTTCGACCTTGGGGTCTCGATGCTCCAGTTGAAGGAGCTAAAACGCGGCTTCAGCTTTGCTTCGGAAGCAAGACTCAATATGAGGATGGATACTGCACAGAAATTAACAGCATGGGATGTTGTGAATAAATACACTGAAAAGGATCTGGAGAAGATATTGAAAGAATATGGAGAGGAGCCATTTGCCAGGAGGATAGCAAGGGCGATTATTACTCACAGGAAAAAGTCTCCGATAAATACGTGCAAAGAGTTATCCGATATTGTGACGAAGGTTTATAGAGGCAGGGGTAAAACACATCCTGCAACAAGGACATTTCAGGCGCTGAGAATAGAGGTAAATGGAGAACTCGATGAACTGAAAAAAGGTCTTGCATCTGCTTTGAATATGTTAAAGGCAGGCGGCAGGCTGTGCGTTATCTCTTACCACTCCCTCGAAGATCGAATAGTAAAGAACTTTGTGAGAGACAGTGCCAGGGAGGGCATTGTGAAGGCTTTAACGAAAAAGCCTATAACCGCCGGTTTTGACGAAATAAGAATCAATCCTTCATCAAGGAGTGCAAAGCTCAGGGGGGCGGAGAAAATAAGCAGTCAAGGGGTTAAGGATTATGATCAGAAGACAAAATAGATTGCTTGCGATATTGAAGCCACTCTCTATTGCAATGCTGCTTTTATCGATATTTTCCATTGTATGGCTGCGGTCGAGCTTTGTTTCCCTCGAATATTGCATCAGCAGTCTCGAAAAGAAAAAGTCTGTGCTCATGAGGGACAGAAAAATGCTTGTAGCAGAAAAGGCAAGTCTGTTGTCTGTCGAGCGATTTGAGAAGGTCACCGGTAATAGCGCTATTAATGGCGGGTTTACTTTTCCAGATAGGGTTAAGGTTGTGTATGTAAAAAAGGCAAAGGACAACGAGCCTTACAGGGCATCCTTTAAGGAGAGATAGATGAAACAGAGGACATGAGTGGTGGACAACAACATCCGGTTGGATGAAGACGAAGATACAGGATTTTTGGAATACTTCGCAATAGCTGTTTTCATTGGTCTTGTAGTGTGGATGGTAGCTGCATGGCTTCTTATACGGTAGCCGTGAAAGCTCGCTATTTAAAGGAGGCTTTAAAGAGAGAATTCTATAGCAACGGGGCGTTATGAGAAAAAGGGCGATTATTTTGAGCACAGCCATTACCTTTGGTTTCATTGCCGTTGTTTTCCGGCTTGTGGATATTATGCTGTTTAATCATGAATGGTTTTCTGCCAAGGCGAGATTTCAACAAGTCAGAAAAGAGATGATTCCTGTCAAACGGGGCATTATCTTTGACAGGAGGGGCAGGGAGCTTGCCATAAATCTGGACACCGAATCCATTTATTGCGATCCCTATGAAATAACATCACCTGATAAAGTTGCATCTGCCCTATCTGAGAGGATTAATCAAAAACCGGAGATTATATTAGCAAAGCTGAATACCGACAGGAGGTTCAACTGGATAGAGAGAAAGGTCGATATCGAGTATGCCCAAGTCATAAAGGATTTGAAGCTGAAGGGAATAGGGTTTGCCCCCGAGGTAAAACGGTATTATCCTAAGGGCAGTCTTGCATCCCATATTATTGGCTTTGTGGATGTTGACAACAACGGGCTTGAAGGTGTTGAAAAGAGGTATGACAAATACCTTTCCCCAAGAGGTGAGAAGGCTTATGTATTCAGGGATGCAAAGGGGAATGTGCTTTCAGACGGCCAGGGATTTTCTTTAAGCAGGGAGATAAAGGGTAATAATTTAGTTTTAACTATTGACGAGGGACTGCAATATATTCTGGAGAAGAACCTCGATGCCGCCTATTTGCACTGGAAGGCTGCTTCGGCAACAGCTATAATGATGGACCCTTATACAGGTGAAATACTGGCCATGGCAAACAGGCCGACCTTTGATATCAATAATCCATCTAATGCAGCACCGAATCAAAGGAGAAACAGGGCCATTACAGATTGCTATGAGCCAGGCTCAACCTTTAAGATAATAGTTGGCACTGCTGCCCTTGAAGAGGGAATTGTAAATCCTGATACAAAATTCAACTGCAGTGCAGGATACATAGAAGTTGGAGGCAAAAGGATAAAGGATACCCACAGGCACGGTGTTCTCTCATTTAAGGAAGTGATACAGAAATCGTCAAATGTTGGAACTATAAAGATAGGTCTCAATTTGGGCAGGGAAAGATTGTATGAGTATGCTAAGCGTTTCGGTTTCGGCGAAAAGACAGGGATAGATGTTGCAGGCGAGGTCTCGGGATGGGTGTATAGTCCTTCAAAGTGGTCGGGTACATCTATCGGTGCTATCTCCATAGGCCAGGAGGTTGCAGTAACTCCTTTGCAGGTTTTAAGGGCATATGCGGCTATTGCCAACGGCGGATTTCTTGTCAGGCCATATGTCGTTTCAGAGGTGAAGTCACCGGAGGGAAACACTGTCTATAAAATAAATCCGGAGGCTAAAAGAATCCTTTCAGAAAAGACCGCAAATGTCTTCAGGGAGATACTTAAGACTGTTACAGAGGAAGGCGGCACTGCAGTAGAGGCTGCTGTTGACGGCAATCAGGTTGCGGGCAAGACAGGCACTGCACAACTGATAGACCCGAAGACAAAGAGGTATTCCAGGGAGAAGTTCGTGAGTTCATTTGTAGGGTTTGTTCCTGCGGACAAGCCGAAGATAGCGATGATAGTCGTTATTCATGAGCCTAAAGGCCAGATATACGGAGGCGTAGTTGCCGCACCTGTCTTCAGGAAGATAGCCAGCGAATCCCTCTCTTATCTGAGTGTTCCGAGGGATGATTCCGGAGAAAAAGGATTATTAATGGTTTCTAAAAATAGTGCCGATAAATGATAATTAATATGAAGATAAAAGATATATTGATGAACGAGTTCGAAGTAACCGGAGATATGGAAAAGAGCATATCCGGAATAACCTATGACTCCAGAAAGGTTAAGAACGGAGATGTTTTTGCAGCAATAAAGGGAGAGAACTTTGACGGCCATGATTTTATCGAGGATGCAATTAATCGCGGAGCCGCCGCAGTAGTTTATGAAATTAAACGATTTGAACAATTTGAACGATTCAAACAGCTTAATGAAAGTTCAAACAGTTCAAAACGTTCAAATATAGTCTGGATTGGTGTTAATGATTCAAGGGACGCCCTTGCAGCCATATCCAATAATTTTTATGGAAGACCGTCCGAAAAAGCCTCTGTTATCGGCATTACCGGCACAAACGGCAAGACAACCACATCATACCTGATGAAGTCCATCCTCGAAAAATGGGGAAAGGATGTTGGTCTGATAGGTACAATAACATATCTGATAAAGGACAGGGCATATGATGCCACGCACACCACTCCTGAAGCCCCTGACTTTCAGGCACTGCTCAGGGAGATGGTAGATAATGGTTGCAGCCATGTAGTAACTGAAGTTTCATCACATTCTCTTTCACAAAAGAGGGTGGATTATACGAAATTCAGGGTGGCTGTTTTCACGAACCTTACAAGGGACCATCTCGATTTTCACCGGACAATGGAAGATTATTTCATGACAAAAAGAAGACTCTTTACCGAACTTCTGACAGAAGACGGCACTGCTGTCATTAATCTGGATGACCCATACGGAGAAAGGCTCGTGAATGATCTGAAGGGGCAAAAAATATTAACTTATGCGATAAATAATCAAAATGCCGATGTAATTGCTCATGATATAAAAACAACATTCAAAGGGACATCGTTTAAATTCAAAATTCAAAATTCAAAATTCAAAATTGTGGGGAATGAAAATTATGAGATGATGTCTCCACTTGTTGGAATAACAAATGTGTACAACATACTTTCTTCCTTATGCGCAGCTTTATCAATGGATATACCAATAAAAATAATAAAGGAGGGAATTGCCATGACAGGATTGGTCAAGGGAAGGTTTGAAAAGGTCGACATAGGGCAGGACTTCCTCGCTGTTGTGGATTATGCCCATACAGAGGATGCCCTTGAGAGGCTTTTGCTTACTGCCCGTCAACTGCTTCAGGCGTACCGTTTTGCGGAAAAGACAGAAGAGATGATGAAGGTAAAAAGACGGCAATACTCTATGCCCAAAAAGTTAGAAGGAGATGAAAGAAAGGGAAAGATCATCACCGTCTTCGGCTGCGGAGGCAACAGGGACAAAGGAAAGCGCTCAAAGATGGGAGAGATTGCAGCACGTCTCAGCGACTTTGTGATAATAACCTCCGATAATCCGAGAAATGAAAGTCCGAGGGCGATTATAAGGGATATAGAGAAAGGCATGGCCGGAGACAACTACATCATCATCCCTGACAGGAGCGTTGCCATAAGCATGGCTGTTGAGCTTGCATCTGCCGGGGATATAGTGCTGGTGGCAGGGAAAGGGCATGAGGATTATCAGGAGATTCAGGGCAATCGTTATGATTTCAGCGACAAGGTTGTCCTTGAGAACGCAATCAGACGTACAATAAGCAGGCCGTCTTTTGGAGGCGGTACCAATTATAAAGGGACAGAAACCATAAGATGCTGAGCCTCAGAGATATAATCAAGGCAACAGGCGGCAGTATTGTCGTTGGAGGGGATGCCGAATTTACCGGTGTGTCCATAGACTCACGAACAATAAAGAGCGAAGAGCTATTTATCGCATTAAAGGGAGACCGTTTTGATGGCCACGATTTCCTATCGGATGCTTTAAAGGTGGGGAATGGCGCTATTGTAAACAGTTCACGGTTCACGGTTCACAGTTCGCGGTTCACGGACAAGACCATAATCCTCGTGGATAATACCCTCCTTGCCCTCCATAATTTAGCGCGGTATATGAGAAAAAGATTCAAGGGACATGTTATCGGCGTGGTGGGGAGCAACGGCAAGACAACAACAAAGGAATTTATATCATCGATTCTCAATATCAGGCTGGATGTCCTTAAGACAGTTGGAAACCTCAACAACCATATCGGGATGCCCCTTTCTATAACAAGAATGGATAAAAATACACGCATCATGGTGCTTGAGATGGGAACTAACAGGCCTGGAGATGTAGATGAGCTGTGCAGTATTGCACTGCCTGACATCGGGGTTATTACCAACATAGGGTATGAGCACCTTCAGGGTTTCGGCTCTTTGTATAAGGTCAGGGATGCCGAGCTTGAAATAGCGCCTTTTGTAAAGAAGTTGGTCGTGAATGCCGATGACTCGTTCCTCATGGAAGGCGTGAGTGCAAAGTTTAAAGGGGAAATTATAACCTTTGCAATACAAACGCATGATGCAGATTTAATCGCCAGAGATATTGTCTTTTCCGATGAAGGTACTGGATTTCTTTTATGTGCAGGAAAGGAGTGTATTGATATAAACCTAAAGATACAGGGACGTTTTAATGTGTATAATTCCCTTGCCGGAGCTGCTGCCGCATATACTGTTGGATTCAACCTGCAAGAGATAAAAAGGGGTCTGGAATTTTTCGAAGGCGTTAATATGAGGTTTGAGATAAGAAAGAACAGAGGCGTAACATTTCTTAATGATGTTTATAATGCAAACCCATCATCTATGGAAGAAGCCATCAATGAACTGACAAGGCTTGTGAGTTTAGGCAAATACAAGAGGGCCATTGCAGTTTTGGGGGATATGCTGGAACTTGGCGATTACGGGATTACAGAACATAAAAAATTGGGGCAAAGGCTTTCGGACATTTCTGTGGATATATTTATAGGTGTGGGGCCGTTGATGTCCTTTGCTGTTTCTGAATTCAGGGGAGATGGTATATGCGCTGATACATCAGAGGATGCCGGAGTGAAGTTGAGCGAGATAATCGATGATGGAGATATCGTTTTAATAAAGGGTTCGAGGGGAATGAGGATGGAAAGGGTAATGGCCGCAATAGAGGGTTCCAAAGAGTCTGTTGGATTCACCGAGGACTTTTCGGGACAGCATAGGGGCTGAGTATGCTGTATGAACTGCTTTACAGCCTGCATGACTATTTTTCTCCTTTAAATGTATTCAGGTATATAACATTCAGGACATCCCTATCAGCAATGACCGCCCTGATAGTCACATTCGTTATTGCGCCTCATATCATACGGTGGCTCAGAAAGATAAGTATGACCCAGCAGATAAGGGATGACGGCCCTAAGACCCATTATTCAAAAGCCGGCACGCCTACAATGGGTGGTATTATAATTCTTGTATCAATCACTGTCTCCATGCTGATGTGGGGGAATTTCAGGAATATCTATATCTGTGTGGTGATGACTTCGCTGCTGGGTTTTGGAGCCATCGGTTTTTGCGATGATTATCTGAAATCGGTAAAACGGAGTCCAAAGGGATTGAAGGCTTTGTACAAGTTCGGTTTACAGTTATTGCTTGCCCTGTTGATAGGAATATTCCTTTATACGAATCCAAAGGATCCCTATAACGATGTCTTGAGCATACCATTTTTCAAGAAATGGCTTTTTGACCTCGGCTATTTTTATATACCGTTTTCGGTTTTTGTTATTGTCGGATCCTCCAATGCCGTGAACCTCACAGATGGCATAGACGGTCTTGCCATAGGCCTTGTCGCTATCGCCACTATAGCCAATGTAGCCCTTGTATACATATCCGGCCATGCACAGTTCGCAAAATATCTGCAGGTTCTATATATTCCCGGGATCGGTGAATTGACAGTATTCTGCGGAGCAATGCTCGGCGCTTCGCTGGGATTCTTATGGTATAACTCGCATCCTGCCGAGATCTTTATGGGAGATGTCGGGTCATTGTCGCTTGGAGGCGCACTGGGCACGCTCGCCGTTATAACAAAACACGAGATAGTCCTTGCTGTTGTGGGAGGAATATTCGTTATAGAGACAGTATCCGTTGTCATGCAGGTTATGTCTTTTAAGCTTACAGGCAGGAGGATATTCAAGATGGCGCCCATACACCACCATTTTGAGTTAAAGGGATGGCCTGAGCCGAAGGTAATCGTGAGATTCTGGATTGTAGGAATAATCCTTGCATTATTCAGCCTTGCAACATTAAAATTGAGGTGAGAATATGAAATTAAGGTCGAGGTTAAGGTCAAGGTTAAGGTTAAATTTTTGGCAAAAGGTTGGAGGCATTACTTTTTGGGCTCTGTTTCTTAGCCTTAGCCTCAACCTTAACCTTTCATTTGCCGATGATATTTCTGCACGGGCTGCGATAGTTATAGACAGTGCAAGCGAAAAGATACTTTATGCAAAGAACCCCAATCTGAAGCATCCTCCTGCAAGTACCACAAAGCTCATAACAGCAATGGTTGTCCTGGACAGGCTTAATCCTGATTCCATTGTCACAATCAGCGAAAATGCAGCAAATACGCCATCTGTGAGCCCCCATTTAAGGGCAGGGGAAAAGTTCAGCGTTAAAGACCTTCTGTATATTGCCCTTATGAGGTCTGTGAACAGTGCTGCTGTTGCACTTGCAGAGGCAGTTGCAGGCTCTGAGGATGCATTTGTCTCGATGATGAATGATAAGGTTAGCCGTTTGGGCGCAGAAAATACAAGGTTTATGAATGCCTCCGGACTTCCAGGCCCTGACCAATATATAACAGCCTTTGACCTTGCCATAATAATGAAAAAATCTCTCGGATATCCTTTGATTCGTGAGGTAATCAATACACGTGCAAAAGAGATATTCTCTGAGAGCGGAAGGAAGATATTCGTTAAAAATACAAACCAGCTTCTCTGGACAGATGATGACAATCTTGGAGGAAAGACCGGCTATACGAGAGCGGCAAGGCATTGCTTTGTATGCGCTGCAAAAAAGGGGCAAAATACATTGATAGCTGCTGTCTTAGGCGAGTCTGCGAGGGACAATCTCTGGGATGACTCTACAGTGCTTTTGGCAAAAGGCTATGAAGTCTTAACCGAGAGGGCAGAGCCGATGATTTATTTCAGCAGTGTGGATGAAAGGCCTGTGGTTTTTGCATCTCATAAAGCCGAAAAAAGATATAAGAGCGAAAAACATAAGAACGCACAAAAGGCCTATACAATTGCAAAGAAACATAAGAATAAAACTCACAAGATAGACATGAAGGCAAATAAAAAGAATTCTCATGTTAAAGTCACCAAGAAAAAAGCAAAAAAATCTTCGGGGTTTTCCGTGCAGAGGCAGGAACCCATGAGTAAATCTTAAGGTACCTGCCAAGAAGCGAAGAGATAGCGAGGTTGAGTGTAAGTATTGATAGACTTGAAAGGTAAAAGAATTACTATTGTCGGTCTTGCAAGAAGCGGAGTTGGCGCAGCCAACCTCCTTTCTAAACTCGGCGCCTTAGTTACAGTAACAGACAAAAAGAATATCAGGGAACTCGAAACGTTCCTGAAAAAACTTAATCCTGATATTAAACTGCAACTCGGTAATCATCCCGCAGAGTTATTCGAAAATACAGATCTTATTATTGTAAGTCCGGGTGTACCTTTAAATATTACCCCTCTGAAAGCAGCGTCGGAAAAAGGTATAAAGATAATAGGAGAACTGGAACTGGCGTATCAGATAGTTCATAGTTCATCGCTCATAGCTAATAGGAATAATGAATTTAGCATCCATGAGCCATCAGCCATGAGCCATGAGCCGTCTTTTCTTGCTGTGACCGGAACCAATGGAAAATCGACAACTACTGCACTTATTTACGAGATGGTAAAAAACAGCGGGTTTAATGCCATTGTTGGCGGTAATATAGGCAATGCTCTTACAGAAGAGATACAGAAAATTATCAGCCATCAGCCGTCATCTGTCAGCTACATTGTTGCGGAGGTATCGAGTTTTCAGCTCGAGACCATCGATACATTCAGGCCAAAAGGTGCAGCAATACTCAATATAACACCTGACCATTTAGACAGGTACCATTCAATGTCCGATTATATTGATGCGAAATGCAGGATATTCCTGAATCAAAGGTCAGGCGACTTTCTGGTATTGAATGCGGATGACCCGGCAACTGAGGAGATAAAGAAAATAGGAAATAGGCAATGGGCAATAGGCAATAGACCGGAGATTTTTTACTTTAGCAGAAAAAAAGAGGTTAAAGGCATTTTTTACAAAGATGGTTTAATGCGGTTTAATATCCCTGAAGTTGAAGCCCATGGCCTGTTGCCTATAGACTATTGCCTCGACCCTTCAACCTTTAAAATTAAAGGCGTCCATAATATCGAAAATGCTATGGCTGCCTCTTTGATGGCGCTATTGTCAGGCTGCAGTGCCGATACCGTAATCAATACACTGAAAATCTTCCCGGGGCTTGAGCATAGGCTTGAGTTTGTCAGGGAGATAGACGGTGTAAAGTTTATCAACGATTCCAAGGGAACCAATGTTGGGGCCGTTATAAAATCCCTTGAGAGCTTCAGTGAGCCTGTAGTGCTTATTGCAGGCGGAAGGGATAAGGACAGCGATTTTACAATCTTGAGGCCGCTTATTAAAGAAAAAGTTAAGTCCCTTGTCCTTATCGGCGAGGCAAGGGACAAGATAAAAAAGGCAGTGGGGGATGTGGCAGAACATGTCTTTATGGAGGAGGATTTTAAGGCAGCAGTAATAAAGGCAAAGCAGGCAGCCTCTCCGGGAGATGTGGTTTTGCTATCGCCTGCGTGCGCCAGTTTTGATATGTTCAGGGATTTCGAAGACAGAGGAAGACAGTTTAAAAAGGCGGTAATGGAGCTATGAAGCAGCAGTATGACAAATGGATATTGTTTGTTGTAATCCTGCTCATATTAATCGGTCTGATGGCTGTATATAGCTCTACATCTGTGATTTCCCCTGACATGGTGGAGAAGTACCGGAAAAAAGGCGTGGTCATAAGTCAGTTCGGCTTTCTGAAGAAACAGTTGTTTACGGTTTTACTAGGTTTAATCGCTATGTTCATTGCATATAAAGTGCCACTGCAATATCTGAAAAGATTGTCCATACCCCTGCTTGTAGTATCGCTCGTCTGTCTGGTAATGGTCTTTACAAAACTGGGCATTAGTGCCGGAGGAGCAAGGAGATGGATAAGAATATGGCCTTCCACATTTCAGCCTTCGGAACTTGTGAAGCTTTCGATGGTTATATTTCTTTCATGGTACATGAGCCTTTCGGGTTACAGGAAGGACAAATTTCTGTCGTTTGCCATTCCTGTGGGGATAATGGGGATATTTCAGGTTATATTTCTAAAACAGCCTGACTTTGGTGCTGTCATGAGCCTTGGCATACTAACAATGGCTATGCTGTTTTTATCAGGCATAAGATTACGCTACATATTATCCATTGGAATTCTTGCCATTCCTGTCATTTTCAAGCTCATATCAGAATCGTATCGATGGAAGAGGATTGCGGCATTTCTCGATCCGTGGAAGGACGCCCAGGGCAGCGGGTTTCAGCTTGTCCAGTCATTCATAGCCCTCGGAAGCGGGGGCATCAATGGGGTGGGATTGGGAGAAGGAAAACAGAAGCTCTCATTTCTGCCCGAAGTACATACTGATTTTATCTTTTCATTGATCGGCGAGGAATTGGGTTTTATTGGTGTGGTTTTTGTAGTCTTTTTGTTCTTTATATTGTTTATCAAAGGTATTTCAATTGCGCGCAAAACATCTGATACATTCGCACATTACCTTGCATTCGGCATATCCATGATGATAGCAGTCCAGGCTGTTATCAATTTTGCTGTTGTCACGGGAATGGTACCGACAAAGGGTCTTCCACTGCCGTTTATAAGCTACGGAGGTTCGTCGCTCCTTGTCAACATGACAGCCATAGGATTACTGTTGAATGTCTCTAAGGTGCAGTCTGCCAAAGACGGAACAGAACAAAGGACGCATACTATGAACAAATCTTCAGCCGATGTGACGGTTCCCATGCCTTCCTGTACCCGCTATAAACTGTATGCCGATCAGCACTCACGATGGCAGAGGGGACAGGGATATAGAAGATATAGTAAAATGAAAAGGACATAATTTTCTATCATTTTACCTTAATGTTGCATAGACAGCAAGGACTAACATGCTTCAAAGCCTTTACAAGCGACAGGAAACCGTATTTATGCAGAATATAAATGTTTTAACAGAGACTTGAATCCAATGCTGAATACGATATGGTGGTATGAAAATCTTATAAGGTGTTGCAGGCAAAGTCTTTTACGCATGTTAGTCCTTGCTGTAACCTTTGATTTTATGCAACTGTAAGGT
>CALGPO010000106.1 GCA_937960465.1 uncultured bacterium
GTGTCAAGGAAAATTTCTCGGTCAGCGTCTTCCTTAAAAATGGGCTTCCTCTCATTGCCCCGTGATGTAATGTGATACAATGCACCATCGTATTCGATTCTTAACGGTCTTGCCATAAAATATATTATACATGCCTAAAATATATTATACATGCCTAAAATCAAATAGCAAGATTAAAGACCTGACCCCATTAGGGAGATTGAGTAGACTGGAAAGAAAGAATTGGGAAAAGGAGGTAAAAAATGTTTCAGTTCCCGTCATGACGGGAATGTCCGTAGACTATTCCCTTGTAACCCCCTGATTTCAAAGAGCAAAAAATAGGGTTTTTCGAAACCTACCCTCCCTTCGCGAGTTTTTAACATGTTGCTAACAGGGGTTTCGGAACTTCCTGAATAATCATACAATAAATGCCAGCATATTATCAATCCCTCAAATAGATCCTATTTTGCCGATAGAACTTGAAAACCTTTATTCTATCAGTCATTACGAGCACCCGAAGGGTGCGTGGCAATCTCATTGCAAAAAGGCGAGATTGCTTCGCTTCGTTCGCAATGACGGCTTTCTATCGGCAAATCAGGGATAGAGTAGCAGAGCACATCTGTCTTAAGCAGGACTGCACTATTTTATTAAAAAGGCTATCGGTTGTCATAATGGCTTTCCTCAAAATATCCTATATCGTAAGCTAAAACATTTTTATCCTTTGTGCTTACATATTGAAATTTCCTGCCCAGAGTTAGTGTTGCAATGGCACCTGCAATGCTATTGGTAACCTGACCTCCAGTCACATCAACTATTACATCACTCTCTTTGAATCCCTGTTCTTTAGCCCTATTGTATATATCCTCCACAGCCTCAAAAACCACTTTGATATCTTGAAATTCTATGCCTCCTGGCTTTACTTCCTCAACTTCAACAGATGGATAAAATTGTTTTACGACAGACCTGAAAATATCTATAAGACCATGCGTCAATGGAGATGTCAATACATAAACCTTCTTAAGTCCTTGACCATGATGTCTTATTGCCCTAAGAGGCATCTCCCATTCAGTCTCTTCAATGTCTTTCTCTGTAAGGTTTCCATTATTAAGGCGCTCCTGTAAGGCTTCCTTTTTTAATTTTTTTATCAGAGGGCTTAAAAACACTGCCAAGACCTTTTTAGGAAGCGGCCTTTCTTGAATCACCTCTATTTTACCTCTATGTTTGATAGCCTTTCTTAGCTTAAACCAGATATATAAAATTACAGCAAAAGAGACGCAAAGCTTAATAGAGCCGCTTCGACATTGTTTTTCTAATAATAGTTCAGCGATTCCATCAGGCAACCATCCAGCTACGAGAAATAGCAAGCAGGCATAAAACAATGCCCACCGGCTAAAGTTCTTTTTGCCAAGAAAGGTCTCAGCAAGTTTAATATATGTTTCAGCCTGCAGCCTCTGTTGAATAGGATTTTTCATTCATTAAATAACCTTAAGTGCAAGCAGTTACTTAAAATACCCATATCCCACTGCTGTCTTTGCACCTGCTCCGAGATTGGTAAGGGCTTCTTTAAGCAAGTCAAATCCCATTGTTAAATCCTCCTGTGTGCCGCTGCCGGGTCTTGGTGCTAAGGCAAAGTTGAATGGGACATCTGGTGCTACTGTTATAAAGAATATTGGATTGGGCGATAGGTAGTCAGCAGGTGCAACAGCCTGACCCTTGACAATCTTCTTGCTATAATAATCACCGTAATGGGGGTTCATAATATCAAGCTCAAGGGTAGGCTTAGTTACGGGAATTGCATCAAAGACAATAAGGCTGCCAGCACCAGTGTCTTTTTCATCCCCAAAGAGTCTTTTGAATTCATTCCAGCCTTCTCCATTGCCCCAGCCCTTCTCAGGGTCAACCCATGCCCTGATAACACCCTTTACTGAAGAGGCAGGTAAATAAGGCACACCTATTATCCTGTGCCAGACAAAACCAGTCTCAAACACATGACCCATGCCAAGGCCACTGACAAATCGCCAAGAGGTCTTAAAAGTGCATACCTCACCACTTAAGGCAGCAATCAAGGCAGCACGGCGTAAGTGGTATGACCTTAAAATATCCCCTGTTTTAGGATGATTATTACAATGGCTGATGATGGATTTTAAAAACCATGTCTTTGGATTTGCATCCCAGGTTGGGGTATTTCTAATCTTTTCAGGGATATCTTGTTTTTTACGGGGATATATCTGCTCCTTCCATTTTGTCTGTCCTGACCAGTGGTCACAGAACTTATCAAAGAGTAAACCTGTATTAGCACCAATCTCCATCTCTCTTGGTTTACTATCGTCATGTCTTAAGTCGCTATAAAGAGGTAATACTCGTTTTGTAACTTTAGCTTCATTATGTCCCTTGCTTTCCATCGATGTATTTTTGGCTTTTGTTTGAGGTTTTTCGTCCTGAACTGGTAGGTTGCGGGACTTGGCAACTTTTGATATTTCATCGCTCCAATTTCCCATATCTAATCACCCCTTCAAATAGGCGTCAGCAAATTTGGTCATCCATGTAAGGAGCTTTAATGTCTCATGCTGTGCCTGCATATATTTAGTGCGGTCTTCATTCATCAAAGAATCAATGAAATTCCCAGTATAAATGCCTCGTTTTTCTACAACCCAAGCTTGGAGGCAACTATAAAGATGCCAGGATGGCTCACCCTTTTTCCCTTCATCATCAGCAAGAAGGTATGCAAGTGCCTGTCCAAGTCCATTATTGAGGACCATGGCAGGAAGTTTTTTGATGAGTGTCCTGTATTTCTCCCTGTCACCTTTCTGAAATTCTTTAATTATATCTAAAGCATATTTTGCCCTTTCCTGCTCAAGTGCCTGACTCATACTGCCTCCTTGCGATATGAGACAGCACACCACCCCATGCCAACGGTCTCATTGCCACCGATTTGGATATACTCACAAACCGTGTCTTCGAGAGTTCTTATTATTTCATCGGCTTGCATTGCCCTGTCTTTCCTTGAATCCATTGCAAATATCATGGTGTAAAGGAGTGTATCAGGTGGCAGGCTCTCTTCATACCAGAGATTCTTACTTGTCTTATTTTCATCAAGCACAATTCGGGCTGACACCTGTGTGGCTGTCTTTACAAGATGAGCAAAATCTTCATTGGAAATAACAACAAGGTGCTTCTCCATCTTTTCATTAACTGACTTATGAGCTTCAGCGGAAGGCAGAAATCTGATAATTTCATTAACCCATTTGTCAACATCATTAGCCTTGGTGTTGTCAACCATTAGATAGAATTCTTCAAGGACAATCTTTTTGCTTAGGTCTGAGCCGGTCGGAATATAAGCCTTGCCTTTGGTATCGGGTATATCTGGAAGACTATTTGCAGGGATTTTGATAAGTCCCATGTCCCTTTTGAGCCTGTCCAGTACAAGCGGGCATGTTACCCAGACATATACCTCTGATAACGAACGGACAGGGAATGCAAGCAGTCTTGCGTCTGTGATTGATATGGAGCCTGCATGTTCAGAATTTTCAGGACCAAAAATAATATCTACTTTTTCTTTGCTCAGTTTGCCTTCAACAACTTCGCGCATAGCACCCTTCAGTCCTGATGCCTGTATAATCGGAAATCCTGTGTGAATATCCCTCTGCACTGGAAGGTCAACAACCCCAGTAGTTGACCCGGTTCCAGGATGAAGGGGTGTCTCTGCAAATAACCCAACCATAATACCTTTATTAAACACCTTACCACCTCCCAAATATATAATGTCCAAGTCCTATTGCTGCATTTTCACCAATCTTGCCCTCTACTGGCAATAATTCCAAGCCTTCATCTATAACCTCAAAGAAATAAACACTTCCTGCAGGCACATAACTCTTTATCGCTTTGCTCTTGTTAGATGCCATATCCCATCCTCCTATCTTTTGGGGCTTGCCTACAAAGGCTGAGATAAGACGAAGGACAACTCCATTAATGCTGCCTTCCCAGAATTTTGACCCATCACGGACAATTTCCTTAAACCCCGGAGGAAGCCACCCGCCAAAATCAGCAGGCTGAAGGAGAAGCATCTTGATGTGTTTGTCCATTGCATTGAATTTAAATTGTTTTTCATCATCAGGATAATCTCTAATTATCAGCTTACAAACCTTACCCTCTCCACCAAATTTTGTAGAGTTGTGCTTTGGCTGAAGCGATTCATCAATGCCTTTTACCTTAACCCCTATGGAGACATCTTCTTTAAACCTAAGCGTGGCAATAGAATAGAGCAAGCCTTCCTTAGCAGTATGCGTGGCATAATCCCTGCCTATGCCAATACGAGGTTCTTTCTCAAAGAAGTCGCTGTCCTGTTTTATGTTTTTCTTTTCAGGTATTGTTTGATTCCAGAGATATTCGAGAAGGTCATTTTCTGCAATCCAGCCCTTTAGCTCTTTAATGGTGCCATATCCAGCAGGCTTTGAAGGTAAGTGGATATTGCCCATGTCACATTGCTTAACAATCCCTTTGTCTGGTTTTAGACTGACAAGCCTCTTTTGGCCTTCAGACTCCTGCATAAGGTCAAAGGGAAGAGGATAGTATCTATTGCCATTTTTATAGAGGTAAGGTCCGTATAAATCAAGTCTTCCATAATCACCTTCATTAAAAGAACCAATATTTTCAGGCACTAAACAATTGCTCAGGTGAATGCAACCTTTGCATTGAAAGGGATTGTTGGACTTGCAGTTGGCAAGGATTATGTTATATCTCACCGCTCCTTGCATGGTCTGGGGTGTGGGAGGGAATAGGGATTCAAGATAGGCGCTCTGTCCAAAACCAAAGGGCTTGCCATCCCTGAAAAAAAGGGTTTCAAGGGGATTAAACAACCATTCTTTATATGTCTTTGGCATATTCAAATCTCCTTTTCAGCAAGGAATCGGACAAAGAGTAAACCATCAGGATTAGGTTTGGTTTCGATACCTTCATTGCCATGCTCATCATAGGTTTGATATGGATACAACGAGAGGGCATACAACCTTTTGACCCTTTCCTCTGCTTCTCTTATTTTCTCATCATGCCTGTCGGGTAGCCCCCTGTTTTCACGTCTCTTAAGATATTCTGCTGTCAGGAGCTTTATACTGTCTTCAGGGCTTAATGTCTTCATTATGTCTATCAATTCCCTGAAGCGGTAAAAATACCCAGAGCCGTATTTATTGTCTTTAAAGTCGTCCTTTATCATCTCAATCTCATCTGGCCAGCTAATGCATTGAGGGTCTTTCCATTTTTTTCCAAAGGTTATTAAGGGACCTCCCCTTTTCCATACGCGGACAGCAAAGGCGTCTCTGCCCAGCAGATCCTTTGCTGTGTTGTCAAGCAGCCTATGAGCGTCTCTAACAACAGCTTGAAGAGGGGTGTTCATATGGGCATATACAATACCAGCACTGATAGTCCCTTCTGCCTTTTGTATTATTTCTGGGACATAATTGTTAAATGCCTGCAGATAAGCATCTCTGAGTTCAGCAGCACAGTATAGGGCAGTATTTAAAGGTAGAAGGGCCATCACATCATCTCCGCCTGCATAAATCAGCTTTCCATTATATTTGTCTTCAACAATCTCAAGTACCCCCCCTGCAAAGTCAGCAAGTGCCTTTGATATTTCTGACTGCCTTTGTGAATATACTGATAAGAGCCTGCCCATATTATCTCCGTCCATAATAATCAAGGCATAAAACGGAGTAGGTTTAGAGTCAGCGCACTTTGTTAAAGCCTCTAAAGAACTGAGTAATTCTTTTCGAGTATACTCGTCCTTTATTGGAAACTCATTCTTATTCTTTATTGATTCAGAGAAAAACACATCGCCCCTGAAGTCATATATATCTTTCCACTCCGGGTGTCTGGCTATAATGTCTGAGATGGCTTTAATCTTTGTTGCCTCCTCGTCAAGGGCAATGTCTGCTTTATTGCAGATGTCTATAAAGCCTTTAATGGCATCTTTTGTTGTCTTATCTGTCGCAGCCTTTTTCAGTAACTCTATCAGCCAGTCAACAGCAGATATATAAGCAGTTGATGGATAATTGTGATAGACCTCCCAGCCTATCGCCTTCTTTGTCATATCTTTTATGGGAAAAACCCTCTTAATGGTGCAGATAGCACAGAGCCTTTCGCCTTCTTTCCTGAAATGATACCCCCTTCTGCCATTAAAGGTATTAACAAATTCCTTCCACCACTCAACTACATTATGACGACTGTCATCTTTATCACTGCTTAATGCCTGTCTCTCTCCACAGATAGTGCATTTCTCACCTAACTCTGGTTCTGGGAAGAAGTTTCGCAGATTTTTTCGTTCATCAAGAAGCGCTCCATCATCTCCAATGATCCACGAGACCTCCCAGTGATTGCACACCTGTCTTCGCCACATCTCCAGTGTATGCTTGGTAAAGGACTTTCCAGCACGGCCTCTCACTATTGACAAAGCTGATTCAGAGATCTTATGCCACGCCTCTTTGACAGCAATGTCTCCAGCATGGGCAGCAGTGGCAGGGTCTTGTGCCTCTGCCTTAAACCTATTAGGAAGCGAGCCTATGCTGGCAGAGAGGCTATCTTTATCAACACTAAGAGGGTTATAAAGAGCATTAAACAAAGGGTCATTGTCAATGGCAGGAAAGACAATGCTACCTCCACTATCTTTGATAGCCTTCATAGCTACACCTGCAAGATATGACAACAAATAAGACCCTGCCCACAGATCCCTTGTCCGTCTTGCCTGAGAAACAAAGGACTGAACAGGGGTTATGGTGAAGTGAAAAAGATATTGATTCACGACAGCACCGCCTTTATAAAATCGTTTGTTTTGTCAATCTTTTTATCGTCATTTGAGAGGCTGTTGAATCCTCCCTTATAGGAACAATTCAGGGTAGTAACCACTGGCAGGTATTTATCTTTATTGTCTTTTATGATAGAGACATATACAGGCGAGGCAAAACGATGTGAACTCTCTACAAATCCAGTGTAATAACAATCATAGTCGTGAGATGCCTTACCTATCTTTTGAATCAATGCGTCATAAGAATCGGATGGCTTGCCAATCTCAATCTCCTTGATATAGGGATAGTCTGCATCTGATGATATAGTATTAATCCTTTTGATTTTACTGTCATCAACTTTAAAGCTATTTGGAACAATAACATTTAACATATAGCAAATTGATGTTAATGAATAATCAGAGGCAAAATCACTACCGTTAATGTTAACAATTTTTAGGCTTCCAAATCCCCGCCTGCTTCTTTTGCCTATGCCTCCGAGAATTAAAGAAATCTTCAAAAGGTTACAAACCATCTCAAATTTGCTAAAGCTATTAGTGGCGCTTAATACGAGCTTAAATGTTTGTTCAGGCTTAAAGGCTTGTGCTGTGAAATTTCTTTTGAGAACAGGCTTATAGTTATCTTTTTCCAGTTCTGCCCTGATAATCTTTAATGAAAACTTTGACCTTCCAACTCCTTCATCACTGCTACCAAACAACTCGGCTTCTGCCTTCCGTAAATCTTCAATAGATTGATGTCCATTCAATGCCCTCCACCAGAACCGCATCATTCCTTTGATTGATGGAGTTCGTAATTCAGGCGTTTTGCCGTCTGCCCCTCCAAGGAATAGGGGTGTTACAGTTTTAACAGTAACTATGAGTTCATTCATATCTTACCCTTATTTGCCCAAAATAGATTTTACGATAACCCCAAAGCCGGGTAGTGGTAGAAACCATAGAAAACCGAACTGAAAAATTATAACCCAAATTGAGCGATTCTATATTCAGACCTGTCTGCGTGCAACGCACAGGCAGATTTGCCTTACAAAATCGCTCAATTTAGAGATAAATAAGTTTATCAATATTTTTGAACAAATTCCACAGATTATTTTCAACCTATTTTGCCGATAGAACTTGAAAACCTTTATTCTATCAGTCATTGCGAGCACCCCAAGGGTGCGTGGCAATCTCATTGCAAAAAGGCGAGATTGCTTCGCTTCGCTCGCAATGACGGCTTTCTATCGGCAAATCAGGGTTTCAAAAACAGTTTTACAAAACAGCGGCAGAGACGAAGTTCTTAAACGCTCTGCATTTGCTGTTAGACCATTTGGAGAGAACGGGGAAGAGTAAAAATGGTGGGCAGTGAGAGAATCGAACTCCCGACACGGGGCTTTTCAGGCCCCTGCTCTACCGACTGAGCTAACTGCCCTCAACAACAGTAATGGGTGTATAGTAACAAGTAATGAGATATTAATTCAAGACTCGGAGTATTTCCTATTTTGCGATAGAACTTGAAAACCTTTATTCTATCAGTCATTGCGAGCACCCCAAGGGTGCGTGGCAATCTCATTGCAAAAAGGCGAGATTGCTTCGCTTCGCTCGCAATGACGGCTTTCTATCGGCAAATCAAGGGTATTGGGGTTTGACTTAAGTCGTTTTTTTGCAGTATTTTAGATAATGACCGTAGCAACGTCCTTATTAGGCCAGCTTTTATTAAAAGCAAAACTTATCACTGAAGAACAACTAAACGAAGCCCTTCGTCTCCAAAGGCTTGAGGGCAAAAGGCTCGGTTCGGTACTTCTGAAATTGGGCTATATAAACGAAGAAAGCCTCATCACATTCTTAAGCAGACAGTACAATGCCCCTGCAATCAACCTTTCAGACCACAAGATCGACACCACTTCATTAAAGCTCATACCTTACGAAACAGCAAAAAAATACCAGCTTATCCCCATCTCAAAAGACGGAGCCGGCTTGAGGATCGCCATAGCTGACCCATCCAACAGCCTTGCAATAGATGATGTCAGGTTCCTCTCAGGAATGAAGGTGTTAGTACATGTAGCTGCAGAGTCCGCCATCATGGAGGCAATAGAAAAGTACTATCCGAAGAAAGAGGCAAAAGTAACAATAATCGGACGCAAAGGCAGTGGAAAAGACATTATGGAGATAGAAGACCTCAACAAGGTAATAGGCAGTGCCCTCGAAGATATAACAGTTATAGAAGAAAAAGAAGATAAGGATGAACACAAAGAAGTAGATGCCCCCATAGTAAAGCTGGTCAATGGTATCCTGATGAATGCCATAAGGTCCCGTGCCAGCGATATACATATAGAGCCTTCCGAAGATATTCTCAGGGTTAGATACAGAATAGATGGAGTGCTTCAGTCTGTGTTAAAGATTCCTGTGAAGATGAAGAACGCAATCACATCGAGGATAAAGATAATGTCCCATCTCGATATATCAGAGAGGAGGCTGCCGCAGGACGGAAGGATAAAACTCAAATTCGGCGATGACAGGGAGATAGACTTCAGAGTCTCCACACTGCCAACCCTCTTTGGAGAAAAGATTGTTATGAGGCTTCTCGATAAATCCAACCTCCAGCTTGAACTATCAAAGCTTGGATTCGACGAGCAGCAACTCATGGATTTCTACGATGCCATTGAAAAACCTTACGGCATGATACTTGTAACTGGGCCCACTGGAAGCGGCAAGACAACAACCCTGTATTCTGCCCTCTCCCATCTGAACAAGCCAGGTGTAAATATCATGACTGCAGAAGACCCTGTCGAATACAATTTCTTTGGAATAAACCAGGTGCATATACGGGAGGATATTGGACTTACTTTTGCCGCTGCCTTGAGGGCATTTTTAAGACAGGACCCTGACATCATCCTCGTGGGTGAGATAAGGGACTTTGAGACAGCAGAGATAGCAATAAAAGCAGCGCTTACAGGACATCTTGTCTTGAGCACCCTTCACACAAACGATGCACCGAGCACCATAGCAAGGCTTATAAATATGGGAATAGAGCCCATTATGGTCTCATCATCGGTAATTTTAATAGTAGCACAGAGGCTTGCAAGGAAGATATGCGAAAATTGCAAGGAAGAGGAACATCTGTCTGAGACAATACTCATCAAGGCAGGGTTTTCGCCTGATGTGGCAAAGGATGTTAAGTGTTATATAGGAAAAGGTTGTCCTGAATGCAATAATACAGGATATAAAGGAAGGATAGCTATCCATGAAATCATGCCCATAAAGGATGAGTTAAAGGAGATGATACTTCAGGGTGCGCCTGCAGCAGACATAAAAAAAGAGGCAGTGCGCCTTGGTATGTCAACGCTCAGACAGAGCGGATTAAAAAAGGTAATGAATGGAATAACAACTGTAGAAGAGATTCTCAGGGTAACCTTTGAAGACTAATTATGGCCTCATTATTTGATTTACTAAGATTAATGATAGAAAAGGGCGCATCCGACCTGCACATAACAACAGGCAGTCCACCGAGGCTGCGCATAGCAGGAAGGCTTGTTCCAGTTGAAGGCAGTCCTTCACTGACGCCTGAAAACACAAAGGAACTCTGCTACAGCATTCTTACAGAATCACAAAAACATAAATTCGAGGAGAACAATGAACTTGACCTCTCATTCGGTATAAAAGGACTAAGCAGATTCAGGGCAAATATCTTTCTTCAGAGAGGCGCGGTTGCAGGTGCATTTAGGGCAATACCATTTAACATCAAGACATTTCAGGAACTGGGGCTGCCGGATGTAGTGGAAGAACTCATCAAGAAACCACACGGACTCATCCTTGTTACAGGGCCTACAGGAAGCGGAAAATCAACAACCCTCGCAACAATGATAGACAGGATAAACTCTGAAAGGGAGTCGCACATAGTAACAGTGGAAGATCCAATAGAATTCCTGCACAACCATAAAAAATGCCTCATAAACCAGAGGGAGGTAAACTCCGATACATTCTCGTTTAGCAATGCCTTAAAATACATACTGAGACAGGACCCCGATGTTGTGCTCATAGGCGAGATGAGGGACCTCGAAACAATAGAGGCAGCAATAAGGATATCAGAGACAGGACATCTGACTTTTGCCACGCTTCATACAAACTCGGCAGTTCAGACAATAAACAGGATAATAGATGTATTTCCACCACATCAGCAGGAGCAGATAAGGGTTCAGTTGTCTTTTGTACTCGAAGGTATTATTTCACAGAGATTGATGACAAGGCAGGATGGACAGGGAAGGGTTCTTGCCCTCGAAATCCTCGTGCCAACACCTGCCATAAGAAATCTTATAAGGGAAGACAAGCTCCACCAGATATACTCCATGATGCAGACAGGTCAAACACGATCAGGAATGCAGACCATGAATCAGTCGCTCTATGAGCTTTATACAAAGGGATTGATATCGCAAGAAGATGCTATCAATTACTCGCCCGTGCCTGAAGAGATGAATCAGATGCTGAACAGGGGCGGGCAGAAATTCAGATAATCTTTACGAATAAAATAATCTGCTATTCAAATAAGTCCGCATCAAGTCCGGTTCTATATGACAGTCCCTATGTCCTTCATAGTTGCCTGTTAATTTGTGGTCTTTATAGCGTGGTTCAAGGGGCTCGCCATTTATGAGCTTACGGATAACAACTTTCAGTTTTTCAATGCCGTGACTGCCTGACCGTTCAAGTCTTCGAATATCCTTATTGAAGTATTTGGTATATTTGGGCTTATACATTCTATATGCCCAATTTCTTAAACATATCCTCAGCGTCTTTACACTCTATCAGATTTTTACCTTCTTCTGCATCCCGCATAGCCTTTAGTGTGGCTTTATTCGGTATCTTCACGTCAAAAGGCAAGCCCTTCATAAGCCTTATCTGTGCAAGAAATATGTTTATTGCCTCGGTTGTGGATAAGCCTAGCTTCTTTAAAATCTTTTCGGCATCTGCCTTTAATGCAGGCTCTGTCCTTGCTACTATCATTGCTGTCTTTGCCATGGGAAAATCCCTCCTATGTTTTTTATAATTGTATCACATATGAAATACAAAAGGCTATTAAGGCAAAAAATTAAAATTGGTTCATCTCCCATTTAGTTGCAGCCCAAATTGAGCGAAAATATATGTCAGGCCTGCCTGTGCGTTGCACGCAGACAGGCCTGACATATATAATTGCTTAACTTAGTTACAAATAGCTTGATAATCAGTGAGCATTTATAGCAACTATTTTGGAGATGAACCTTAAAATTTAACCGAATATAGATTTGAGAAAGGCCGCAGTCGGAGGACTTTTTCTTCAAATGGATAGTTAAAAGAATCGAAGAAAACAAAAAACATCAGAAGGCAAAAAGAAGATTTAAAGAGATGACCTAAATTATCCTTTGTGGATTTGTATAAACATTCAGCCTGTCTGCCCTTATAAAGCCGACTACAGTCACGCCGCTTTTTTCTGCGATGTCTACTGCAAGGCTTGTTGGAGATGTCCTGCTTGCAACCACGGGTATTCCCCACTTTGCGCACTTTGAGACGATCTCTGATGAAAGCCTTCCGCTTGCGAGCATTATCTTGCCTTGGAATGGAATATTCTCAAGAATTGCATAGCCTATAACCTTATCAACTGCGTTATGCCTTCCGATATCCTCTGCGAGGCAAAATATTTCATTGCCGTCGCTGAGTCCTGCGCTGTGCACACATCCTGTTATTTTATAAAGCTCAGAGGCATTCTGAAATCTCCTAAACAACTCTTTCAATACAGACATCTTTATCTGAAACTGGTCGTCTATTTTCTGCAGGGACAATCTCTTTGGAAATGTTATGCCGCCGATGCATCCTGATGTAATTACAGCGCCGTCAGTGGAGGCATTCCCTTCAGCAGGAATATCAACTAAAACATCTTCCCCGTACTCTATGGACATCCTTTCTGCACACCATTTGCCTTTGATGATATCCTCGGTCATGAACATACCGACAACAAGCTCTCTTATCATAAGCGGCGTGCAGTAAAGACTCAGGACATCTTTGCCATTCACAGAAACTTTCAGCCTCTTTTCAATGGCTATAAGGTCTTCCCTCTCTTCGAGAGAGCCGCTGGCGCTCTTATATATTTTCCGCTTTATGAAACCGTTCATACATCCTTGCATTCTCGATTGCAGTGCCGCACACCTCTGCAAGGGATGCTGAAAATGCAATATCCTCTTCTGTAAAATGTCGCGGCCTGTCTGTAAGGAGCCTCAAAACCCCTATTACCCTGCCCTTTGCAATTATTGGAAGTGTAAGCATGCTCTTTATCCCTTCTTCCATTGCCTCTTTTTGGTAATGGACTCTTGGATCTGTGCTTACATCGTATATGGCAACAGGCCTTGTCTGGAGAGCCTCCCTTACATTTTCCTCTGTATCGACAGGCCCCCTTCCAAGGTATTTCTCGCTAAGTCCATAAGCTGCTGCCAGCTCCAGCTTCTGGCCTGTAGCATCGAGCAATCTTATAGTGGCAGCCTTGAGGTTCATTACCTCGGGCAGTTTCTTGACTATGAGATTAAGCACCTCATTCAGCCTTAATGTAGAACTCACCGCCTTTGTCACCTCTTCAAACACCCTGAGATATTCCTTTGCACGGGACACAGTGGTTTCGAATGTCCTTGCATTCACTATTGCAATGGCTGCCTGCTCTGCTATTGCTGCCATAAATTTCAGGTCTTCATCTTTATACTTTACAGGCTCGGCAGTATACATCCTTAAAACCCCGATCACCTCTTTCTTGAATTTGACAGGTATTGACAGTATGCTTCTTATCCCCTCCTGCTCTGCATCTCTGCGATATCGCGCATCCGAATCAGAGGTGATGTCATAAATAGATACAGCCTTGCCCTCCATGGCATCTGCGATGCTCTTGTCGTAGTCAACAGGGCCTTTATTTACATATTTTTCACTCAGTCCATAATAGGCAGCTACCTCCAGTTTCTGAGTCTCCTTGTTTAAAAGCCTGAGCATACTCGCCTTCACATTCATTACCTTAACGGCATTTGTCACTATGAGATTCAACACCTCGTTAAGGGAAAGGCTTGCACTTATTGCCTTGCAGATATTCTGATAGCTCTCAAGATAGACCTTCTTCTCGAATATCTTGTCCGCACAGTCGGGGCACATGCCATGTGTGAATACACCGAATCCCTCGTCTGTGAGGTATTTTTCTATCTGCTCCCATGAGTCTTCGCTTATCTTTATCTTCTTGCACCATGCGCATATGGGAATCAGCCTTTCCCTCCTCCGGCTCTTTATATGCGCCTCAACAGCAGGAAATACCCGCATATTATCCCTTAAGACACAGACAGCGCCGATTATTTTCCCTCCACGCAAGACAGGGGATGCCTGCTCCTCTATATATATCTTTTCTTTATTCTTACCTACAAGAAACAGGCTCTTAACATGTGTTCTGAATGACTGCAAACAGAGGATCGCCGGATATTCATAGACAGGCAGCCTGGCCCCGGATTCGTCCTCGAATGAAAGCACATCGCCACAAATTTTCCCCTTGACCTCTTCAGAGGAATATCCTGTAAGGATTTCTGCGCCCTTGTTCCAGTACTCTATCTTCCTGTCGCTGTTGATGTAATAGACGCCGTCGGAGATATTATTGAGAATATCGAGATAAATATTGCGAAACAACATTTTATTATTATATATCAAGAAATTATTTTTTTACTGCTGATTAATAGGCATATAAAGACAGAAAATAAGTAAAGGTAAAGGCAGTAGCAAAAATTTTCCCCTGCCTCTACCTTTACCTGTTGTTCTATGCTGCCTCTATCTTTACTGCCACAAGCGGCAGGCCTCCGTTCAAAGAAGGATATGTCAGGGTATTGACCTTTGCATGGGCAAAATGCGTAGGTGCAAAAACCGTACCTTCAGGCACCTCGTCAGAAAGCATTGCCTTCAAATAAACCTCTCCCCTCTTTGATCTGACCTTTACAAAGGCATCATCATGTATATTATGTTTCTTCGCATCCTTTGTATTTATCTGCAGGTATGCATCGGATACAACAGAGTCAAGGTTTTTGGAAAGGACAGAGAGTGCCCCTGAGTGCTGAAGGATATTTGCAGTGACAAGGAACATTGGATACTCATCGCTTACACTCTCCATGACCTCGTAAGAAACAGGGTTGAAAGAAGGATGAACCTCTCTTATCTCTCCTGCGACAACCATGTCTGTAATGGATGCCCTTATATCCATGAGTTCCTTCAATCCGATGTCTTTGTTCATTACCCTCGCAAGGTTTCTGAACACCTTCCAATCGGCAATGGACTGTCCTGTCTCTGATATCAGTTTCGGCACCTTCTGGATATTGCCTGTGGCTGACATAAATATCCCTTCCTTTTCCGACCAACTGCATGCGGGAAGGACAACATCTGCAAGCTTCGCAGTCTCTGTAAGGAATATATCTTGCACTACAAGCAATTCAAGTCCCTTCAGTGTCATTTCCACCCTTGATACATCCTGGAATGTTACCATGGGATTTTCTCCCATGATATAAAGGGCCTTTATAGTGCCTATCTCATAAAGCATCTCATAGGCATCCTTTCCGTCAGCAAGGGGTCTGACCCCTACCATCCACATTCCGAGGGTGTTCGAAAACTCAGCAGGTATCTGTATGGCATCCGGTCCGTCGCCCATGAGGAGTACGAGGTTTGAAGCGGCGAGGAGTGTGTTTATGCTCTTTGTATTTTCCGATGCATTTGATGTCAATGCCACAAGCCGATTCTTGGAAGATGCATAAGACCTCGCAAGGCTTAATATCTCATCTTCTGGTATGCCTGTAATCTTGGAGACTGTCGATGGCGTAAATTCCTTCAGGCTGTTCACAAAGGCATCAAAATTCTTTATTAAAGAAGCCTTGTTCTTGTCATACAAACCTTCGTCTATTATGACCCTGGCAACACCGTTCAAGAGCGCCACGCCTGAGCCGGGTTTTATTCTCAACCACTGGGTACTGTTCCTCGCAAGCTTCGTCTCCTTTGTATCTGCAACGATCAGCGCTGCACCGTCATTCTTTGCCTTGATGAAATTCAATCCCCACACAGGAAGGGTGGATGTTATATCCGACTCCACAACAAGTATGAAATCTGTATGGCGAGGGGCATCCCATTTTATGGGCAGGAAGTCCGTGCCGAATGCCTTTGCCATTGCCCTTTGCGCCTTTGCATAGCCGAATCTTGCTGCAGAATCTATATTATCCGTGCCAATAACATCCCTCATGAATTTCTGGAGCATATAGTTGTCTTCCATAGTGCATCTCTGGGAGCCTATTGCTCCAATGACAGATGGCCCGTACTGTTGCTTTATAGACTCAAGCCTCTTTGCTACATACTCAAGCGCATCTTCCCATGATGCAGGCGACAGTTTCCCATCCTTCTTAATCATTGGGGTTGTGAGCCTGTTTTCCGAATATATGTAATCGAACCCGAACCTGCCCTTGCTGCAGAGATTCCCTTCGTTTATTCCTACGTCCTCTTTGCCCCTTGCCCTTATTATCCTTCCTTCCCTCATACTTACATTCGTCGTACAACCGCATCCGCAATAAGGGCATATGGTCTCGTATTCGTCCATATACCACACCCTTGAGCGGAACCTGTAAGGCTTTGCACCAAGGGCTCCAACAGGGCATGCGTCTATGCACTGACCGCAGAATTCGCAGTTGAGGGTCTCCTCAAAGGCAGGGCTTATCTTTGACTTAAACCCCCTGCCTATTATGTTTATCGCACCCACTCCCTGATGCTCTGCACAGACCCTCACGCACTTTCCGCAGAGGATGCACCTGTTCGGATTCCTCTCAACAATGGGTGCATCGATCCTTTCCGGGTCATGCTTTCTTTCAGCCACAAACCTGCTCTGGGAAGGACCATATTTAAAGGCAAGGTCCTGAAGTTCGCACTCCCCAGCCTTGTCGCATATGGGACAGTCAAGCGGATGGTGAACAAGAAGGAGCTCAAGGACAAGCTTCCTCGCCTTTGCAAGCTTTGGCGTCTCTGTTTGTACCGCCATACCTTCTGTAACAGGTGTTGAGCATGCAGCAAAGAGCCTCGGCTGCCCTTCAACCTCCACAATACAGAGCCTGCATCCACCGTAAGGCTTTAGTCTTTTGTCATAGCACATGTTAGGTATATAGATACCATTTTTTTGTGCTGCCTGAAGAATAGTCGTCCCTGGTTCAACCTTTATACTCTTTCCATTTATTGTAAGCTCTATTGGCATATCTCATTCCTCCTTTTATTCTTCTTTTCCGGCAAGCACAGCCATATGCATTTCTTTCAGAACTTCCTGTGCAGGCATATCTTCTTTCAGAATTTCTCTATAGCTCCTTGGCCCTATCTTCACAGAATCGAACTTGCATGCCTCATAGCATGAACGGCATTGAATGCACAGGGCTTGATTTATGCGGTGCGGCACCTTCTTTTCCCCCGAGATTGCATTCTGGGGGCAGACCCTCTTGCATGCACCGCATGCCTTGCATTTTTCTTCATCTATGTAGAATGTACAGAGTTCTTTACATACGCCTGTCTTGCACCATTTTTCATTTATATGGGACTCATACTCATCCCTGAAGTATTTTATTGTTGTTAGAACAGGATTCGGTGCTGTCTGACCCAATCCGCAGAGGGATGTGGCAATTATATCTCTGGACATGTCCTCGAGGAGTTCTATATCTCCCTCCTTACCCCTGCCCTCTGTTATGTTGGCCAATATAGAGAGCATTACAGTGGTTCCTATCCTGCAGGGAGGGCATTTGCCGCATGATTCATCAGTGGTAAATTCGAGAAAAAATTTAGCTACACTCACCATGCAGTTGAGGTCATTCATGACAACCATACCGCCTGAACCAACGATTGCACCAGTCTGAACAATGTCTTCGTATGTTACAGGTGTATCGAGAAGATGCTCTGGAATGCACCCGCCTGATGGACCTCCTAACTGAACTGCCTTAAACTTCCTGCCTTTTGGTATACCGCCGCCGATATCGAATATTATCTTTCTGAGAGGAATTCCCATGGGAACTTCTATAAGACCTATGTTGTTTATTGCTCCGCTTAATGCAAATACCTTTGTGCCTGTAGACTTTTCGGTACCAAGACTTCTGAACCAGTCTCCGCCGTTCAGTATTATCTGCGGGATATTGGCATATGTCTCGACATTATTGAGCACAGTGGGCTTGTCCCAGAGACCTTTTTGTGCAGGAAACGGTGGCCTCGGCCTCGGCATTCCCCTCTTTCCTTCTATTGACCTCATCAGTGCTGTCTCCTCGCCGCACACAAATGCACCTGCGCCCTGATATATCTCGATGTCGAGGTTAAAACCGGTACCTAAGATATTTTCTCCAAGGAGGCCGTATTCCTTTGCCTGCTTTATAGCGAGCTGAAGTCTGTGCACCGCAAGGGGATACTCTGCCCTCACATATATATAGCCTTTATTCGCACCTATTGCCTTTGCTCCGATAATCATGCCCTCAAGGACAACATGGGGATCTGCCTCCATAATGCTCCTGTCCATGAATGCACCCGGATCCCCCTCGTCGCCATTACAGAGGATATACTTCTGGTCCCCCTTGACCTTCGAACAGAACTCCCACTTCAAGCCTGTAGGGAATCCAGCACCTCCCCTGCCCCTAAGTCCGGACTTCTTGACCTCTTCTATTATCTGCTCAGGGGTCATCTCTGTTAATGCCTTTGCAGCAGCCTGATACCCATCACGGGCAATATATTCCTCTATCTTTTCAGGGTCTATAAGACCTTTGTTCCTTAATGCCCTGAGAACCTGGAGGCTAAAAAACGGGATATCCCTCATTAAAGGTATTGTCTGCTTCTTGGCAGGCTCTTTGTACATGAACCTCTCAACAGGCCTTCCCTTTATGAAATGCTCTTCAACAATAAGGGGAATGTCTTTTGGAGTGACCTTTTCATAAAATATATCTTCCGGATAAACGGTCATAACAGGGCCCTGCGCACAGAACCCGTTACAACCCGTAAGGACAACATTTATTTCATTCTGAAGCCCCCTATTTTTGATTTCTTCGTCAAGGGCATGCTTTACCTTCAGACTGCCTCCGGCTATGCAGCCAGTGCCTCCGCACAACATAACACTTGCACGATACCTTTCCATCTCTCCTCCAAAAAATTTTGTTTCTTCTCTACCTTTGCCTTTACCTGTCTTTAGTATGCTGTTTCGCTGCCCACGACAAGGGCAAGATCTTCAACCGCCTTTCCACCTATTACGTGCTCTTTGAATATCTTTCTTATCTTATCCTCGTTGAGATAGACATATTTCACAGGCGCCTCGTTTATTATCTCGACTGTTGCCATGGGCTCTTTGCTGCAAAGCCCTGCACATCCGGATGTTGTCACAATCACATCCTTCACATTGCCTTTATTTATCTCATCGAGGAGCGCCTCCATCACCTTTCGAGCACCAGCAGCGATCCCGCATGTACCCATATGAACAGTTATCTTTGCCCTGTAGCCTCCCTCCCTTAATGTAAGGGATGCCTTATAATCTTCCTTGATCTTTTTTAAATCATCAACCGTTAATCTGGCCATATATTCCTCCTAAAATTATTCATATTCCTTCAAGAGTTCCATCGCCTTTACAGGATTGACAGAACCATGTATGTCCTTATCCACAACAACGACAGGCGCAAGCCCGCATGCACCAAGACATCTCACTGTCTCAAGCGAGAACTTCTTGTCTGTTGTTATTCCGCCCACATCAACCTTAAGTCCATCGCTGAACTTCTTGACTATCTCCTCAGCTCCCTTGACATAACATGCGGTTCCGAGGCATACCTTGATATTGTGCTTGCCTTTGGGCTTCATTGTAAAAAATGAATAAAAGGATACAACTCCATGCACCTCGCTTACAGGTATCCTCAATCCCTTTGATATATGCCTCTGCACAACAGGCGGCAGATACCCAACAAGCTCCTGCGCCTCCTGAAGAACTGGTATCAGACTTCCCGGTTTATTTTTATACCTGCTTATTATTTCATCAAGCCTTGCAGCCACATCCTCCGTGTAATCCTCAACCTGAGGTTCGGGTGCAATGCCTTTTTTCTTTAGTTCAACCGCATTGTTCGTTACCTCAATGAGATGGGTGGGAGAGAAAGGCTTCGGCAGATAATCTATTATCCTCAGGCGCAATGCCTCTTTAATGCTTTCCTGAGACGGGTAGCCTGTTATAACCACTATGTTTATATCTGGATTTTTTGACCTCGCCTGTTTCATAAACTCTATGCCATCCATCTCAGGCATCTTGATGTCGGTAATTATGAGGTCGTATAGATTCCTATCGAGCAGAGACAGGGCGTCTTTTGCAGATGTTGCAGTGTCAACCCCGTATCCCTCGGGCGACAGTATCCTCTCGCAGCTCCTCAGGACAATCTGTTCGTCATCAACCACAAGGATATTCCCTTTCATCCCTTATCCTCCTTATATAAAAATCAGCATTAACAACTATTTTACACACACAGACACAAAAAGTGTATATTTTTTTAATACACCGCAGAATGCCGCCTTTTAATCGAAAAATCGCCTGAAAATCTTAAATCTAAGTTGAGCGATTTTGTAAGACAGGCCTGCCTGTGCGTTGCACGCAGACAGGCCTGAATATAGAATCGCTCAATCGATCCTGTTATAATTGAGCAGCGATGCGATACATAAAGGCAATATTCAAAAGCTTCGTGGACTTCTTCAGGGACAGCGGGATCATGCTCGCAGGCTCAATATCATACTTCACTATGATGGCAATTGTTCCATTCTGCCTGCTCCTCGTAACAATATTCGGATATTTCCTCGGTGAACATGAAGAACTGCTCAAATTTTTTTCAGCAAAACTTGTGGGTTTCTTTCCTAAGATCACACACGATATAACCAACGAACTGAAAAAGATAATATCCTACAAAGGGATAGGGCAGTTTACAGTAATCCTCTATGCCGTATTGTCCTACCAGCTTTTTTCATCCCTTGAAACAGCAATAAATGTGATATTCAAAACAAAGGTTAAGAGGCATTTTATAACCTCCATTTTCCTCTCTCTATTCATAATCACCCTGATAATTGCATTCATCCTCGTATCATTCGGCGCAACCGCTGCAATCTCGATGCTTAAGACACTTCAGGAATTTTTCCCAGATGTAAAGATCGGGAAGATAACAGGCTTTTTGATAAAATTTATCGTGCCATTGATACTCGTGTTTCTGACCATAACCACCCTGTATATTTTCCTTCCAAAGAAAAAGGTGCGTATTCGCTATGCATTATCAGGGGCATTATTTACATCTATTCTGCTTGAAGCGGCCAAGCATATATTCACGATATATGTGTTAAAGGTTGCGAAATTAGGAACCATATACGGACCCCTCTCGGCCTTTGTGATATTCCTCCTGTGGGTCTTCTATTCATCCTGCATATTCCTCATAGGCGCAGAGATTGCACATAATCTCGAGGATTCCAGAAAGGGATAAATGCACAATGCCAGTTCGGTGCGGCTCTTCGCAAGGCTATCTTTGAACGGATTTTGTATTTTCAAACCACTTGCTATATTTTCTGATTTCTGATATTCTGAAATTAGAAAATCATTTCAGGAGGTATAGCATGCAGGCATCCAGGGTCTCAGTTGCAGAGATAAAATCAAGGGGGCAGTTGACAATTCCTAAAAAAATCCGTGAAAAGGGACATATAGAAGAAGGGCAGATGGTCTCCATAATCCCTGTTGGAGATTCTATTATTATAACACCGAAAAGGCTTGAACTCGACGAAGCAAGAAGGCAGATGAAAAAGCTGCTTAAGGCTTCTGGCCTTTCAGTTGAAGATCTGCTGGCAGGACTTAAAGAGGAAAGAGAAACCTTATATAAAGAAACTTATGGCAAAAAAAGAAGTTAGGATTTTTCTTGACTCAAATGTCATACTCTCCGGACTCATTTCCGAGACAGGCTCACCCCGCATCATCCTTGACATTATTACACTCACCCTCCCCGTGCTTCATGCCTTAACAGGCAGATATAACATTATAGAAATCGAGAGAAACCTGAAAAAGAAAATGCCTTCAGCCATTCATGTGTATAAAGAGTATCTCCTCAGGCTTAATCTCGAAATTGTTCCCATGCCCTCCGCAAAAATGATAAAAAATCTCTCAGGGCATACTTCTGATAAGGATATTCCTGTCCTTGCTTCCGCACTTACAGGAAAAGCAAATTTCCTTGTTACTGGGGATAAAAAAGACTTCGCAAAACTTCTCATGAAAAGCAGTTATCCATTCAAAATTGTAAGTCCCTCAGAATTTCTTGAAGTAATCCTACCCGAAATATTTAAAACGATAGAGGCCGATTAATTCATGACTTTTATCGCAGTCTAACCAGATAGAATCCAAATTCATTCCGGACTATTTGGGTGCTGGTCAGTGCGGCTCTTCGCGAGGCTCGCTTCAAGCGGATTTTGGGGCGGGGGGATTGTGACCACAATTGTTGACATATTGCAATTGAATCGATATAATCATCTCAGGAGGCAATAATGAAAGTCGCAACAGTCAGAGAATTCAGGGACAAGGCAACAACCTATTTCAAGGATGAAGAACCTATTCTTGTTACAAGACATGGAAAGGTCACGGGTCTATATCTGCCGATTGAACATCCGGAAAGTTTCCCATTGGAACTTAGAAAAGAGATACTTATTCGCCTCGGAGATGCTATAAGCCGTTCATTGTCAAAAAAGGGCATAAGCGAGGAAAAACTGCTTGCAGACTTCGAGACATTTAAAAAAACTCGCCGCAGACGCTAATGTCATCCTCTCCGCCGTTGCTGGCAAGGCAGCGCTTTGTGTATTCCTTGAAGAAGACGTTGAGATATCAACCACGCAGTTCAATATTGATGAGGTCAGAGAATATCTCGGCGTTATCGCAGAGCAGTATGGATTGAGCGAAGAAATCCTCGAATCACAGTTAAAACTGCTTCCCCTTAAAATATACCGCCGCCATTTTTACGAAGGTTTCATCGGGAAAGCTGCAAAAAAACTCTCGAGCAGAGACGAAGACGACATTGAACTCCTTGCCCTTGCAATGAAATTAAAGATACCCATTTGGAGCAATGACAATGACTTTAAACACGCAGGCGTTGAAGCATATACAACAGCTAAACTTTTAAAGATTCTGAAAGCATAATCTTTTATTCAACTTCCGTGCTTCTGAATTTCCGAATTTCCGGACTATTTGGGTGCTGGTCAGTGCGGCTCTTCGCGAGGCTCGCTTCAAGCGGATTTTGGGGCGGAGTTCAGTCCCATTCTCATTGGCGACACAAGGCGCAAGAAGTTTTATATTCCCCTTGCGTATAAAGTAATGGAGCGCTTCTTAAAGGCCGGTTTTGTGCTGAAAGAAGACATTATCAAAGTCCAGCACAACTGCAAGGCAACAGGGTTTTGGGTGAAAAAGTCAAAGGAACACAACTTTCTCCTCATACCCTGATTTGCCGATAGAAAGCCGTCATTGCGAGCGAAGCGAAGCAATCTCGCCTTTTTGCAATGAGATTGCCACGCACCCTTCGGGTGCTCGCAATGACTGATAGAATAAAGGTTTTCAAGTTCTATCGGCAAAATAGG
>CALGPO010000107.1 GCA_937960465.1 uncultured bacterium
ATTTGAGGATGAGATGAGGGTCTTCAAGGATGAAATGCGGGCATTTAAGGAAGAGGCTGAGAGGGATAGAAAGACTTTGCATGATGAGATGCAGGCATTCAAGGAAGAGGCTGAGAGGGACAGAAAGGCTTTACATGATGAGATGCAGGCATTCAAAAACGAGGCTGAGAGGGATAGAAAGGCTTTACATGATGAAATGCAGGCATTCAAGGATGAGATGAGGCGATACACTGAGAGGAGTGAGAAGGAATTAAGGCGTATGAATAAACAATGGGGAGAGCTTGCAAACAAGATGGGGACTATAGTTGAGGACATAGTTGCCCCTAATATAAAGGGTATTGCAGAGAGATATTTTGGGTGTAAGGACATTGAAGACTTTATGGTAAGGAGATACAAAAGGAATACAAAGGACAGGACAAAGAGGAAGGAGTTTGATGTCATAGCAGTATGTGATGACAAGATTATCTTCAATGAGACAAAGGCAACCATCAAGCCTGAGTATACCAGCAGTTTTATAGAGTTTATAAAGAAGGAGGAGTTTTTTGATTATTTTCCAGAGTATAAAGGCAAGGAGATAATCCCTGTATTTTCTTCTCTTTATCTTCAGGATGAAGTGGTTAATATACTTACAGATGCTGGCATTTATGCAATGGCAATGACAGATGATACAATGGATTTACTGAATTTTGATGAGGTATCAAGGAGGTAGGGGAATTACCGACATCTTCAAGTCTACGGACATTCCCGTCATAACGTGACCTGAAACTATTTGGGCAACCGCATTTCTGTGATACTTTCCATTTGCATCGAATTTTACCTCCTGTGTTTTTCCTTATCAGAAAAACTATACCAGAGACGGCTAAATTTCGATGCACTTTTATTCAATCGCTACAGTCCTGTGTTTGACTTCTCCATTATCTCCTATTTCAACTTTTTTGCGAAAGAACATAAATTTTTAGTTTCAGGTATGACTAAAGTCATAACAATAAAGTGAGATGGATGTTAAAATTAGTAGAAAGAAAACAAAAAAAGGAGGAATCACAATGTTTTGTTATCAATGCGAACAGGCTTCACAGGGAAAGGGTTGCACATCTTTTGGGGTATGCGGCAAGAGCCCACAGGTCTCGGCGCTTCAGGATTTATTGGTGTATGCGCTTAAAGGGCTTGCTTTGTATGCTGTTGAAGGGCGCAAGGTAGGAGTGAAAGACTCTCAGGTTGATGAATTTGCCGTTAAGGCGCTTTTTTCTACGCTTACTAATGTTGACTTTGATCATGAACGTTTTGTCTCATTAATCAACAGGTGCGTTGAGCTTAGAAAATCATTGAAGGATAAGGTGGAAAAGGCAGGCGGAAAGACAGATTTTAGCGATGCTTGCGCTTCGTTTAAACCTGCATCTGACCTTGAGGGCATTGAAAGGCAGGGCGCTGCTATAGAAGAAAAGCTCGCAGCCCATGATATTGATCCGGATATAAGGTCGCTGCAGGACACGCTTCTTTTCGGACTTAAAGGCGTTGCGGCTTACACGGATCATGCCCAGATTTTAGGCAAGACGGATGAAACTGTTTATGCCTTTATTCATGAAGCCCTTGCTGCTATGACCAAAAAAGACATTAGCCTTAACGATTGGATAGGGCTTGTGCTTAAATGCGGAGAAATTAATTTCAAGGCTATGGAAATCCTTGACGCCGCCAATACAGGCAGATACGGACATCCTGTGCCTACTAAAGTGCCGCTTGGCCATAAAAAAGGGCATGCGATCCTTGTATCAGGCCATGATTTAAATGACCTTGAGGCTATATTGAAGCAGTCTGAAGGCAAGGGCATTTATGTTTACACTCACGGCGAAATGCTTCCGTGCCATGGCTACCCTGAACTGAAAAAATATCCTCATTTTTACGGCCATTACGGCACTGCATGGCAGAATCAGCATAAGGAGTTCGCGCAATTCCCCGGCGCAATCGTAATGACAACAAATTGCCTCCAGAAGCCGCTTGACTCTTATAAGAACAATATCTTCACCTGCGGTCTTGTCGGCTGGCATGGCGTTACACATATAAAAGATGGAGATTTTACTTTAGCGATAAACAGGGCGCTTGAATTGCCCGGATTTGCAGAAGATAAAGAAGGCAAGACCGTAATGACTGGATTCGCCCGTAATGCGGTGCTCGGTGTCGCCGATAAAGTCATAGAAGCTGTCAAAAATAAAAACATACGGCACTTTTTCCTGGTCGGCGGCTGCGACGGCGCAAAACCAGGCAGGAACTACTATTCCGAATTTGTTGAAAAAGTCCCTAAAGACTGCATCGTGCTGACGCTTGCCTGCGGCAAATTTAGGTTTTTTGACAAAGAAATGGGAGACATCGGAGGCATACCGAGACTACTTGATGTGGGGCAGTGCAATGATGCTTACTCCGCTATACAGATCGCGCTTGCGCTTTCAAAGGCATTCAATGTTGGAGTAAATGAACTGCCGCTATCGCTGGTACTTTCATGGTATGAGCAAAAGGCAGTGGCTATTTTGTTGACCCTTCTTCATCTTGGTATAAAGAACATAAAAATAGGCCCGTCTCTGCCGGCATTTATCACGCCGAATGTGTTGAATGTGCTTGTGCAGAACTATAATATTAAGCCTATTTCAACGGTTGATAACGATTTGAAAGAAATATTGGGATAGCTTAAGAAGTTCAATGGTGAGGAGTTTAAACTCCTCACCATTGTTTTATTCAATAATCCTTGTTATTCCGAGTCTTATCAATTTTACCGCTATTGCCGCAAGAAGCAGCGCGGCAACCTTAGCGAATGCTCTTGCTCCATTTATACCCATAAGCTTTATAAGAGCCTCTGCTTTTTCAAATATTATCCACGCAAACAATATGTTGACAACAAGCGACGCGATAACAGGCGCATAACCGTAATTGCCCGCAAGTATCAAGGTTGTAGTGAGCGTCGCAGGCCCCGCTATAAGCGGAGTGCCGAGCGGAACTGCTCCGAGCGTGGAAGACGCCGCAAGTTTTTTGTCCCCGAACCTTAAAATATCAACTATTGATATAATAAGCAGCAAAATCCCTCCCGCTATCATGAAATCCTCAATAAGAATTTCAAGGGCGTTAAACACCGCTTTACCGAGAAAAACGAATGATATGGTAATAAGAAACGCGGTTATTATAGACTGTCTGATGATTTTTTTTCTTTCTGACGGCGCAAGCCCTTCAGTCAAGGAAATATAAATCGGCAGCACTCCGGGCGCATCCATGGCGACCATTATAGGGATAATGCTCATCGTAAAAAGTGTCAAGAAATCCATAGTTCTATAATTGTAGTGTTTTAAGATAAAAGAAGCAATAAGCGGAAAGGAAAATTATCTCTCAATAAAATGGTTGCTGACACTATATCTTATTTTATTATGGGATAATAACAGTGCATATTTAAGCATTCTTTCCGTTTATGAACTCTATGCAGGCATGAAAGACAGCGCAAAGGGGGATACTGAAAATTTTATTGCAGCTTGCAGCATAGAACCCGTAACGGTTGCAATTGCTAAAAAAGCAGGTGAACTTTACAAAAAATACAGCAAACAAGGCATAACTCTAACATCTCTTGATTGCCTCATCAATGCAACTGCGATTGTTAAAAAGCATAAAATAGCCACAAGGAATATAACGCATTACCCAAACAATGAAATTCTTTATCACAAATAACATATCAACTCGCCTTCAATTGTGTGTTGCATCACCTAAAAAGTATTCAAGAGGTTTTTATTTTTTTACGAGCTATTTTTTCTTTTCTTTTGGCTGCTGCAAGATTGAGCAGTTTATTGTGGAGTTTGCTTATTCGTCTTTTCAGTTCTGCCGGATTTAACTCTGAAAACTCCTTTCGAAGCCATTTTTTTAGTCTCTTTCGATATATCAGGAGATACCAACACCCTTTGATAAGGAGTCTGTGGCTTGTCATATTTTTTGACTTTGCTGCCAATGCGCGTCTTTTTGATGAGCTTCATGACAGGCTGAAAGTAGTTATTATAGAGTCTCAGATAGCCGTACAACTCATTAATGAGATGCAATTGTTGAGGTGTATCATACCGCATATAGCCAACGGCCCTTCAATAAACTTGGAGGGGTCAGGTCTTGATATTTGACATAAAGACAGCCTCTTTAATTTATGGGTTGTCCTCTGACAATAGAATTTCTTTTTTTCAGCCTTTTTGACAACTGTCTTTGATTTTGATACGATTAAGGTAAATAT
>CALGPO010000108.1 GCA_937960465.1 uncultured bacterium
GAGCCATTGGCAAAACTCATAGTGTTCCTCGCTATGCGGAAATATGTAGGCGGCGCCTTTGAACGGCAGCGCCCCGGCCTGTGTGAGTCTCCTCCATATTTTCATCCTGTTGCTCACAGGCTTTGAGGGGACGCTGTAAAAGCAAAGAAGCCAACTCATTGTTTTCTGATCCTTTTGTAACATCTGTTTCATAATATGACGGTATTGTTTAAAATATCAAGAATTTTTCGAAATGGTAGGCGAGAGCCTTGACACAAATCCTCTCTTTCCGATAAACTAAAAATTAGTAAAGGGGAGTAGCTGAAATAGTGCATATCGTCAGCACGTCTGCTTTATGCAGGCCGGTAGCACTGGTTAGAAAAAACTAACAGGCAAGACCTTTACCGCAATGAGTATTTATTGGTAAACTGTTTATTAATAAGTATTCACGCGGTAAAGGTCTTTTAATTGGAGGTGTAAAAGATGAACGGATTGAAGACAATGGTTTTAATGGTTACATTGACCTTAATGCTTGTGGCAATAGGAGGCCTTCTGGGCGGTAAGTCAGGTATGACATTTGCCCTTATCATGGCCTTTGGAATGAACTTCATTACATACTGGTTCAGCGATAAGATTGTGCTGAAGATGTATGGTGCCAAGCCGGTGACAGAGGCGGAGGCTCCGGAACTTTACGGTATTGTAAGAAGGCTTGCCCACAGGGCGGGGCTTCCAATGCCGAAGGTATGTATCATGAATGAAGACCAGCCCAATGCCTTTGCAACAGGAAGAAATCCAAGCCACGGCACTGTTGCAGTAACAACAGGCATCATGAGGATTCTGTCGAGGGAGGAGCTTGAAGGCGTTATAGCTCATGAACTTGCCCATATAAAACACAGGGATATACTCGTAAGCACAGTTGCTGCTACTATCGCAGGAGCTATAAGCTACCTTGCACAGATGGCGCAGTGGGCAATGATATTTGGAGGAAGGCATGATGATGAAGAGGGCGGGAGCAATCCTATTGCAGCTATTGTAATGATGATTGTTGGCCCCATAGCTGCAATGATGGTACAGATGGCAATATCACGCTCAAGGGAATACGGTGCAGACGCAGGCGGAGCAAGGATTGCAGGAAATCCGATGTATCTCGCCAGTGCCCTTAGAAAACTTCACATGGCTTCCCAAAGGATACCAATGGATGCAAATCCAGCAACATCACATATGTTTATAGTCAATCCCCTTTCAGGCGGGGGACTCTTAAGGCTTTTCAGCACACATCCGCCAATAGAGGAGAGGATAGCAAGGCTTGAATCAATGAGGATGGGAGGCTAATGTGGCAAAACCACAGGTTCTTATCCTTATGGGAAGCGACAGCGATCTGCCTGTTATGGAAAAGGCAGCGGGGGTCCTAAAGGAGATGGGTGTCCCTTATGAGATGGACATAAGCTCCGCCCACAGGCTTCCTGAAAAGACAGCCGAATACGCAAAGAATGCCAGGGAACGAGGCATTGAGGTGATAATAGCAGGGGCAGGAATGGCAGCCCATCTCGCAGGAGTGATTGCATCACATACGACGCTGCCTGTGATTGGTGTTCCCCTGAAATCAGGGGCATTGAACGGCATGGATGCTCTTTATTCGACAGTGCAGATGCCTCCGGGAATACCTGTGGCAACGGTCGCAATTGATGGAGCTAAAAACGCCGCATACTTAGCATGCTCCATCCTTTCTATAAAATATCCTGAGATAGCCGAAAAACTTGAATCTTTCAGAGAAAGGACAAGGCAGTCATTGCTCGAGAAGTCAAAAGAATTGAATAAATAATATCTAAGTTGAGCGATTTTGTAAGACAGGCCTGCCTGTGCGTTGCACGCAGACAGGCCTGACATACATTTATAGATTAGAATCACTCAATTTAGGTAATAAGAAGATCAAGTATTTTTTTTTGTGCATGTAGATGCGTGTAAGGAGTATTTTTGCATGAAGAAGAGGACGATAAAAAAGGTATTGGTTGCAAACAGGGGAGTTCCTGCGGTCAGAATAATGCATACATGCAGGGACAGAAAGATCCCCACTACTGCTGTTTACAGCACTCCTGATCGTCTCGCGCATCATGTATTTATGGCGGATACTGCCGTGCATATCGGTGAGGCGCCACCCATAGAGTCTTATCTCAACATGGATAAGATGATTGATGCTGCCCTGAGAAGTAAGTCAGATGCCATACATCCCGGGTGGGGATTCCTTGCAGAGAATGATGAATTTGCCCAGAAGGTGATAGATGCCGGATTGATATGGATAGGGCCTTCGCCAAAGGTCATAAGGCTCATGGGCGACAAGATAGAGGCGAAGCTTATTGCACAAAAGGCGAATGTACCAACGATTCCAGGACTCAATGATGTTACCGATATAAATCAGATAAAGAAATGGATGGAACATGAAAAGGTAACCTTCCCCATAATGATAAAGGCTGCTGCAGGTGGCGGCGGCAAGGGGATGGTGAAGGTAGAGAATGAAGACCAGTTGTCGCAGGCTTTTGCACAGGCCCGTTCAGAGGCAAAGAAGGCATTCGGAGACGAAAAAATACTGGTCGAAAAATATATCGAGAGGGGAAGGCATATCGAAGTGCAGATAGTTGCGGATGAGCATGGCAATGTGGTTCATCTCTTTGAGAGGGAATGCACCCTCCAGAGGCGCAACCAGAAGATTATCGAAGAAGCCCCGTCTCCTACGCTGGATGAAGACCTCCGTCAGGAGATATGTTTTACTGCTGTGAGGTTGATGAGGGAGATAGGGTATACCACAGCAGGCACTGTGGAGTTTATATTTGATTCCTCCACAAAAAAGTTTTATTTACTCGAGGTCAATACGAGGCTGCAGGTAGAGCACGGCATAACAGAACTCATAACAGGTCTTGATATTGTGGGCATAATGCTCGATGTGGTTATGGGTAAAAAGTTGCCGTTTAAACAGGCTGATATACATCCAAATAGATGGGCTCTTGAAGTTCGTTTGAATGCAGAGGACCCGAAGACATTCAGCCCATCATTCGGCACTATTACACGTCTTGAGATACCTCATGGCCCTGGTGTGAGGATAGCCTCCGGTGTTTATGAAGGCGCTGATATCCCTCCGTATTATGATTCCCTTTTCATGCTTTTGATGACAGCAGGAGCCGACAGGGAAGATGCCGTAAGGACAATGGACAGGGCATTGAGCAGGAGTCTCAGGGTTGAAGGGATAAAAACACTTGCGCCTCTTCTATTAAGCATTATAAGGCATCATGCCTTTATCTCAGGAGAGTTCTCAACACGTTTTATCGAAGAGCATATTAACGAGCTTATATCGATGTTTAAAGAGAAGAGCAGCGAGGACGAAGCTCTTAAGGTTGCGCGGTATGTTGCAGAGATATCGGCGCTCGGCCCTCAGAAATGGATGTAGGAAAATCAGGCAATAGGCAAGAGGCATGAAAACTAATATATTTGCAAAACCCGGAATGTCGCCAAAAGAAATTGTCGGGGCAGTTAGAGGTCTTAAAGGGGTTTGTTTTACTTCTGTAGGCATGAGGGATGCGGGGCAGTCCGATTTTAAGAACCGTCATCGCATATATGACCTGAAAACACTTTCCCATTATTATAACAACATGGGGTTGTTCAGCGCTGAGTGCCACGGTGGAGCAAGGTGGCATGTGGGCATAATGAATAGAAGGGAAAGCCCCTTTGAGGAGATAAATATTCTCAGGGAGCTTATGCCAGACGTCTTGCTGCAGACGCTTATAAGGGAGACCAACCTCTGGGGGTACAGGCCATATCCTAAAAATGTTATCGAGTATGTTGTATCAAAGGTTGATATAGATGTCTGGAGATGTTTCTCCTTTCTTAACGATGTGAGGAATATGCGTGCAGTTGCAGAGGTTGTAATGAAAAGGGGAAGGCTCTTTGAGCCCACCATATCTTTTACTGTAGCGGATTGGGCAACAAACGACTATTATTTGAGCGTGGTGCGTGATATTGTCGACCTCTGCGGCGGTGTTGACGAGATAGTCCTTTGCATTAAGGATATGGCAGGCGTTGGCGATGTCAACAGGATAGGCAATCTCATTGATGCGATAAAACAGGCATATCCAGAACTTGTCATCAATTATCATAGGCACATAACAGACGGGCTTGCTGTGCCTGCATTTTTAGCCGCTGCAAAGGCAGGCGCAAAGATATTCGATGTACAGGAGGATTCTTTAGTCCGATTTTACGGGCATTCTCCAATATTAGGCATTCACGCAATCTTCGAAGAATCCGGCATTCCGGTGCATCTTAACAGGGCAGAGGCAGAGGCTGCTGTTCAGAAGGTCAGGGACTGGATAGGACATTATGAGTGGGCAGAATCTCCTTTTAAAGGACTCGACCACACAGTAACGCTTCACAAAATGCCAGGTGGTGCATTTCCCAGCTCATTTGAGCAGGCGCAGAAAGCGGAATTCCTCCATCTCATGCCTGCAATATTGAAGATGATGTCCCTCTATAACAGGATTGTGAAGTATTTTGATGTTACTCCCGGCTCACAGATTACATGGGTTACAAACAGCGGGATAATAAACAGATATGCAAAGGAGCGCGGAGATGCGGGGGTCAGGCATATAATCGAACTAATGACAAAATTTGTTGAAGAAAAGGCACAGGACTTTAATGCCATGGAAAGGGAAGAGCAGGAGGAACTGCTTACGCTTTTCAGAAATGCGCCTGGAGATTTCAAAAACCTGCTCCTCGGAAATTACGGGAAGTTACCTGTAGGATGGCCTGCGGAATGGGTATACAAAAGTACATTCGGCGATGAATGGAAGGAAAAGATCAAAGAGCGGAAAGAGCTTTCCCCACTCGATTCGGTGCCTGAAGATGACCTCGAAAAGATTAGAAGGGAGTTGTCAGACAGCCTCGGTAGAGAGGCCTCAGAGGAAGAGTTTATCCTGTACCTTATGCACCCGAAGGATGCCCTTGAATTTATCGAATTTAAGGAAAAATATGGCGAAGCCCCTCTTGTGCTTCCAACCAATGTCTGGAGAGAAGGACTTAAAAAGCCGGGCGACAGAGTAGATTTTGAACTCTGGGGCAAGCCCTATACCTTAGAGCTTGTATCTATAGGTGCTGAACATGAAGGCATAATCCATGTTGTCATGAGAGTCAATAACAAGACAAGGGTTTATAAGGTAGAGACGCCGAGGGCAAAGAAGGTTGAAATAAGGATGGCAAAAGGGCCAAACGAGATAGGCGCACCTATAAACGGCAACATCTGGAGAATCGGTAATCCCGAAAGAGGCGCCCTCAAAGTCGGAGATATTGTCCACAAAGGAGAGGAGATTGCAAACCTCGAGGCGATGAAAATGGAGAATGTTATTATAGCTCCATTCGATGGACAGATTGCAGAGGTTTGCGTCAAGCTCAATGATACGGTGCAGGAAGGGCAACTCCTTTTTATTCTCGATAAGGTGCAAATTAAGGAACAAGAACCAATAGGAAGGATTGATTAGTTTCTGATATTGACATAATCTTAGATTTCGGTTAGTCTATTTTAACAGCAAAGGGGAGTAGCTGAATCAGCGGCTATCGTCAACACGGCAACAAAGCCCGGTACCACTGGCCAATATGAATGGTTAAATAAACTGGCAAGCAAGACCTTTGCCACGGTAAGATTTACAGACTTACTCGTGGTAAAGGTCTTTTTTATTAGAGAAGAATATATGGAAAAACTTTATAAGGGAATTTATGAGTTTAAGGAATCGCATTTCAAAAAAGAGAAAGATTTCTTTAAAAGACTTTCTGAAGGGCAGACTCCGGAGGTGCTTTTTATAACATGTTCTGATTCACGGGTGGATCCCAACCTGGTCACCCAGAGCAAACCAGGAGAGCTTTTTATTGTAAGGAATGTGGGAAACATCATCCCGCCATACGACTCCATAAAGGATAAAAACAGCGTTGCAGCAGCAATAGAATTTGCGGTGTTGGGTCTAAAGGTAAAAGATATTATTGTTTGCGGACATTCTAACTGCGGTGCTATGCAGGCATTATATAAGGATGACAGCGAGTTTGCCAATATGCCTCATCTGAAAGAATGGCTAAAAATAGCATTGCCGGTAAAGCATGTTGTTGCTAACTTTTATCCAAGCATATCTCCAGTATCCTGTCAGAGGATTACGGAAGAGGAAAATATTCTGATGCAGTTAAAGAACATTCAGACATATCCTTTTGTGGCACAGGCTTTGGAACAGGGGAATCTCTATCTGCACGGATGGTACTATGATATAGGTACAGGCAGCATATGCGCTTATAATCCGAATAAAGATATGTTCGAGGAGATTGCTTAATGGGAATACTTGCCACAGAATTTTTCTGGGCAAGGAATTTATTAAATAAGGTAAAAACTAAATTGCAAAAAGCAAAAGGAGGGAATGTTTATGGTAAGAAAACCGAGTGAACTGGAAGAGGAGTACATGGCAAGGATGGAGTATGAAAAAAGAAAGAAGCTCGAAGAGGAAAAACACAAGAAGCTTGCTGAAGATGAAAAGAAAAGGTTAAAGGATCTCCATTATATGAGATGCCCTAAATGCGGCATGGAGTTAATAGAAATTGATTACAAGGGCATCAAGGTTGATAAATGCTCCGAGTGCGAGGGCATATGGCTTGATGCCGGAGAGCTTGAGTCTGTGGCAAAGCTTGAGAAATCAGGGTTGGATAAGTTGTTTGGCGTATTTAGGAAATGATAAGACTGTATAAGCATGCAGGGGTATGTTGCATGCCCCTGCATTTTAAGCTATTACAATTCACAAAAAAGGAGTATCATGCACTGGCACCAAAAGGAGATAAATGAAGTTGTTGAAGATTTAAGTTCATCCCTTCAGGGGATAACGTCTGCTGAAGCACAGAAACGGCTTAATGAATATGGCCCAAATGAATTAAAGGAGAAAAAGAAGAAGACTCCTTTCATGATGTTCCTTGACCAGTTTAAGGACTTCATGATCCTTGTCCTCATAGCTGCCGCTGTCATATCAGGCTTTATTGGTGAGCTTTCAGACACTATTGCCATAATCGTTATTGTTGCTCTTAACGCTGTTATAGGCTTTGTTCAGGAATATAGGGCAGAAAAGGCTATGGCAGCACTTAAGAAGATGGCTGCACCAACTGCCACTGTCATAAGGGATGGAATGCCTGCGAATATCCATGCATCACAGCTTGTTCCAGGCGATATTGTAATTCTTGAGGCTGGAAAGATTGTGCCTGCTGATATGAGGCTTGCGGAGGCTGCGCAACTAAAGATTGAAGAAGCGGCATTAACAGGGGAATCTATTCCTGTGGACAAGCATGTAAAGCCATTGCATGACGAGCATCTGCCGATAGGGGACAGGAAAAACATGGCGTATAAGGGAACCTTTGCAACCTATGGTCGTGGTGTGGGGGTTGTTACAGATACTGGCATGAATACAGAGCTTGGTAAGATTGCCTCAATGCTTCAAGAAGAAGAGGAGGTAAAAACACCCCTACAGAAGCGTCTTGCTAAGTTTGGTCAGAAACTTGCTATTGCTGTACTTGCTATATGTGCTATTGTTTTTGGTATCGGAATTATGAGGGGGGAATCGCCATTATTGATGCTTCTTACAGCTATCTCCCTTGCTGTTGCAGCAATACCTGAAGCCCTTCCTGCTGTAATAACCATCTCCCTCGCTCTTGGGGCAAAAAAGATGGTGAAGCAGAACGCCCTTATAAGAAAACTCCCAGCAGTTGAAACCCTCGGTTCTGTCACATATATATGCTCCGATAAGACAGGAACACTCACGTTGAATAAGATGACGGTGGAGGAGATATGGATGGATGGTACAATAGTAAGGGCAGAAGAACAAAAGAGCGGAAGAACAGAAGCAATAGATTTTAGAACTTCTGCACTTCTGCGCTTCCCGACTTCTGCGCTTTTTACTGCCTTTGCCTTAAGCAACGATGCACAAATGGATGCTGAAGGCAAGGTAATCGGTGATCCGACCGAGATTGCTTTATATAACATAGCAAAAGAAAACGGGTTTGATAAAAGGAGACTTGAAGATCAATTCCCGAGGGTCGCAGAGTTACCTTTTGATTCTGACAGGAAATGCATGACAACGTTTCATAGAGCAGCAGAGCAGCAAAGCAGTAGAGCAGCAGTGATAGCTAATTATGTGTCTTTCACAAAAGGTGCAATTGAGGTATTGATTGAGAAGGCTGATAATATTATGACCTCTGATGGTTTGAAGTCTGTGGATAAAAATGAAATCCTCAAGACAAGCGAGAAAATGGCAGCAGACGGACTTAGGGTACTGGGTATTGCCATGAGGGAGTGGGATACCCTGCCTGATAATATGTCGCCGGATAATGTGGAGACAGGGCTTACAATTTTAGGCCTCGTGGGCATGATGGACCCTCCGAGGGAAGAGGCAAAAGAGGCTGTAAGATTATGTAAGACAGCAGGCATAAAGCCTGTAATGATAACAGGCGATCATCCGCTTACTGCAAAGGCAATAGCAAAGAGACTTGAGATTATTGAGGATGATACAAAAACAATAATTACTGGCAGGGAACTCGATAGGTTATCCCTTGAGGAATTTGAAGAAAGGGTTGAACACATAAGGGTTTATGCGAGGGTTGCCCCTGAGCAGAAATTAAAGATAGTGAAGGCGCTTCAGGATAAAGGACAGTTTGTTGCTATGACAGGAGACGGCGTCAATGATGCCCCTGCATTAAAGAGGGCGGATATTGGGATAGCAATGGGAATTACAGGAACGGATGTCTCAAAAGAGGCTGCCCATATGATACTTATTGATGACAACTTCGCAACCATTGTAAAGGCCGTGAAAGAAGGCAGGCGAATCTTTGACAATATCCGCAAGTTCATAAAATATACAATGACGAGCAATTCAGGAGAGATATGGACCATATTTCTTGCCCCATTTTTTGGCCTGCCGATCCCCCTGTTGCCGATCCATATACTCTGGATTAATCTTGTTACTGATGGATTGCCCGGACTGGCCCTTGCAGCCGAGCCGCATGAGAAGGGAATTATGAGCAGGCCGCCGAGGCATCCGAAGGAGAGCATATTTGCCCATGGTCTTGGTATGCATATCATTTGGGTAGGAATTCTTATGGGTTTTGTATCACTTTTTACTCAGGCATGGTCAATAAAAACCGGCCATGCTCATTGGCAGACAATGGTATTTACTGTTTTGTGTTTAAGCCAGATGGGGCATGTGCTTGCGATACGGTCGGACCGTGAATCACTTTTCAGTCAGGGGTTGTTCTCGAACTTGCCACTTCTGAGCGCATTTGCTTTGACCTTTATCCTGCAGATGGCAACAATATATGTGCCATTTCTAAATCCCATATTCAAGACAGAGCCTCTGACTTTGAATGAACTGGTATTTACACTTGCCCTGTCGTCTGTGGTATTCTTTGCGGTGGAGATAGAGAAGTTGATAAGGAGGAGAAGAAATGTCTGACATTGTAATGGAGACAAATTTTAGCGATATTAAATTGCTAAGACGCGGAAAAGTAAGGGATGTGTATGAACTTGAAGATTATCTTTTGATTGTTGCCACAGACAGGGTCTCTGCATTTGATGTTGTACTGCCTAACGGTATTCCTAATAAGGGTAAAATTTTAACGCAAATATCTATTTACTGGTTCAATCAGGTGAAGGATATAATTGATAACCACATTGTTGCAACTGATGTAAAAGACTACCCTCAAATAATTCATAAATATAGAGACATGCTTGAAGGCAGGAGTATGCTCGTGAAAAAGGCAAAGCCGATGCCTGTTGAGTGTATTGTGAGAGGCTATCTTTCCGGCTCGGGGTGGAAAGAGTATAGAGAGAAAGGGACTGTATGCGGGATTAAACTGCCTGAAGGTCTTGTTGAATCTTCAAGGCTTGATGAGCCTGTATTTACGCCGAGCACAAAGGCAGAGGAAGGGCATGATATAAATATAAGTTTTGATGAAATGAAAAAGATTGTGGGAGACGAGCTTGGAGAAAAACTGAAGGATGCGAGCCTCAAGGTTTACAAGAAAGGTAGGGAGATGGCAGAGAAAAAAGGTATCATTATTGCCGATACGAAAATGGAATTTGGAATATATGAAAATAAATTGATTTTGATCGATGAGCTGCTTACACCTGATTCATCGAGGTTCTGGTCAATAAAGGATTATCAGCCCGGAAAAGGACAGGACAGTTTTGATAAGCAGATCGTGCGTGATTATCTCTTAACGCTTGATTGGAATCAGACATATCCAGGCCCTGTTCTCCCCGAAGAAATTGTGGCGAAGACAGCGGCGAGATATAAAGAGATATTGGAGATACTGACGAAGTAAATGAACCCGAATTACGCAATATATGGCAGCAGGTGTGCATCCTATTTTGCCGATAGAACTTGAAAACCTTTATTCTATCAGTCATTGCGAGCACCCGAAGGGTGCGTGGCAATCTCATTGCAAAAAGGCGAGATTGCTTCGCTTCGCTCGCAATGACGGCTTTCTATCGGCAAATCAGG
>CALGPO010000109.1 GCA_937960465.1 uncultured bacterium
ACGAGAACTGGAAGACCATTTGGTAGAGAGGAGTTTATAAAGAGGATGGAAAAGAAGCTGAACAAAAGGTTTATACTACAGAGACCTGGCAGACCAAAAAAACGAAAGAGTTAAATAAAATAGGGGATGTGTCCCTAATTACAACTCCTTCAGTCTTTCTGCCTGATAATGTGTAATTAAGGCATCGATAATCTCGTCGAGATTTCCTTCAAGTACCTGATCGAGCTTATGGAGGGTAAGACCTATCCTGTGGTCTGACACTCTGTTCTGCGGGTAGTTGTATGTCCTTATCCTCTCGCTCCTGTCTCCAGTGCCAACCTGGGTCTTTCTCTCCATGGCACGCTCCTTCTGCTTTTTCTCGGTCTCTATTTCAAGGAGGCGGGAGCGCAATACCTTCATAGCCTTTTCCCTGTTCTTAAGCTGCGATCGCTCGTCCTGACACTGCACAACGAGTCCGGTAGGGATATGCGTAATCCTCACTGCCGAATATGTCGTGTTGACGCTCTGTCCACCTGCGCCTGAAGAGCAAAAGGTGTCTACCCTCAAATCCTTTTCTTCTATCTTTATATCAAGTTCTTCTGCTTCAGGCAAAACAGCAACGGTGGCAGCTGATGTATGAATCCTGCCCGATGCCTCGGTAACAGGTACCCTCTGAACCCTGTGTACGCCGCTTTCGTATTTAAGCCTGCTGTATGCACCCTTTCCTGTAATATTCGCTATTATCTCTTTTAATCCGCCGAGACCTGTCGGACTTGAGTCTATAACTTCTATCTTCCACCGCCTTGCCTCTGCATATTTTGAATACATCCTGAAAAGCGATGCTCCGAAAAGCGCTGCCTCCTCCCCGCCTGTGCCTGCCCTTATTTCGAGGATGACGTTCCTTTCATCCCTCGGATCTTTTGGAAGAAGCATTATCTTAAGCTCATCTTCTATAAGAGGTTTTCTTTTCTTTATATCTTCCATCTCCGCCTGTGCCAATTCCCTCAGGTCACCATCTCCACCTTTCAGTATCTCCTCTGCATCTTCAAGGTCTGCAAGCAGTTTCTTGTACTCCTTGATCTTCTCCACAATAGGCATAAGCTCTGCTTGCTCCTTAGAATACTTCTGATATGCATGGGTATTGGACAATACCTCTGGATTGGTGAGAGCAGAAGTTATCTCATCATATTTTTCTTCTATTGCCAGCAACTTCTCTAACATTGACTTCAAACCTCTTTATCCCTGTCTATTTTTAAAACCTCATTTATAGCGGCTAAAGCAACCTCTATCTGTGATTCATCGGGCTCTCTCACTGTCATTCTCTGTAATAGGAGACCAGGAAGAACTATAAACCCTATCATGGGATTGTTCTTCACCTTGGCAGAAAATCTGAGCACCTCGTAGGAAAGCCCTGCTATAACAGGTATCAGGACTACCCTCGACATCAGTTTATCCACAAAAGACCACTCCTTCGGTATCAGGAGAAATACCATTATGCTGATAACCATCACTATTAATAAAAAGCTGGTTCCGCATCTCGGGTGGTAAGGTTTATATTTCCTCGCATTCTCCACAGTAAGTTCTTCCCCCGCTTCATAGGCATATATAACCTTATGTTCTGCACCGTGATACTGGTATATCCGCTTCATCTCTTTCCAGAGGCCAATAATAAATATGTAGAAGAGGAATATTCCAACACGGAGAATTCCATCAGTAAAGTTAAAAAGCAATGAATTACTCGAAACTTCTTTAACCATATTGCCTATCAGGGTCGTCAGAAAGAGCGGAAGGAATTTAAAAAGGACTATTGCGAGGATAATGGCAAGGCCTATGGATAGTCCCAATCCCCACGGACTAATTGGTTTATCCCCTTCCTGCTCCTGATATGCAACGCTTCCAGAAAACTCGATAGCTTTTACTCCGATCATCAGGGCATGAAAAAGCGCCACCACGCCCCTTATAAGAGGCAATTTTAAAGAAGCCGGCATCTTTTTTGTCCTGACCGTCTTTAGATTTATCTCTCCCTTCGGGTCCCTTACTGCCACGCTCCAGCCCGCAGGGGACTTCATCATCACGCCTTCTATGACTGCCTGCCCACCTATGTTTTTCATATTTTCTCCAATAAAAAGGGATTAGAATTTAGACTAATCCCTAAACCCTAATCCCAAATCCCTGAATATGTTACTTCTTAGCGTACTTCTTCTTAAACTTCTCCACCCTTCCTTCTGCATCCACAAGCTTCTGCTTTCCGGTAAAGAACGGATGACATTTTGAACATATATCAACGCGGATGCTATCCGTTGTTGATCTGGTTATAAATGTCTCTCCGCAGGCGCAACTGACCTTCACCTCTTTATATTTCGGATGAATTCCCTCTTTCAATGTAAAACCTCCTGAGAATAAGATTTAAATACTATTTTACAGGATATGCTAAATCTTTGGCAAGTCCATACCACAATCATATATTTCTGTCTTTAAGCAATAAAAAGGCCGACAGAGAAGTTTCTGCCGGCCTTTACATATCAAAAAACTGTTTTATAGAAGCGGGACTATCAGAAGCGCCACGATGTTGATAACCTTGATCATTGGATTGATAGCCGGGCCCGCAGTATCCTTGTATGGGTCGCCGACCGTATCGCCTGTAACAGAGGCTTTGTGTCCGTCGCTTCCTTTTTTATGCATTACACCTTTTTCATCGGTTACGCCGTCTTCAAAAGATTTCTTGGCATTGTCCCATGCGCCTCCGCCGCTTGTCATGGCAATGGCCTGGAAGAGACCAGTCAAAATGCTGCCGATAAGAAGGCCTCCGAGTGCCTTCGGGCCAAGGACAAAACCGACAACGATAGGAGCTACTACAGGGATAAGGGCCGGGATCATCATCTCCTTAATAGCCGATTTTGTAACGATGTCAACACATTTGCCGTACTCTGGCTTACCTGTGCCTTCCATAATTCCCTTGATCTCGCGGAACTGCCTGCGAACTTCTTGAACAACGCCGCCTGCAGCCTTACCGACCGCAAGCATAAGCCTGCCGCCGAAGTAGTAAGGGATAAGGCCTCCGATAAAGAGACCTGCGATGATATAAGGATCAGAGAGCTCAAATGCAACTCCTCCCATCTTTTTCACAAGCTCTCTCGCATACTCTGCAAAAAGAACGAGAGCGGCAAGACCGGCTGAGCCGATAGCATAGCCCTTGGTAACAGCCTTTGTAGTATTTCCGACTGCATCAAGTGGGTCTGTAACATCCCTGACTGCAGAAGGCAGTTCAGCCATCTCGGCAATACCGCCTGCATTATCTGTAATAGGTCCATAAGAGTCAATCGCAACAACAATGCCTGTCATAGAAAGCATTGAGACAGCGGAAAGTGCTATTGCAAAAAGTCCGCCGCCCATATTCCCGCTGAATCCTCCTCCGAGTCCGTAAGAGCCGAGTATAGCGCCAACAATAACCAATGCAGGAAGTGCTGTAGCTTCCATGCTCATTGCGAGGCCAGCTATAACATTAGTGCCGTGCCCTGTAAGGCTAGCCTTGGCAATGGTCCGCACAGGCCTGTATTCTTTAGCAGTATAGTATTCAGTAATCCATACTATAAGTCCCGTCAGCGCAAGACCGATAACAGCCGTGCCGAAAATGCTCATCGGAGAAAAGCCCATTAAATCGAGTCCGGGCTGTCCCATAAACCACTGCGTTACTCCATAAAACGCGATTGCGGCAAGAACGCCTGAAACCGCGAGACCCTTATAAAGGGCACCCATAATATAGTTACTAGCACCGAGTTTTACAAAATATGTGCCGATGATAGAAGCAATAATCGAAACGCCTCCTAAAAGAAGCGGGAACTCAACCCATGGGCTTTCGGCTCCGAATATCGTCTTTGCGAGTAGCATTGCTGCAACCAACGTAACTGTATAGGTTTCATATAGGTCAGCAGCCATGCCTGCGCAGTCGCCGACATTATCGCCCACGTTATCCGCGATAACCGCCGGGTTTCTCGGGTCGTCTTCAGGAATTCCTGCCTCAACCTTTCCGACAAGGTCGGCTCCCACGTCAGCAGCCTTTGTGTAAATACCACCGGCGATACGTGCGAACACGGACATAAGGGAGCAACCGAAACCGAGGCCTACCAGTGCATGGAATGCTTCTTCTGTGGATGCGGCCTGTTTAGCTATAAAATAATAACCTGCAATTCCGATAATTCCCAGCCCGACAACCATAAGTCCTGTAACAGAGCCACCCTTAAAAGAAAGGGTAAGGGCATTCTGCAAGCCTTTTGAAGCAGCCTGTGTTGTGCGGACATTTGCGCGCACAGTAACCCACATGCCAACAAAACCCGCAAATGCCGATCCCACCGTTCCGATAATAAATCCTATTGCAGTCCAAATCCCTAAAAATGCTGCGAGCAGAACCACCAGGACAACTGCAACACCCGCTACGGTCTTGTACTCACGTGCAAGGAAGGCATAAGCGCCTTCTTTGACCGCATTCGAGATCTGCTGCATGCGTTCGCTTCCTGCATCCTGCTTCGATACCCATGCCGCGGTCATGAGGGCATAAGCCACGCCTGCTAATCCGCATACAAGGGCAAACAGAATAATTGTACTCATCTTTCCTTTTTCCTCCTTATAAAATTTTTTATTGAATTATTCTTTTCAGGACATAATGCCCTGAGCCAACCATCTGAAATCTGTTTCCTTACCACCTCCCAGTATTTAATGTTTGAGGCTGTTTAAATTTACTGATTCAAGATATAGTCTTTGAGATAATGAACCTCAGCCTTCAAATTGCTTACATGATATTTGACAACATCTCTTATTGAAATAAGCCCTACGACCTTGCCGTTGTCAATAACTGGTAGATGTCTTATTTTTTCATTTGTCATTATTGACATAACTTCTTCAAGATCATGCTCCGGCCCAATTACATAAAGATTCTTGGTCATAACGTCTTTAAGTTGCACCTTGTCAAAAGATGGATTTTGAACCCATGCCTTTATGACATCCCTCTCGGTAAACATTCCCGCAAGACTTCCTTCTTCAAAAATCAGCAGGGCACCTATGTTCCTCTCTGCCATTTTCTTGACTGCAGTGTCAACCATAGAACTACTGTCAACTGCAATGACTTCCAGTCCTTTGTCTTTTAATATGTCTTTCACCTTCATAAATTTCATCTAAAAATACCTCTACTTTTTTATCCCCCTTTTATGACCAAAGGTCATGCGGGTTTTATAAACCTCTTGATATTGCCATATTTTAATTCTACTTGTCTCTTCCTGTATGTTTTGCAAATACTATGGCTGTCGCCCTGTAAACCATATGCGCCATCTTTGAGAATGGTGCGTATGCAAACAGAAAGAAGACAAATACCAGATGCGCAAAATATATAGGATATGCAAGTAGTGCTATATTAGCAAGCCTTAAAAGTTCAGAAAGTATGCCTGTGACCACAATTGCATATATCACTGTGATAAAAAGCCAGTCAAAGTAACTGCCTTTGCCTGCCTTCTCTGCATTCTTCAGTCTGTTACCTGTAACAGAGGTTATTCCATAAAGCAGGGCAAGAGCGCTTATATTTCCAATTAGCTTAAGAGGGTCATATAAAGGATATGGGGATTCGTAATGGAATCCGTAAAGATATACAATTGCCAAGGTTGTCGTTATAGCAAGCCCGATAAATGCATAGAATACCAAAAGGTGTGCAGTCTTTCTATCCTTTGTTACATTGCACTTTTCAAATCTTTTATGGGCAAGTATCTCGCTAATTGTCGCTTTTATGCTGTCTGCTATATTGCCCTGAGCACTTACTCCTTTATTCATGTCCGTCCAGTATCTCTTTATGCCAAGCACAAAACAGACCACGGCAAAAAATGCAGCAGCCCCAAAGGTTACATCTATCTGCGGGAATACAGGCATAAATTTGGAATATACTATGCCACCGTCTTCACCTCGCGGAATAGCAGAAAAATCGAGATAGCCTTTTGGTACTATATAAGAGAGGAATAACAATACAGGTATAGCAAAGAGTATCAGGAGATACTTCGGGTCACCCACCATCTTAGAAAGGGGAGTAGGCGAATAATGCTGGATTGCAAGCTTCCTCACCGCACCGAGTACCTCTCCTGGCTTTGCTCCCCTCGGACAATAAGCTGTGCAATCGCTGCACTGATGGCAAAGCCAGATGTCTGGATTGCTTATGAGCTTGTCTTTAATTCCCCATTGAGCGTATATCATCTCTTTTCTTGGAAATGGTTTATTGTCAGGTGTTACATTGCAAACAACAGTGCAGGTAGCGCATTGATAGCATTTTTTTAAATCGCCTCCGCCAGAGGCAATTACATCTTCAACAAACTTCAGATCTGGACTTATTACCTGTTCTGCCATCTATATTTCCTCCCTATCATTAAATACTGTTTTAACGGTTTAAACCGCTTAATTTGTTTTTAAACTAAAATCCTTTAAATGGATTTGGTCCTATCTCTTTTACCCTTTCTACATACTCGTTTATCATATCCGGCAGCTTATCGTATTCTGCAATGGCTACCTGCATCAACTGAACCCTTTCGGCCTCAAGCTGCAGTTTATTGAGTGTCTCCCCAACCTTGCCGAATCTGTAGTTTGCAAGCTCGCTACCCTTGACAAAATGACATTGATAGTTTTCTCCAAATTTGCATCCCAAAAGCAAAACACCATCAAGCCCTCTTGATAGAGCATCGGCAATCCATACCAGATTCATACCGCCAAGACATCTAAGCGGGATAAACCTTACTGCCGGGTCTATCTTTTTACGCTGCAGCGCCGCGGTATCAAGCGCAGGATATGCGTCATTTTCGCATACAAGGGCGATTATCCTTATAGTCTCTTCATCAGGCGATTCAATGGTCTTAATCATTGAACCGATGATGTCAACACTGTAATCCTTAAAAGAAACAATCCTTTCAGGACATGCGCCCATGCATGTGCCACATCGCCTGCAGCGGTTGATTTTGTAAAATGGAGTGCCCTTTTCATCCTCATCTATAGCTCCGAATGGACATTCCTCTGTACATCTCTTACAGGAAGTACATCTTATAAGAAGCGGATCCGGGAATGTAATATCCCATGCCCTCGGATGCACAGCAACACCCCTTGAGACATGGTCAATGCATTGAATTGCTTTAAATGCTGCGCCGGCTGCGTCATCCTGCGCCTCTGACATATCCATGGGCCGCCTTACTCCGCCTGCTGCATATATGCCTGTCCTTCTCGTTTCGTAAGGGAAACAGATGAAGTTTGAATCAGCAAATCCGTATGCGCCTTCAAGCGATGGGATTTCAGGACCCTGCCTGTATGAGAGATTAAGAATAAACTCGGGCTTTGGTGTTTCCTCTATATATTTCGCCTTTGCCTCATCTCCTTTTGTTCCGGCAAGAGTCAATCCATCAAGGTATTCCTGTGGCTCTCTCGTTGTGGGAATCATGCCTGCTGCAAGGACAACCATATCAGCCTCAAGCTTTATCTTCTCTCCAAGAAGTGTATTTTCTGCTTCTATAAAAAGATTCCCGTTCCCTGCATCGGAAACGCCCTTTATCTCTGCCTTTGTAAGCATAACGCCCGGGTCATTCTGCGCCTCTTTATAATAAAGCTCGAGCCTTCCGGGAGTTCTGATGTCTTTATAAAGCACCATTGCTACTGCATCTTTATTGTTTTGTCTAACATATCTTGCCTGTTTTAAAGATGTTGCACAGCACATAGAAGAGCAGTATGGAAGATGATTCTGGTCCCTCTGGCCAGCACACTGGATAAAAGCAACCTTTTTTGCCTCCTTGCCGTCCGAAGGTCTAAGAATTTTACCATTACCTTTCTTAGCAATCTCTTCAAATTCGATGTTTGTAACAACATTTTGAGATTTCCCATAACCAAGGTAATCAAGCTTTGTTGCATCATATGGCTTCCATCCGGTTGCAAGGACAATAGCACCGATTTTTATTGTTTCCGAACCGCCGTTTGTTGAAACAGTTACATCATACAGACCCGGCTGCCCTTCTGTCTTTTCGATCTTTGAAGACTTGTAGACCTTTATATCAGGATGGCTCTCAACCTCTTTAATCAGCTTATCTATGTCTGTATCAACAATAAGAGGTTTATTAAAATATTCGCCTGTAGGGATTTTCTTATAAAGCCTGTTTGCAAAGCCACCAAGCTGAGCTTCTTTCTCGACAAGGACAACCTTATACCCTGCATTTGCTGCCTCAATTGCAGCATTCATGCCTGATACCCCGCCGCCAATTACAAGTATTGTGCTGCTTAAATCCTGAAGGATATTCGGCTCTGGAAGGTCACCCTTTTTGATCTTTTCGATACCCATCAGAAGGTAATCTTCTGCAAGCGATTGTGTCTCTTCATTATTAGGCTCATGGCTCCACACTACAAACTCTCTCAGATTAACCCTCTCTATCAGGGCACCCGGAAAGTCAAACTCCTCGGTCTTAACCCTCGGAGAACATGCAGCTATAGTAATGGCATTGACTCCCTCATTCTTCATATCCTCTTTGATAAGGTTTATTCCTTCGGGGCTGCAAAGGATATCATGCGTCTTACAAACCATGCCCTTGACATTATTGGCAAGCTTTTCAATATTTACACCCTCGCCTATCCCACAACCTTTGCATATATATACACCGTATTTCTTTTCCATTTTCTATATCCTCCTCAGACTCTGAATACCTTTGATAACAGCGCTTGTGGCATCCTGCGCTGATCTTACCACATCAACGGGATTTTTCAGTGTTCCGACAGGATATATTCCTTTTTTCGCACCGGTATCAACAAAGCCGTCAGATGTATATGAAACATTTTTTATTGTCTGGAATGTCTTTGTTGCAGGCTCCATTCCTGTAGCAAGAACAACCATATCAAACTTCAGCTTTGTCTTGCTACCGCTGAATATATCCTCGACCTCAACGATAACATCCTTTGTCTCAGGGTCTTCGTTTATCCCCGCTACCTTACCCTTCGTAAGGGTTATATCCGGATCATCCATTGCCTTCTTCAGAAATCTATGCTCGTAAAGACCGGGCGTCCTTAAATCTATATAAAATATCCGGACCTTTGAATCAGGATATTGCTCCCTTACATACATCGCCTGTTTCAGTGACGCAAGACAACATATATATGAACAAAAAGGCAGGTGGTTTTCATCCCTGCTTCCAGCACACTGGACAAATGCTATGTTTTTAACCTCTTTTCCGTCAGAGGGTCTTATAATCTTGCCTTGGGTTGGGCCGTTGGGCGCCGAAAGTCTTTCCATCATCATGTTTGTAATAACATTCTGAACCTTTCCAAAGCTGAGATTGTCAATCTTGCTGGCATCATAAGGATTCCATCCCATTGCCATTATGACTGCGCCTGCCTTTATATTTATCGTCTCTGGCTTCATGCTCAGGTCTATTGCATTATACTTGCAGGCATCCGCACATGCCTTACAGTTTGGTGCGCATGAATTTCTGTCAATTACATACTGCATCGGAAATGCCTGATTAAATGGCAGATATGCAGCCTTTGTCTTGTCCATTCCGAAATTGAAGGTATTGTCTCTGTATGAAGGGCATGCCTGAGCGCAGGCATCACAGGCAACACACTTTTCATTCACATATCTCGGATTTACTTTTACGGACACATCGAAGTTTCCCTCTTCACCCTTTATATCCTGCACTTCTGCAAGGGTGTAAATTTTAACCCCCGCATTATTTTTTATTCTCTTGAACTGGATTTCAAGCCCACACGTCGGAGGACAGAGTTTCCAGAAATATTTATTCAACTGCGCAACCCTACCCCCAAGATATGGGTTTTTCTCAATGACAATAACATCCTTTTCAGCCTCAGCAGCCTCTACTGCTGCTGTAAGCCCGCTAAAACCGCCTCCAATAATGACCACTGTATTGCTTTCTGCCATTTTCATCCTCCTTAAAGAGCTAAGTAGCTCAGTAGAGCAACCGGGCAATAGTTTTAAATCCTCTACTGCTCTGCTGCTTTACTGCTCTATTTGCCTTTGACCTTTTGCATAGACTATCACTACTTACCACTAATAACTAATTGCAAAATATAGAGGGAGGGGAGGGCTTTGCCCTCCCCTATGAAATATTAACTATTTGCCGAACAACTGGACATACGGCCTCTTGGAGAGTGTCCACTCATCCTTTTCAGCATCGTATTTTGCAATTGTGAAGACCTTCCAGTTGTCGTCATCAATAAAGTCTTTGTCCGCCCTGTAGTAGTATCCAGGGTATCTGGACTCTTCTCTAAAGAGTATTGACCTTGCATGTGCCTCAGCAGTGATAACCCTGTGGTAGTTCTCCCAGCACCTGAGGAGTTCATGGAGATTGGATGCTGCAAGCCTGCTGGTATCCTCCTTAAGGAGTTGAAGCCTTCTCAGACCTTCCTGAATCATTGTAGCAGATGTCTTAAACCATGTTCCTACACCACCGAAATATTCATCCGATATCTTCATAAGCCTCTTCTGATACTGGTCAGGCTTTATGAAATGCGGATTTACGCTTATGTGATTTGGAGATGTGGTATAGACCTTGTATTTCTCATAGACCTCAAACGGCAGATATATCTCGCTAACAAGATCGTCAATATTTTCTTTTATAGTTGGCTTGAAATCCATGTGGTCAAGGATGTATGCAATCGCAGATTTGCCCACAATCCTTCCCTCTGCATGAGAGCCGGATGAGAATTTATGTCCTGATGCGCCACATGTGTCACCTGCCATAAAGAGGCCATTAACTGTTGACATCCTATTATAGCCCCAGAACCATTCTGCTGGTGCACCTGGAATATCGCCAGGACCGCTAACCCAGAAGCCTGCGCATCCAGCATGTGAGCCGAGGAAGTAAGGCTCTGAAGGAATAATCTCTGATGGGACCTTATCAGGCTCAATATTGTTTGCTGCCCACATTCCTGCCTGACCGATTGTCATGTCGAGAAAGTCTTCCCATGCCTCTGCTTCAAGATGCTTTACCTTCTTTGCACCTTCTTTCTCGCCGAGTTTCTCTTTAAAGGTCTTGCTGATAGCATCCATTGCCTCATTCGTCCACATCATGATAGGACCTCTGCCTCGAATCATTGCCTCCATCATGAGATGGTTTCTTATGGTTGTTCCCATAGCATCGACATACTTGCCGTATTTCTTCTTTGCCTCAGCAACATACTCGGGATTTGCGCAGTAATCATCCTTGAATGAATCCGTTGCCTTTGCCTTGAAGAACAAAAACCATGCGCCGACAGGGCCATATCCATCCTTAAATCTTGCAGGGACGAATCTGTTTTCCATCTGAACAAGCTCTGCGCCAACCTGAGCGCCCATTGCGTATCCTGAGCCAGAGTTCCAGACAGGGAACCATGTCCTTCCCATTCCCTCACCGACAGAGCGAGGCCTGAATACATTAACACAACCGCCCGGAGCAAGGAGCATCGCCTTTGCCTTGAAAATATATACCTTATTCTCCCTTGTGCTAAAGCCAATAGCGCCGGCTATTGTATTAGGCTTATTTGCATCGAGGAGCAGCCTTGTTATAAATACCCTCTCAAAGTGATTCTGTGCAACGCCAGTTGCCTCTCTGTTTGCCTGAAGTGCCTTCTTTGCAGCCTCTGCAACGATGACCTTATAGGACTCGCCGTTGATCATTATCTGCCACTTACCTGACCTGACAACAACACTTTCCCTTTCGGCATCGTCTTTGCAATCCTTGAGCATTGGCTTCCCTGCATCCTTTGCCTGAAAACCATCGAGCGAGAATCCGTCATCGCCCTTTTTCCATATAGGGAGTCCCCATTCCTCAAACTTATGAACAGAGTCATCCACATGCCTTCCAAGGTCAAAAACGAGGTCCTCACGGATTATACCCATTAAGTCCTTTCTTACATAGTCAACATAGTCTTCTATTTTATTGCCGCCCATATAGGTATTGATAGCAGAAAGTCCCATTGCAACAGCGCCACTTCTGTCTGTAGCAGCCTTGTCAACAAGCGTAATCCTCAACTTTTTAGGATTTGCCCATGCTGTTGCCTCATAGGCAGCACCGCATCCAACCATACCGCCGCCGATAATCAAAAAGTCTGTTTCATGCTCTACTACCTCGGGCCTTGCACAATACGAAAATGTACAGGTTTCTTTTTCCATATCTTTTCCCTCCTTTCCTTATGCCTTTTTAGCTTCATAGTTAAAGTAGCCGGGCTGTTTTATTTTTGAGTAGTCAGCTTGAGGCTGCCCGGCATAAGGATCAACAGATCCTTCTGCTGTCAACCTTATAGGGAACTTAAATCTCTTAAGCGCTCCATTCCTGAACTTAATTGTCCACATGATTGAATCGGTTCCCCTCATTGGAAGAACATTCCCTCCAAGAGGAATGTAATCGGCATATCCCCTTACCTCAATTGCCTGCTGGGGGCATATCTTTACACAGTTGTAGCACTCCCAGCACTGCTCGGGCTCCTGATTGTATGCCTTCATCTTTTCCCTGTCAAGGGTCATGAGATCGTGAGGACAAATATACTGACAAGCAGTCTTGTCCTGTGCCTTACACCCATCACATTTTTCCGTAATTACAAAACTCGGCATAATCCAACCTCCTTCGGTTTTTTATTAAGCATCACATTCTGATGCCCTGAAAATGGCACCCCATCTATTATTGCCCTAATTCACACCCCCTTTCATCAAAACAGGTAAAGGTAAAGATTAAGATTTCTTTACCTTTACCTTATCCTTAATTATTTATGCGCCTTCTGCAAATTTATGGAGTTTGACCTCCACTTTCTCTGTCAATCCTTCGTAGTATTCCCTTAATATCTTGAGGACCTCGGGCCTGCTGAAGTGGTCTGGAACCTCTTCACCCTCTGAGAGCATCTTTCTGAGTTTTGTCCCGCTGAGAATCAATCTGTCCTCTTTTCCGTGGGGGCATGTCCTCATGGATGCCATTCCGTCGCACTTATGGCAGTAGAATGTCCAGTCTATTTTGAGCGGCTTTGTCTCAAGAGCGTCTGCTGGAATCTCATCGAATATCTTTTGTGCATCGAATGGACCATAATATTCGCCCACGCCTGCGTGGTCTCTTCCAACTATGAGATGGCTGCAGCCGTAGTTCTGCCTGAAGAGTGCATGGAGCAGGGCTTCTCTCGGACCTGCATACCTCATATCAAGGGGATAGCCGCCGACTGTTATTGTATCCTTCACATAATAATGCTCAATAAGGGTATCAATAGCCCTCTGCCTTACATCTGCAGGAATATCTCCGGGTTTTAACTTTCCTAAAAGCATGTGGATAAATACGCCATCGCAGGTCTCAATTGCAACCTTTGTAAGATATTCGTGGGAGCGGTGCATAGGGTTTCTTGTCTGAAATGCTGCTACAGTACTCCAGCCCTTTTCCTCGAATATCTTTCTTGACTCTGCCGGCCTGAGATAGATTCCGGGATATTCCTTCGGAAATGTGCCTTCGCTGAGGACTTTTACAGGTCCTGCAAGGTTTATATCAGCCTGCTTCATGACCATGACAACACCGGGATGCTCCATGTCGGTGGTCCTGAATACCTGTTTGCATTCATACTCTTTATCGATCTTGTATTTCTCTGTAACCTTCATGGTTGCCATTATCTCGCCTGTTTCCTCTGAAACAAGGGCAACCTCTTCATTATTCTTTATGCTATCTGCCTGTCCTTCTGTTGTTGATACTGTTATGGGAATTGGCCAGAATGTACCGTCTGCCATTTTGTACTCGGCGCATACGCCCTTCCAGTCGTCATGTCCCATAAATCCGGTAAGAGGGGTAAATCCGCCAATACCCATCATTATCAGATCTCCTACCTCTCTCGATGTAATCCTGACCTGAGTGAGAGTCTTAGCTTTTTTCTTCTCTTCTTCGAGGGCAGCACCTGTCAGTAAGAGCGGAATTAATTTCTTTTGTTTTCCATGTGGATTTACTAAAGCCATGTTAATCCTCCTGTTTGGTTTTTATATTTCAAGACCGAGCTTGAATACTCTATTAAAGGCCTAATACTTCGCAGACCTTTTTAAATATGTCGTCAATGCTGCCTGTGCCTGAGACTGATTTCAATATGCCTTTCTTGGCATAGTAATCGATGAGTGGTGCTGTCTGTGCGTTATAGACCTCAAGCCTTTTCTTTATGGTCTCTTCTTTGTCATCATCCCTCTGGAAGAGTTCGCCTCCGCACTTATCGCATATACCTTCTTTTTTTGGCGGGTTGAAATAGACATTGTACATCTGGCCGCAAGCCTTGCATGTCCTTCTTCCTGTGAGCCTCTTCATCAGATCCTCGAAAGGGACATCCACGCTGAGCGCAGCGGTTAATGACATATTCAAGGATGAAAGCATCTTGTCCAGTGCCTCTGCCTGCTGTGTATTTCTCGGAAAGCCATCAAGGATATAGCCTTTTTTGCAGTCGTCCTGCTTGAGCCTCTCTTCTACCATGCCGAGAACAACACTGTCGGGGACAAGCTCCCCCTTATCCATATAGGACTTTGCCTCTTTTCCGAGGGCTGTTCCAGCAGCTACTGCTGCCCTTAAGAGATCGCCTGTGGAAATCTGTGGAATGCCATATTTTTCAACGAGTATTTTTGCCTGCGTGCCCTTTCCGGCTCCAGGAGCGCCAAGAAGAACCAATCTCATGAAGAACCTCCAATTGAAGAAATTTTAAAAAACGATATAACTTAATCAAAGAAGCGATTTAATTCAAGTTTAAAATTATAATCATTACATTAAATTTCCTTATATTCAGAATAATGAGCCTTCATGTATTCCTTGAACCTCTCAAGGGCCTTCCCCCTGTGGCTTAAGGCATCTTTTTCTTCGGGCAACATTTCGGCAAAGGTTTTATTATAGCCTGTGGGATAAAAAATAGGATCATATCCGAAACCCATCCTTCCACTCGGCTCTCTGCCTATTTTGCCCTCTGCAAAACCAAAGAATGTCTCTGTCTTGCCGTTTGGATAAGCAATGGCAATACAACAGACAAACCTTGCCCCTCTCTGCTCGTCGGGTATATCCTTCATCTCGCTAAGGAGCTTTTCGATGTTAGCAACATCATCGGCATTTTCACCTGCATACCTTGCAGACATAACCCCTGGTGCACCCTTAAGGGCATAAACCTCAAGCCCGGAATCATCTGCTACAGCAATTTTATTTGTGCATTTTGTTATTGCCAATGCCTTTTTAACTGCATTCCCTTCAAAGGTGTCCATGTCTTCTTCCACCTCCGGGCAAGAAGGGAAATCATCCATGGTCACTATGTTTATGTCCATTTCACAGAGGATCCTGCTCATCTCCTCGACCTTTTTCTTGTTCCTCGTGGCAAGAACTATATCCATACAGCTCCTTTAAAAAACTCAATAAGATAGCATTGGAAGACAGGAATTTGCAACTCAAGTTGACAACATTCAGACTATTCAGGTAAGCTAACAATCAGCGGGGTGGAGCAGTCTGGTAGCTCGTCGGGCTCATAACCCGAAGGTCAGAGGTTCAAATCCTCTCCCCGCCACCAAAAGAAAATGCTTGAATACCAATAGCTTAAAGGCTATCAGGATAATAAATTCTGATAGCCTGAATTGTTTAAACAGGGCACTAACAGGACAGTTGCAGGACAGCGGGTTCAGACCATGTCCCGCCGCCGAAAAAGATGAAAAAAGACAAAAATAAAAAAGACCAACCTATAGTTTCCTTTAAACATAAAGAACGTGAGGATGTCTGGGATGACATCTATATCAAAGAAGAAGGGATAGTTATTGAGTTTGACTTTGATTCAAAAACCGGCAGAATAAAATCCCTTAAAGATGACAATATCTACAATATCGACGGCCACGAGTTAGTAAGAACAAAAATCGAATTACGACACGGCGACAAAGTCCTTTTTGCTCCTTTTGAAGACCTTGAGAGTAACAATTACGCAAGAGTAATAAGGATAATTGAGCTTAAAGCGTAAAACTCACTCATTTAGCAACTGTGATGGGTCTGTAAAATAAAGCTGCCTTTTGGGGTTAGGGTTGTAGTTACGCCGATTTTCTACCTCTTCTAAGGGTAACCATCTCTTCATTAAGCCCGTGAAGAAAGAGCTCAAGTCTTTTGGATTCTTCGACCACCTTTGAATTTGCCTGCACGATATCAAACGGGAAAAGAGATGGACTGTTAAACAGAGTTTTGAGAGGCGCCGAGTTGTTGCCACTTGAGATTAAAACCGCCTCAATCAACCATCTTTTATAAGAATTATTTTTTATAAGCACTGGCTTCTCAATCTCGAAGATACGCTTCTCACCTGTTTCCCTGATTACCCCCCAATCTATAAGACTTTGAATTATGCGATTAACTGCACGGGAGACTGTTTCACGCTCCCCATACTGTTCTCTTGCCCGCCTTTGAACATGTATTGGAGAGAATGTACCTTGCAACTTAGCAAGCCTTCCAATTGTTTCAACGACAAATGCAAAAAAAGGATAGGTGGCAAGGCACAATCCCCAGTGCAGAATCAACCGATTTGAATCAGGTTGATGGATTAACTTGATAGCATCATCCCTTAAAGGTTTGACAATATCAGGAACCTTAACCCAGATGTGAAGTAAAACCGTTATAGTCTTCCCCTTTGCACTCCTTACCGAATTATTATCAGTCAACTCCCCATCTAAAAGCACTTTCAATCTTTCAAGAATATCTTTCTCCCCCAAGCCTTGCACAACAAGATCAGCCGTTGTATCAAGCCACTTTAGTTTTAGTTCTCTATCAAAACCGACAATTCTGTTTCTCATCTTCATTTCCTTAAAATATTAACAAAAGGAACTATCAACTCTTCAATGGATATTCCACCATGTCCAACGATTTTGTCTTCCTCTTTTATAAATGCCATTCTATTAGGCGCTAAGAGAGGTAAAAAATCATCAGGCAATCCAACAGACGGCCACTCAACTGCATCAGGGAATTTATCTTTTACTCGTGATCTTAAAAGCTTATCAGTATATATCCGAACGCGCTGACCCCGCATCTCTGCAATAACGCCTTCTGAAGGGCAGCCATATCCCTTTGCTTCGATATTCCCATGGTCTGAGGTCAAGAAAATCTGAAAATCGTTCTCTATTAAGAGATCAAAGAGTTGAGCCATAAATCCTTGCTCAGTCCACTGTCGTATTTGATTATGCATTCCAGGTAATCCCAGTTCCATACCGTGCATAATCTTATCCACCTTATCAACTATTAGCCCTATTACACGTACCTTAGGGTGAGAAATGATCTCCTTTACGCTATCAAGACTGCCGTCATCAATCCCCCTTATATATGATACCTCTTGATGGGTTAATCCATGGGCAAGCCAGAACTGGGTCCAATAGGCTTCTTCCTTGCCTGTATGCTGAATACTTACAGGGAAATAGAGTGGAGGTTTTCCGGCAAAAGCAGCCTGTCTGGATACAGATGTGATTGTCGGCATCCATGCGAAAATGGCTCTATCATGGAATCTTGTGGTTGGACACTGTTTATGAAGGACATTTCGCATTACTATCCATTGGTCAAGAGCTAACCCGTCTACCACGAGAAAAGCAATTTTGCCTTGCCCTATATTTCTTGATAAAGCTCGAGGTACATGGTGAAGCATTACAGGAGGCACTGCGGGTTGATTATGCAATCCGGCATAGCGATTTTTAATCCATGACAGAAAAGCAGTATCAACTCTGTTACGGAGTTCTTCTATTTGGTATTTAATTTCGACTGTCACGCTGAGACCAGATTCAATCGACAAAACTATGAACTCTGCCCATCGATAGGCAAAGAGTAGCCATTCAGTATGTCTGACATCGGATGAAGGTATGGTTGTTTTCACAGAATGTAGCAATCCTTCCAACCTCTGCAAACGGTCCCTTTCAGGGTCTGTACGAATTCCAACTGTGAACCACTCGTTGGAAAAGGCATCAGATTGTTTATGAGGCACTGTTTGTAGCAATCCCTCGAGAAAGAGATTGTCTATATAGACACGAACATCATCATGCTCAAAAGGAAGGTCTGATGGCCCGCTATATTTGAGGTCAAAGGCGGATTCTTCCTCCCTTACAACTTCTACACATTGTGCAGCCATTCTGTTAAGAAACGCAGGCCATCTTTCCTGCAAAAAAGCCAAAAATGCGTCTTTATCAGGGATGATTTTCTCTAATGGCCAATCTTTAAATAAGTCATTTTGCCGAAGAATCTGTATAAATCTTTCATCCAGAATAGCAGGAATGCTCAAGCCTCTGTAATGACGCCTGAGCAAAACACGGAGCAAATCTGAGGACTGCTTTATCAGTTCCGGAGCAATTTCAAAGACATGCCGCAGTACAAATTCTTTTGTAGCGTTGTCACCCAAAATGCCTGGGTTGTGCATAACCTGTGCTCGATATAGTGCGTCGAAGTCGCTCCTGTCCAGTGCAACAACTACAGGATAACTCAGATTCGGGAATAATTCCCCAATGGAAAAGAATAGTTTACGTCCTGCTTCAAGAAGGTCATAGGGCAGATGATTAAGACTATTAGATTCGGATCTTAAGACTACTACAAGGTCGGTATGTTCGCCACGGTCCCAGCGCGACCTGAATTTGGACTCATAAGCAAACCTGAAGGCAACATGGTCCTCGAAAGGTATCAATTCAAAACCTCTTTCTCGTATACCCTGGAGGATTCCCTCCTCAAGAAGAAGCCCATCAGGGTCGGCTACCAGTGTCAGACGAGCCACCTGCGGTGTAAATTCTTTAAGAATCTGATCTCGCCAGCTATCCATTTGTACCACTCCCATCTATCCTCAACAGAAGTAAAGGAACCATCTCAGGACTGACCTTAGATTTTGCTTCAATCCTGTCCTTCCAATCACGCACTTCCTTTTCAAGTTGAGCAAGCCTGTGAGTTCTCACAGCAGGCAAACCTATCCGTTCAATAGCGCGTTTGCGGGCGGCAAAGGCATACTCTCCTTTCTCTCGTTCCTTAGCAAGTCTATCCCTATGCCTTTGGAGAAGTTCCTCATAGAGATGTTTTCCGTGAACTTCCGCCGCTTCAGATGCCCTCAAAAAAGCAAGGCTGGCATCTTCACCGTTAAGATAACCTCGAATATCTGGATTAATCATGAGCAGTTGCTCCCATACATGTCGCGCTGTAGGCAATAGGCTACGACCGTCATCGTGGAGAAATAACGGCATAATACAGTGCCTGTTCCAGTCTTCTCCATGGATGCTAATACGCCATAACGACCAGACCCCCCTCACTTCAGAAGGAAGCTCTTGCAACTTAATGAGCGGTACAGGCTGTCCCGGTGCAAAACGGGGAAGACGCATAACCAGACCTCGAATCTTTGGGTTTTCCAGTGTCAGGTGTTGTGCGGTTGGTATCTTTTCCGCGTCTTTTCCAGTAAAAACCACTTTTGAATTGGTAGTGCCATCCGGCCATAAGAGATTCCATACTTGACCGTGCTTTTCTGCTTTGCCGCCATAAGTTCTGAGATAGCTAATAGTCATGCGTTCCACCCAGCATGGAAGCGGGTGAGACATCAGTTTTTGAGTTGCGCCCGGATCAAGGTCTTCAGAAGATTGAAGAACCGACCTATATTGTTTAGCCTCCTTGACTTGCTCATGTATCTGGTCAACAATTTTATCTACTGTGGCATCTATGGCTTCCGGATGAAGCATGGCTTCAATATATAGGTCATCGAAAATTTTACCGGCCTGGGCCGAGTCGAGGACATCTCCGGTTTTATCTATTCCAAATTCCCTTAAAATCACGGTAAGTTTTTCTTCAAGCACCTCGCGTACCCGGTGTTCTACAGTATCCTGAAGAACAAAGTTTACCGCACGAACTGTGTGCTCCTGACCTATTCTGTCCACCCTGCCAATACGTTGTTCAAGACGCATCGGATTCCATGGGATATCATAGTTTATAACGGCATGACAAAATTGAAGGTTCAAACCCTCTCCACCTGCATCTGTTGAAATCAATATGCGTGCCTCTCTGGCAAAGGTCTCCTGTGCCCTCAGCCTTTCTTCCATGTCCATAGAGCCATTCAGGCAGGCCACATTAAAGCCGCGTTCAGTCAGAAACTTCTTGAGCATCTCCTGCGTGGGAACAAATTCAGTAAATACCAGCACCTTGAGTTCAGGGTCGCCTTCTTCCTGTTGAAGCCGGTAAATCCATTCAAGGAGTGCTTCGGCCTTGGCATCAGGGCCCGTTTCTTCACAACCTTTGGCAGCCTGCAGGAGGAGCTTAACCTCGGCCCGTTCGTTCTTAAGGGCTTTAAGCCGAGTCCTGAGAAGTGTCTCAATCTGTTCCTGTCCATCGAGTTCGCCCCAATCTTCTTCAGACATAGAAAAAAGCGCAAGCTGTTCCTCGGGAAGTGCGAGCGCCTCAAGCCGTCTTTCAAGTGTCGTGCGTATTGCCTGAGTGCTTGAAGTTACAAGGCGTTGCATAAGTATAAGAAGAAAACCAATGTAACTCTTCTTCTCACGCATTGCCTGATTATAACCTTCGCGGACGTAATCTGTTACAGCATCATATAAAAGCTTCTGTTCTTTATGGCGATCTTCCCACGATACGGGAATAAGCTGGGTGAGCCTTGGTTTAAACAGTGGTTTCCCCTCTGCCGTAATTGCCCGGCGCTTTTCGCTTCTGATAACATAAGGATGGACTCGCTCCTTTGTAATGCTATAAACATCAGGAAAGGCATCGGGGTCAATCAAGGACATCAGGCGGTGGAAGGCGTCGGTTTTACCCTGATGAGGCGTGGCTGAAAGCAACAGGAGATATGGAGAGGCCTCAGCCAGTGCCTGCCCGAGTTTATAACGGGCTACCTGATCGGTGCTGCCGCCAAGACGGTGAGCCTCATCCACAATAACCATATCCCAACCAGCCGATATCAGGTCTTCAAAACGTTCTCTGTTGTATTCGGCAACCTGGTCTTTTGACCACCCTCGACGATTATCAATAGGTTTAACTGAGTCCAGAGGGCAGACAATCTGGTTGCGGCTTCGCCAGATGTTTTCTTCTCTTGAGATTCGGCGGTAAGCTGGGATGTCGCTTGGTATAAGAAGCGAGAATTCCTCTCCGAAATGAGTGCGCATCTCAGCAACCCATTGTATAACCAGTCCCTTGGGCGCTATTACCAGGGTCCTCTTTACTTGTCCCCGGAGCTTAAGCTCCCTCATGATTAGGCCGGCCTCGATAGTTTTGCCAAGTCCAACCTCGTCAGCCAAAAGATATCGAATTCTGTCATTAGATATTGCTCTTGAGAGCGCCTTTATCTGATGAGGCAAAGGGATGACTGACGATTCAATAGGTGCAAGAAGCACATCATGGGTCAGGGCATCTGCAATGCGGGCTGCAGTCGCGACATAGGCAATGAAATCACTTGTACCGATATTTGCTTCGCTGAGGGGCTTTAGTCTGTCAGAGCGAACTTTAATAACAACATCCTGGCTTGGAAGCCATACCCGGCAGATTGTCTCACCCCAGAGAGTCTGGGTTTCTATGACCTGACAGGGGCAGTGATGATCCAAAGAATAGAACCACGAATTCACACGAATGGACACCAATGATTTGGTCAGACCCGAATTCTGTGCTTTTTGATATTCGTGTTGATTCGTGTCCATTCGTAGTTCTACTCCTCCCCCGAACGCGTGAGCGCTTGGTCATACCACATGAGAAGCTTTGGATCTTCCTGAAGGATGTCTTCGGGAATTTTTTGGGCAACTGCAATAATAGTCTTGTAATCGCGCTCCTGCCATGCCTTCTTGAATCCAGCCCTGACAGCCTCAAGACGGAAGACCTTTAGCTTCTTTTGCTTGGACTCCCTGTATTCCTCAAACTCTCTCAGTAGCGCCCTTTCGCGGAGTTTCTCAAGGTCACTGGCCTTGCTTGGGTCTGGCACATACCAGCGGTCTTTTGCCTTGGCCCTGAGGGCAGGGGCGTCTTTATCGAGCTTTCTAAGCTCCTTGAAGTTGCTGGACAGATAGCTATGTATCTGGCTCGGCACATCTCCTTTACCATCGTAACGGATAAAGTTCTGTTCAAGGAGTTCCAACAATTCAAGTGGCCTTTCATGCTTTTGCCAGCCTCCGATCTCTTTCATAAACTGCGGATGGAGTTCTTGGAAGTTCTGCGGCTTCTTGAGGAGCTGCTGTTTGAGCCACTGGATGGCTGAGGCCTCATCAGTGACGAAGAACTGAAGCTGCAGAACCTCCCGGACAGTCATACGCTTCTTGTCATACTCGACAACCTGCTCAGGTAGGAAATACATGCCGTCTCTTTCTGAGAATCGCTTGGCAAGACCCTGATAAAACTCTGATGCCGAGATAGGAATAGTCACTCCTCGCTGGACATGGAAGGCAACCATCCGATCAAAAAGGAGATAGTTCTGACGCTCGGCAATTATTTCGGCTTGGCCGTCTTTAGAGACAAAAACAGGAAGTTGCTTTAAGTGCGTGCGGACGAAGTCCCAGACGCCTTTTTCCGTTCCTGCCTCAAGCTTAAAGCGTTCCTCCAGTCCGCCATTGGGTTTGTAAGCAGAGATGATTAAATCCTGCTTAACTGCCCCACCACTGGTTACCTGTTTAAATGTGCCCTGTTTCTTGTCTAATGTGCGCACATCGGCTATAACAAACCCTGCATGTTGTAGCGCTTCCTGAATGGAATTCCAAACGCTATTTTTCGAATTATGAAATTCTACTGTCATCCATCTGCCAGGCTTTAACACCCTGAAGTATTCTTTAAAACACTCTGTCATCAAGCGTTGATATTCAGCCAATCCCTTGCCTTGCGTTTCGTTCTCGATAGCCTCGTGTTTGTTGTTGGTAAATACCTTGAGCCATGCCTCCCAGAGGAAGTTGAGCTCCGAGTACATAAGATTTCCGCCAAAGGGGGGATCAGTGAAGATGTAGTCACAGGAATTATCTTGAAAATTTATTTTTGTTGAAGAACATGTGGCGATAGGGTTCTTCCCCCTTATCTCCATATAAGCGGCTATCAGTTTGATTATTTTGTTTAGGTAAGCTGTAAATATATTAGATTCTGTTACCTGTGACGCAACATAGAGAGTTCCACTCAATGGATTGTAAGGGAAAGATACACCAGGTCTATATCTGTTCATCTTTGAAATATTGACTAATTGGCTATTGAATAGAAGTTGTAATTGCTTATACCCTAAACATCTCTTATATATAGCTCCCAGCACCCATAAATTGCGTTTCGTATAAAAATGATGGACATGGGTTAGGCCGATGTCATCATTGCGGCGGGATTCATCTCCTTCCGGCATCCTGTCTGTCGGGAACCAATAGGGAATGTCGCTATTTTCAATCTTATTAATAAGAGCCAAATCAAAGGAATCGGGGGTTTTCTCAAAACGTTTTTTGTCCACGCTATAATTGATTAAGACTGGCATCTGCTTCGCCTGGCGAATGGTCTGCCGAAGGGCACTGTCGTACTTGTGCACCCAGGCACGGTCCATGCGGCGTTTAGTAAGCAAAGCGTTGCAATGAGGACAATGGAACTCATCACGCACCTTGCCCTCTTCTTTATCCACAGCCGCTTTCCAGAAAACAACCTCTCCAGTGCATTCCGGACAGACAAAGACATCAGACCAGACCGTGTAGTTAATCTTGCCTTTGGTCTTGCCATCTGTGTGCAGGGTTTCGTACATCCAGCCACACTCATCTTCTACTTCTTTCAGAATGCACTTTGCTTCTCGCTCAAAGGCCTTTACATCCACTGGCGTGTTGTAGTTGTAGGCAATAAAGGTTGCCGCTGGCGAAAGGTCATTTAAGACAGCCAGACGTGCACCAAGTTTCGAGAAAGGTCTCCATATAGTTTTCCCGTTCTCGTCAGTCTCCTGCTGATAGATCGTCCCGTCTTTGTCCACCCGGTAGCCAAGCGACTCAACCACTGCTCTGTCCCCGCACATCTGGGCGGCCACACCTGTCATTCCAGTCCCGCAGAACCCATCGAAGATTATATCCCCCGGTTCGGTGTAATGCAGGATGTACCGCATGATAGCCTTGTGCGGTACTTTTGTATGATAGGAGTGTGCATTGTAAATTGGATCGTTCTTCCCTTCACTCACATCAGCCGCAAACGGCTCCCGACGATAGTTGTCTGTCTTCGGGTCGTAGGGCTTGCCGTAGTGCTTGATAAAGTCGGCAATGAACGGATTCGGGCAGGCGGTGTAGTATGGCGGGTCGGAAAGGGCAAGGATATCCTCATCCTTTCCAATAGGAAATCCTTCTATTTTCCGAAACTCAGGGTCATTGAGCTTCTCTCTGAGCTTTTCAAGGAAATACTCCCTCCGTGCCTCGTCGTTTTCAAAGGTCATTCCAAGGCATTCGACCCTTTTAGAACGATTCTCCTCAAGCTCCTGCTCATAGGACTTCTCAAACATCTCGTCCTGCTCCGATGAGAATATAGGTCTTGTATGCGTACCTGCCTTGTTCTTTTTAGACATTTAAATAGACACCTTAAAATTTATAAACTTCTATGCACATCCTATACACATGTGCATAGAAGTTATGAAACTTGTGTATAGAGTTATTGTTAGCGTGTATAGAAGGCATATCTCTTAGTCCCGTGTTGAAAAATTTTACCTTGTTTTTCAAGTCGTTTTAGCAGGTGATAGGCTTGAGCAGGACTTAATCTGCAAAGTTCAATTACATCCGAACGTTTAATAGAGCTGTGCTTATCGATGTATGTAAGCACCATTTGTTCCTGCTGGATTGGATCGAAGCCAGCCTGACGGACGTAACCGGCTTTTTGTCCAGCTTTCCTATAAACCCTGGCACTTAAGGTATAGGTACGACCGCGGCCAGAGCCGTGAGCCTCGATCATGCCTGCCTCAGTCAATTTTTCGAGCGTAGATCGGGTCTCGTGTTCAGATTTCTGAGTGGATGAAACAAAATCACTGATGGTAAGTCTGCGTTCCTGCCTGAGGCGGAACAGGATTATGAGACTGTCAAGAGGCAGGGAGCGGCCTATGCGCTGTTCTTCCCGGAGCACCATTTCAAGGAAATCCAGATCGGATTCAGCGTTGCTCATTCTGACGACAACAGAAGTGGCATCTGACCGTCCGTAATCAGGGGCTGGACGGCCGTAGCGCAGAAGACCCTCAAAAATCCTATCAATGCCACGACCAGTGCGCTCGGCCAGCCCAATCCTCTTGGATATATCAGCCAGGAGCGGATTGCGAGGACGTGGTTCTGTTACAAGGAGGTTATCCATAGTAACACCCTCAACAAATCCGCCGGGATTGGAAATAGTTAATCCATCATCATCGATGCGGATATGGACACAACCAATCCTTGAATAGTCGCGGTGGACAAAAGCATTTATCAGCGCTTCCCTGAATGCTCTTCGTTCAAAATTTGGAATCGGTACCCTGAAAAGGCTAACCTGCACCTCTTTTTCAATCACACGGGCTGAAAAAAGCCGCTCAACTTCTTCAAAGGTTTGGAGTAATGGTTTGCGAAAAAATTCGTTTGATCGAACCTCGGTCCCTTCGAGCACCTGAAAGGCTATTTCATGTGCTGGAACGTATTGCCTCAAAACATCCTCTCGCCCAATCATGAGCAATCCAGCCAATGTGGGGCACTGTATGCCTTCAACAGAGGTGATCAATCCGAGTGCTCCGTCCAATTCCCCATCTGCCAGGGGAAGAAGTGTGGAATCCCCACCATAGCGTCGAATTGCCTCACGGAGGCGTTGTCGCTCCAGAGGATTCAGTACATCCACTGTTAAAGAAGACAATGGCATTGCAGAAGGGTCTGCGAGACCAAGAGCAGATTGCCGCTGGATAAATTCATGTGGATAAAATGGCACAGCCTCTGGCTTACCAGTAGCAAGCAGCCTCCGGCGCTGAAGCAATCCTTCAGAGGTAGAAACCAATTGCCTGGATTTAGGCACTTGAATATGTGCGATCTGCTTGTTATCGTACTCCAATATCTCGACTCGCACAGATAGCGGGGGATTAGTTCTGTTCGAAATGAGAGCGGAGAGACCAGCAGGATCATTGTGATTCGGATGCAAACCTGTGACCTTCCCATCGTCTTCAACGCCGAGGTACAAATCCCCCCCATCGGTATTAGCCATAGCGACAATAGCCACAACCAACTCTCGGTCTGGAAGGCTATTTTGGTCACTCTTGAATTCAACAGTGAGAGTTTCGCCTGTCTCAAGAATACTTTTTAATTTATTTATATCCATCTTTATCTCACTCCAGCACTATCCTCACCTTACCTAGTTCCTTTCCTCTGGTAAGCTCATTCAGATATTCCTCAAATCGCTTCTTCATCTCCTCCGGCGTAACCGGCGAACCGCCTGAAATCAGTGCTGTCCGCAGGTCTTCTATCTTCATAGTAACCTTGGCAAGCCCTGAGAGTACCTCCTTCAGGGCATTTATAAACTCATGACTGAGGTCATCCGGAAGAGTGCGTTTCTTCATGAAGTCATCTATCAGTTTCCTTGGTTTTGGTTTTAGCAGTTCGAGGTTTTCTTTGGTTGTAGGGTCATCAAGGTTCGTAAGCAGTGTCTGTGTCCAGTCAGAAAGGAGCCTATCTAATTCCTCATCCAGACGGTCGAGGACTATCCCTGCAGGAGCTTTTGGCTCATCAACATTCGGCTTAAATGAGCAGTGGGGACATAACGGAGACACCTCAAGTTCCTGCTCGGTCAGGGCAAAGCAACTCTTAAGTCCAGCCAGTCGGTTCTGGAAGTCAGTGAGTTGCTGTATGGGCATAAGGTCGATTGTTGAAAGTTTCTTGAGCCTCTCAAGCCTTTCATCGCGCATAAGTGCGGCCTTTTTCTTATCATCACTTACGCCCAAACGGGCCCTTTTATGAATGCTCAGGTATTCATCCATATAAGCTTTCTTGAGTGCAGTGAGTTTGCTAATCAACTGTAGGCGGAATGAAGGGTCTTTTCGCTTCTTTGAGTCCGAAATATCGCTCAGAACTTCTGTTTTGACCTTGTTCATGCGCTCTATCCACTCATGGCCAACGGGCAACATAGTCTCTGCCATCGAAAGGTAATTGGTTATGGCTCCGGCCTGACCAGAGGTAAGCTCATGCAGAGACTGAACCTCTGCGATGGCTTTCAGTCCGGCGCTCTGCGATTTAACTTCATCTACGCCATACCGGAAGTTCTTGAACTTGCCCGGCGTGTTATATGCCTGAAGAGACTCGACAAAGCCCTTTGTTTCATCAAGACGTGTGCGATATCCTCTTGCCTCCTCCTCACCAAGAAGATTACAGCCCCAGAAGGGCAGTCCATCCTGCAAATACTGCTGAGCAAGCACGAGCTTCTCTACACTTTGAGCGACAATCTTCTGGAGTTCTTGAACTGGTTCTTCTTTTCCTTGTGTGATAAGTTGAGCCATTCCGGGTGTAAGACCCAGCGTTTCAAATAGCGCCTTGAGTGCGGGCAGATTCCACTCCTTCGGGCGCTCGATATGCTTAAATTGGGTTAGTTCATCAACAGATGTTGCGGCAAGCAATGAAAGCGCCGTGGCATCGAATTTTTGTCCGGGAATGGCCAGAACAATATCCCCAGAGTAAACAAGACCCGCAAGAACGACAACCACCCACTCCGGCTCAAGCCGCAGGGACTGAGGCGCCATGTATTCAAGACCATTGACTTCTTGTATAATCTCCGAGCGATTGACCACCTGCCCATGTCCTTTTTTCCTAAGGATATCCAGTATGTGCCTGGCATACCTTGAATGGTGAGGATCAAGCCGTTCCCCGTCAAGAAGCTCCAGGGCATCAAGAACAGCCGTTGCCTGTTTTGTTCTCGTCTGCCCGGCAATTGCCCTCAGAGCATCCTGTGCAGCCTGCGCCCTGCTGGCGCCAGTAATGAGTATGGAAAAAACAGGATAATCAGGTGCCTGGTCCTCAAAATGTGTTGCCAGACAGACCGACCCGGCTGTATTTACGATATCCCGCACATTTACCCGCGCGCCTCCAGTTGCTGAGACTTTTCCCTTTACCCAGCCCAGTAATGGCTTGGTCTTCCCTTGATAGGTAACCTCAAATGCGGTGATCATGTGTTCCTGAAGCCATTTTGTAAGCTCACGGAGAAAACCAGATGCCTTTGATTCATAGGTAGACTTTGCATGACCGGAAGATGTGGACGCCAGATCAAGGGATGCAGCATAACTGCGAAGGGTATTTCTAAAGGCATCGTCAGCACCGGTCAGATAGAAGAAGACCTCATCAGCTTTTTTCTCATCCTTGAAATGAGGCGCATCATGGGGCTGTATGAAATAAAGATAAAAGTCCCGTGGCGGCACTGCTGTAGAGCGTTCGTTGGGGGCGCCGAAGAAAAGGTATCCGCCTCTGGCAGCTTTACGCTCCAGCCATTCAAGCTCGTGTTGCCAGATTTTATAGCCCGTAACATAGGTCTGGTCTGTGCATTCCATTACAATCTTGAGTGCCTCGTAATAATACCGGTCGAGTTGGGTGTCATCCATGCTCTCGGCCCGTTTTTCAATCAAGGCATCAAAATCATCTGTCTTCTTAAGGTCTATGTAATACTGACGGTTATCGGGATTGAAAGAGATGAACTGGCCGCTTACGGTCTTATGAATCTCCTTAAGAACTGTCTCGACCTGTGTCAGGAGGTCATCAGCAGGGTCGCCGCCAAGTTCTTCGATGCCTGGCTGGTAAAGGCAGAGGCCATCTCGCAATTCTTCTGCTGTTGCACCCAGTGGTGAATAAATGTCTCCTGTGGTCAGGCGATGGACTGATAGAGCGCGAATAATGCGGAGCGCCATGTCCTTATAGGCCGGCCGGGTAAAAGCCTGCTGAATACGTGCTTCGAGCACCTGGCTGCAGTCGATTACTGCCTTGATGTCAGGAACAGCCCTGAAAGAAGGGTTTGCTCTCAGGGTGTCCCAGTAACTATCATATGCAATAAGGCCCGGATAGTCTTCAGGTACATTTTTATCAAGCAATCTCTTCATCGCCAGTGATAGTGTCTTAAGAACCTCGCGTTTTTCTACGGCCGTCACACGTTCAAAGGTATCAATATAGTCAGGGTGGACAGGGAAAAGGCGGACATACTCGTCCATCCGCTCGTTCATGTGGCCGTAGAACCTGGCAAAAGGCGTCAGATATTCTCGGATTTTGGCCTGCTGATCGGCTGTTTTCTTAAGAAGGCGTTCAGCTACTACGAACTTGACATCCTTACGGGCTATGAGGATTTGTTCAAAACGGTCCTTCACACGGCGGATACTGTCAGCCACGAATGAAAATCTTGGGCTGTCGAATATGGCCTCCTGAACGCCTGCTATAAACCTGAAACGGAGATCTTTACAGACTTCCCCGATCTCGCGCAAGAAGTTCAAATCAAGAATCAATTCCTGATCCTTACGGGTACGCAAATAGTCAAGAAGTTCATCCACAACAAGGAGAAGTCCGTAATCCGGATACTTCTCGTGGAACATGGCCATCATGTCTTCGAAGGCACGCTTGTTACTGGAGACACGGCCAGCATCTGGAAAGGTAAAGCTTACGCCATAGGCACTCAGATGCTCCTCAAGTTGCATCACGAGAATATCCCGTAAGGACATTGTTGTAGCGCCGATCTCGGTGCGCACAACTTTAAACTTGCCAGCGATATCTACCGCTGAATCTCTTACCTTCTTATCATTGATGTCGGAAAGAAGTTCTGAGCGCTCGGCAATGCATGATATTACCGACATGAGATGGGACTTACCAGTGCCGTAATTTCCTACTATCAGGAGACCCTTATTATCGAGGGGTTTTTCAAACTGAAGATGGGGAATCGCAATGCCTGTGAGCCTCTCTGACATCTCCTCCGAGATTACATAAGTATGAACAAGCTGCCTGGCGGCTGATGCCTTGTCAGCTTCACGGAGTTGGACCACTGACTCTATAGGTTCAAACTGTATTAAATCGTCGTATTTCATAGATTCCCCCTGTTTCCTTAGTTCTGTTCTTATGTCTCCGTTATCGGGCTTACTATCAAGAAATCCCGCACCTGATACTTCTGGTACTCAGGATGCTCTGGCGCTGCATATATTAGGTTGCCTTTCAATACCGATCCACTCCATGCCGCCACTATTGTTCTGTTCCGAGAAAGTCCCTGAAGGAGCCGAAGCGGGTCTTGTTTAAGATTGGTATCAAAAAGGATTTCAATATTATCCAGCAGGATAACATCACTTTTAGTCTGTGCCACAATTTCATCAAGCAGTCGTGGGACATGGAGTGACCTCTGACGTTCTGTTAAATCCAGCAATCTTCGAGAGAGTTCCAGATTTACATTGACCATAGGGGCGCCTGTACGTTCCTTTACGGCCTGTAGAGTCGATGTCTTGCCAGCGCCAGTAGGAGCCACCAACAATATGAGGCGATTATAAAGCTCGGCGGCTTGCTCAAGCTTCTGGATAATCTGTTCTGATAGAGTTTCTGACAATATTTAACTCTCTTTCTGAAATAGAATGTAGGATTAAGTCTTTAATTTTTAATCCTTTACTGGTTATTTTTCCAACCGAAAAGGTCTAATCGCAAGAACTTCTCAAATTTCAATCTTATTACCTCCCAGCAACTCCGCATGTAACGGATGACAGGTGAGTATAATTATCTGTTTTTTAGCTGCATATGTCTTTAAAAGTTCTGCTGCCCTGTGCTGTCGTTCAGGATCTATATTCACCAGAGGGTCGTCCATCATCAGGAAGCCATTTGCCTCTTTCAGAAAGTGGTTTGCCATTGCCAGACGAAGAGCCAGTGAAAGCACATCCTGCGTTCCTGCTGAAAGCAGATTATGAGACAGCAGTTCGCTGTCAGACCTGATAAATCCTTTTGGAATACTGCCATCCATTTTAACCCGACAATAGCGTTTTTCTGTCACTCTTGAGATATAATCCTCCAAGTCCCTTTTCAGCCCTTCAAAGGTATCTGCATCCAGTTGCTTCAAAATCCTCTCCGTCAGATCCCTTATCCTTGCTATAGCCTCCCCCTTTTTCTTGATAGAAAGAAATTCTTCTTCCGCCTCTTTTAGTTGAACCTTGAGTTCCTCTGAGGACTGTTCAGGCCTCTCCAGTTCCGCAATTTCCAGTTGAAGCTGATTCTTTCTGTCTCTTTCTTTTCCCAGTTCCTCTTTCTTCTGATCATACCCCTTAATGAATGATTCCATGTCCTCAATACCCTCTGGCAAGGGTGCGAGTTCTCTGATCTTTTCATTAATTTCCCTTTCACGATTTAGAGCCTGTGCAAGGGATATCAATAGCTCGTCCTTTGTCTTATACTTTTCTTCAAAGTCTTTTATGACTTTCCTGTGGTATTCTAATTCGTCGTTATATTTTGTGATTTCGTTATTTACAGCGCTTATCTGTTCAATTATGTCTTCAATCGGTCTTACCGAATGTTCCGCTGGCATCTCTCTTATCTTCCGGGCTAATTCATCGTAAGAATCAGTACCAAGTTCATCTTTTAAGTTCTTCTTTGCCCTTTCGAGTTCATTAGAACACTCCTCATATATTCTATTGATACTGTTTGCGTCATCCAGTGTCTTTAAATTGTGCTTTTTTAGAAGTTCATTTAGCCTTGCTTCAGACTGGGAGTACTGTTTTAGGACATCCTCCATGTTCCCCTCTCCTGATGTAATCATCATTGTCCAATCAGGGTGCTCAAGTCTTATTATTCCCCCCGCTTCTATATTCAATGGTCGATCTTTATCAATATGATGCGTAAATATTTCATCTAAGTCCTTCTGGATTTTTAAGGAAAATTCGGCCTTTGCGTTAATATTCAATGTAAGTTTACCGGCAGTCATACTTGTCTTCAATGTATTAACCTCTGTAAAGGAAGCTCTTATCTCCTCCAATTCGGTTTTGTCTAATTTCTGAACAGAATTAAGCCTTTCTGCTGCTTTATCCAGTGTATCCTTTCTATCTTTTATTTTATTAAATCTCTCTCGAAGGCCTTTATTTCTCTCTTGAGTGAGTGCATCCCCTCTCTCTTTCTCCAGAGTTTTGAGCTTTTCTTTAAGGGCAGGGATAGTTTTCTTAATTTTTTCTATCTCGCTTTCGCTCCCTCCCCACTGTGAATTAACTGCCTTCATATCCTGTATATCTTTCCGGATATTGCTCAACTCAAGATCCAATAACCTTCTTTCCCTGGCATCATCAACTGCCTTCTTATGTCTGGATATATAATTTTCCAGTTCTGCTATCCGAGTCATGCACCCGGATAGCTGATGATTAAGGCTGTCAAGTGCCTCTTCAAATCCAATTGCATCCTTCAGGGACTTGCTTATGCGCTCCTTCTTATAAAAGGCTTCGAGTATATGACCTACTTCCTTCTGCCAGCGGTTTTCTATCCCTCGTCCCTTTTCTGGATAATCTTCCTTTCTGTCCCAATGGTCGAAGTATTTATTATAGAGACGGTCTATTTTCTCTTTGAACCTGTCTACCGAAACACCATCAGTCTCATACATGGCAACCCTCAGGATGTCACCCAGTTGTCGAACAGCCTCCTTATCAAGTTCTTCAACGGTCTTTGAGAGTCCAGACTGATATGTCATCAAGATTGATCTGAATGTGCCCTCCCTGGCAGGCAATTTGGAATTCATGTATTCTCTTATGGAATTCTCATCACTGATGACAGAACCATCCGGAAGTATAAAATCAGCGGCTGTCCTGCCACCCCAAGTGCGTTTAATGACATACGGATTTTCATTAATAATAAAATCAAGTTCAACATGTATGGTATCTCCACCCCCTATTGGAATGAATCGCCTGATCTCCTTTTCAAATTCTGTCTTTCTGAGCCTTGTGGGCGTAAAAAGCACTTTCTGAACTGCATTAAAAACGGTGGATTTACCTGCCTCATTTGGACCGAGGATGATATTCATTCCACTCTGAAAATTAAATTCCCTGTTAGCAATACAACCGAAGGGATTCAATCTTATCCTTTTGAGAATCATCTCCTGACCTCCGTGATTATGTCATAGGCAATCTGCACGGCTTCAGAATCACCTATTTCTAAGAGGGTGGTCAGCAGTCTCTGTGGGAAGGACCCTTCTGTGAATTCCTGATTTATGATGTCCATGGTGGTCTCCTCTTTCAGTTCGGTTGTATCGAACTGGGCGAGGTAGAATAATCGCTCATTTAGAAAACTCCTGATCTCATTGATGCCCTGATATTCATCCCTTGAAAGTCTGCCCTTCAATTTCAATTTCAGCAGGGTATTTCCATATCCTTCCTTAGAATACCTGTCTTTCAACCTTAAGAGGTCATTCAGACTGTTAACCTCTGCTGTATCGTGTGAAAAGCGATACATGCCAGTAGATATGGCTCTTGGGTTTATCTTCTTATTATCATCAATCTCTATAATCCATGCCCTGCCTTCATGCTCGCAGTCAAAACCATCAGGTTCAGGTGTGCCTGGGTAAAATATCCTGCTGGAGGCATCCAGCCTTAAAGGATACTGTATATGGGTATGACCGAGCAGCCATAGATCCAGATTGCACATCAGAAGCTCAGAAATGGTCATTGGGTAATACTTACCTTCAAAATCAGGTGAAAAACCCTCAAGACTTCCATGGGCAATGCCAATATTGATTACAGCACTTTCTTTATTCTCATTAATAATCCATGCCAGATAATTTTTTTCTGAGCACTTGGCATCACAGGGCGCCGGGTAGAGATTTACATTCAGGTCGTAATGTCTTAAACTGTAAAGTTGTCTTTTTTCAATAACAAGAACATTGTCTCCTGAATGTTCTTTAAACTGTGCCCAGAGTTCAGATCCCGGGGAAATAAAGTCGTGATTGCCTGGAAGCACAACGGCAAGACTCCCGCTGAATTCGGAAAGGGCCTTTGCAGCCCTGATTATATTCTTTTTTGCCACTGAAACACTCTCGAAGAGATCGCCTGAAATGATAAAGAGGTCACAGCCTTCTTTATTTGCAGTATCTATAAGCCTCAAAAGAGTCTCAAACCTGCCCTCGCTTAATTCTGCCTGCACCTCGGGGTAACCAATAAATTTCATACCCAGATGGAGATCAGATGTATGGAAGATTTTCAAAGCCATTTTTTACCCTATGATAATCAGCCTTTTAGTGTTTATTATACTCCAAAAAATCCTGTTTTCAAGCACATGTTATTAAATTATCCCTTCTCTAAAATCAGAATATGCTTTTTAAAAACTTCTTTCCATAAGGCTTAGTCTCAATCCTTTCATCGCATATGAGCAAGTAAATGGGGTCAGGTCTTTACTTTTACTATTTATTATTTACAATCCTGCTTATTGTTGTATAATACAAGCCAAGATAATCTGCAACCTCTTTTTGGCTGTAACCATATCTGTTAACCGCCTCTTTTATCTGTTCGTTTCTGCC
>CALGPO010000110.1 GCA_937960465.1 uncultured bacterium
TATCGCAGAAAGAGGATCTTTAACCTCCCTGTTTATCTCTCCACTGACAGGGAAAAGAGAGAGTCGCTCTCCAACCAAATTTGATAATGACTTGCCTGTTTTTGACATAAGCCCTGCAACCATAAGCCACGGTATCATCCCGGTTTTAAATAAGCTTGCCCCCCCTTATTTCAGGGTTAGAGTAGCAGTGCCACCAACTACAAAGGAGGCAAACAAGGAGTTTGTCAAGTTTTTAGTTGAAATTATCTGAGTGGCTCTCATCTTTCTTTCCTTACGCCACATTCTTTAGAGTTTCTTTGCTTTCTTCCTCTGCCTTGATATTCCTGATAATGTCAGGAATCGAGGCATATCCTTTGATTGATGCGCCTGAACCCTTTTCCCGCATGAAGTGAAACAGCGGCAAGCCACCGCTGCATCATACCGCTGTTTCTGCAGCGCTTGATGTTGCCCTCGGCTGATTTTTTGATCAGCCGTGCCTGCAACTTTTTCTGTCTCTTTTTGTCCCTTTAATCTTTAAACTTCAGTTTTTATCTTTTCTATGTATTCCATAAAAAAAGCTAAAAACACACCCACAAAAAGACTTATTACTCCTGCAAGGGCTATGTTCATCTTTATATTTGGTTTGACAGGATGTTTTAAAACATGTAACTGATCTACAATCTCTATACCTTTGAGATTTTTGATAGCCTGTTGCACTGAAATTTTTTCGATCTCAAGATTTGAAATGCCCTTATAGAGGTCTATTGGATTAAAGCCAACAGGGATTAATTTCCCATTTTTTAGAAGTGTTTCATAACTTTTTGCCAGTTCTCTTGAGACTTTTATATTTAGCGATAATTCTTCAGACTGCTTTAGAAGCCTCTCTTTTGTCTCTTCAACATACCTTTTTATTATAGGATTATTATTTGTATATTCAACAAACTCCGACACTACAGCAGGTATATCTTCAGTACTTTTTGCTTCTACGATTACCCTAAATTTATCCGTCGAGTCTTTAATTGTATTTAGTTTAATATCAGATACTAATTGATATGTCTTTGGGAGGATGGCTTTTATCCTCTTTCCATCAAGTTTACCTACAATATCGATTAATTCTTTTGATGAGAATTCTTTTGATGAGAATTCTTTTGATGTTAGTCTTAAGACAATCTCTCCCCTGTATATCTTTGGCATAAGAAGACTGATGACAGCAGCACAAACTACTGAAAAGAGAAACAATCCTATTATAAGCCTTTTCCTCTTTACAATTACCTTCCAGTAGTCGTAGAGATTAATCTCGTCTTCATATGCCTGCGGTCTTTCTTGCTGATTCATTACATTCCTCCTGTATCTTGTATTTTTCCCACTGCTCCGCCCTCTCGGTTACATTCCGCATTTTTGGTATTGCTGCTCTTATTACGCGGGCCTCAATTTCTTTGATATTTCTTTCAGAAATGTCTCAATATCTTTTAATCTATTCTGCAGCACATCAAGGACAATATCATAGTCTATCTTTTCGTAATCGTGGGCAATTACATTTCTAAACCCAACCATCATGGCCAGTCTGCCCGCCAGTTTGTCAGAGATAAAATTCTCTTCATTCAATATATAAAAAGCCTCGCTCATCGTAGTGGGCTTCCTGAAGTTTTTATAGGCAATTATCGCCTCTGCTAAATCTATCGTTGATTGGACTGCGAGATACAGATACCTTTCCACTGCCCCTTTTATATCTATATCGCCTTCAATCTCCTCCTTTGAACGCTTCCTATATCTTTGCAATATTTTCAGATATTTCCGGATAGCGCTTTTTTTGTTTTCGATTACCTTCAGATTGCTCACTTTATGCCTCTGTCAAATTATATCTGAGCAAAAGCCTTTGAAAGTCAAAATATTCATTGAGAATCTTAGGCTCAACAATAACCTTGAAGGGCTCCCTTTCAAATATCAACCTGCCTTCCATGATAATCAGATATTTCAATTCAGGCATCTCTGTTAAATTTAAAATGACAATGTCAACTTTGTCTGTCTTTAATAGACGGCTTATCTTGTCAAACAGCTCAAATTTGATTTCATACATTCTTTTCTTATCCTTCGTATCAAGATAAACGGCAAAGTCATAGTCGCTCAAAAGGGATTCTTTGCCTGACGCCCGTGAGCCGAAAAAATATGCCAGCTTTACCTCAGGATATGCTTTGAAAATGGGATTTAGTCTTCTATTTTCTTTCATTATTTTCCCACTGCTCCGCCCTCTCAGTCACATATTCCTGTTTTTTCACAGAAACCCTGCACCAAGAAGTTGTCTATTTTTTGTTTACTATAAGAAATAAATCCTGTCAGGATTTATTTCCAATTGCTTCAGTGATGAAACTGCCTTATCTTCTATTGATGCAACCAGTATTGCATCATATTCTATATCTCTTATATCATGAGGCAAATAAATATTATGCCCAAAAAAACCATTCTCTATCCTTTTATCAGCAACAATGCCCACAATCTTTAACGGAAGTCCTCTTGTTGAGATGTAGCATAATTCTGCAATTTCTCCATCTCCCCATAAAAGGACATTTTTGACGCCTGATGACATCATGGATGTATAAGTATTCTCTATCTTGCTGCGCACTTCTTTAAAATAATTTAATGAGCGGTGCATGTAGTTGTATGTAAGTCTTGCCTTTTCTGTGAAACCCTTCGGTGTGATGATATATTTGATTCTTTTTTTAGGAAGGGTTTTGACTTTTATATACCCTTTTTTGTAAAGCCTCTTTACATAGGCATTTACCAATCCGAGGGCGATTCCAAGTCGAGCAGATAGTGCCCTCTGGGTAATCAGCGGCTCCTTTGTAAGCTCATCAAGGAGTCTTAGTGATATTTCATCAGAGGCTTTATTGCTGTTCATAATTTGAACAATAACATAGGGGAGAAAATCATGTCAAGGGAAAACAACATGCATCATGCCAATGCTGAGTATCGTCCAGTTGCATTTTTCTTAACCTTACAATTGCATAAAATCACAGGTTACAGCAAGGACTAACATGCGTAAAAGACTTTGCCTGCGACACCTTATAAGATTTTCATACCACCATATCGTATTCAGCATTGGATTCAACCCTCTGTTAAAACATTTATACTCTGCATGAATACGGTTTCATGTCGCTTGTAAAGGCTTTGAAGCATGTTAGTCCTTGCTGTCTATGCAACATTAAAGTTAATTGTTCACTGTTCATAGTTCATTGTTATTTATTTGCTATGAACTGCCTTTTTCTTGAGTTTATACACATTTGCAAGTATCGTTGCTACTGCCCTGTACAGCGTCTCGGGAATCTCTTGTCCAATGTTCAATTTAAATAAAGTCCTTGCAAGAGGCTTATCCTCAAAAACAGGCACGCCGCTCTTTACAGCAATTTCCTTTATCTTCTCCGCAACAATGTTTGCTCCCTTCGCAACGATTGTCGGAGCACCCATTTTTGAAGAGTCATACTTTAACGCTACAGCAAAATGCGTGGGGTTCGTTATGACCACGTCGGCCTTTGGAACCTCCTGCATCATCCTCTTCCGTGCCATCTCCCTCTGAAGGCTCTTTATCCGCGCCTTAACGCGGGGATCACCCTCCACCTCTTTGTACTCTTCCTTCACTTCCTGTTTGGTCATCCTCAAGTTGCGTTCAAACTGCCATCTCTGGTAGGCAAAATCAGCAATTGCAAAAACAGTCAGGACAATGGCAGATATAAGTAAAAGCTTCCTTATCTGATTGAATGAAAATCCCATAATTGACTGTATGTCCATATCTACAAGCAGGGGGAGATTTACCAGTTCTTTTTTTATAAGGAGATAAAGAATAAGACCAAGAACAATAACCTTTAAGACGCCCTTTAAGGTTTCAAAAATTGTATTAAGAGTGAAAAATTTCTTTATCCCCTCGATAGGATTGATCTTGTTTATATCCGGACTCAAAGGAGCAGGTGAGAGTAAAAAGCCTGTCTGTAAAAAATGCACAATCACGATAACAAAAAGCATAAGCCCTAAGAAGGGGGCCATCATCAATGCTACATTTACCATGTCTGCCTTGAATACATCCATAAATGAAACCTCATTCAAAGAAATCTCAAAACCCCTTTTCAGCGATGTCTTCATATATGTAAGCAGAGAGGTGAACATAAAGCCGCCGAATGAGAGATATAGAAACACCACCCACAGGGGTATAATCCCTGTAAGCTCCCTGCTCCTCGGGATTTCACCCTTTTCCCGTGCCTTTTGACGCCTTCGGGGCGTTGCTTGTTCCGTTCGTTCATCAAACTCTTCAGGCATCTGTTACCTCGTAAAGACCATTATCGCATCCTTTACATTTATAAAGGCCTTTGAAACGACCATTAATACAAGTGGCAATGAAAGCGCCATAAAAATAATCCCGCTGGTAATGAGCAGCGGAAAACTTATAAAAAATATATTGGCCTGTGGAAGCGCCCTCGAAAGAAAGCCCATTGCAAGATTGATCAATACCTGAACAAGAATAACAGGGGCTGCTATTTTAAAGGCCAGCGGAAACAGTATAGAATTGAGCTTTATAATGGAATCAAATATCCCTTTGTACTGGATGCTGCTTATGTCAAAGCTGCGCGCAATGCCCTCGATGAAATAGTGATGCATATCGAGTATGAAAAAAAGTCCCATGGAAATAAATGTATAAAAAAGGCTCAGTGGTCCCAGTTGTTCGCCAAATATAGGGTTAAAAACAGCAGCCATACCAATTCCCATCTCTATGCTCATCCACTGGGCTGCTGTTTCAACAGCTCCGAGGATTATCCTTGCTGCTAAACCTATCGCAGAGCCGATAAAGAATGCCTCAAACACAGACCTCACAGGATTGCCGGTCTTCACTTCAACCACAGGCAGGAGAAGAAGCGTCAGTGCAATGGCAAGCCCTGCCCTAACCATTATTGGTGTCATTCTCGCCCCGATAAACGGAATAAAAGAGAGGATAACAGCAACCCTTATGAATACGGGGATGAACTTTTCAGCATATGTGTTTATTAAATTATAAAGTTCCATAAAATTAGCTCATAGTTTCTTAAAATTTTATATGCATCCATGAACTCTTATCCTTACAGTTGCATAAAATCAAAGGTTACAGCAAGGACTAACATGCGTAAAAGACTTTGCCTGCGACACCTTATAAGATTTTCATACCACCATATCGTATTCAGCATTGGATTCAACCCTCTGTTAAAACATTTATATTCTGCATGAATACG
>CALGPO010000111.1 GCA_937960465.1 uncultured bacterium
AAAAAATCAGGCGTAATGACTGACAATGACTGCATTAAATGCTCGACCTGCATAGTTGCATGCCCGAAAAAAGCGCTAAATTTCGGGGATAAAGATAAAATAGAGCTAACAAAAAAAGCAGCTTAATCACCACTGCCCGGAAAATTAATCTCCGGGCAGTTATTTTATCTTCTTCTCCACCTGCGAGCATATTCCATGAAGCATCTTCAATTCCCAATCAGTAAGCCCTGCCCTGCCTATAAAGTGCTTCAGATTTTGCATAATTTTCTTCTCAAGGTTCCTGTCTCCCTTAGGGATATATTCAAGAAGCCTTAATATTTCCGATATTCTTGAATACAAGGCTGTGAGATCTCCATGATCAACCAATTTTTGCCCATTACCCACTGCCCCTTGCCTTTTGTCTTCCACATATTCTGCCTTTGAAAGCTCATATGCCACAATTAATACTGCCTGGGCTAAATTCAATGAAGGCTGCTCCCTGCTTGTTGGTATCGTAATAAGAAATCCGCATTCCTCAACTTCCTCATTAAAAAGACCCCTGTCTTCCCTCCCAAATAGGATCGCAACCTTGTTGTCAAAGGAACTATTGAATATCCTTTTCACTCCTTCCTCAACAGGCAGAATTACACCGCGCCTTTTACCCTTCCTCCTTGTAGTGCCAATAACAATTGTCTTATCTTTAATTGCGCCCATGAGGTCATCATAAGTTTTTGCTAATTCCAGAATATCCAATGCATTGCAAGCAAACCATCTTGCCTCGTCGGTAATAAGAGATGGCGGGTTCACAAGACACAGGTTTTTAAAACCCATGTTCTTTATTGCTCTTGCAGATGCGCCGATATTGCCCGATTCCTTTGGTTCAACAAGAATGAAATAAATATTATCCTTCCAGTTTTTCATCAGGACAAAGAAAAAGGGGTGGAATCTCACACATCCCACCCCCTTGAAAAATACCAAACTTAGTAACCACCTGCATCCTTCTTTTTATCTTTTTTGTCGTCCTTCTTGTCATCCTTCTTGTCATCCTTCTTGTCTGCCTTTTTGTCGGCCTTCTTGTCATCCTTCTTGTCCGCCTTTTTGTCAGCCTTCGCATCCACAGGCTTATCTGAAGCGATAGCTACAGTAGAAACTGCGAATACAAAAAGAAGCGCCACGATCAATGCCAGAAGTCTCTTCATAGTCTCACCTCCTTTCATCCTTGTACAATAACTTCTCAAATTACATGCCATGCATGTAGAAATAATCTACAATAATCAGACTTAAAAAGCAATATGTTTTCCTAATTTCTGTTGTTTTTTTGCTGCCATAATTTTTACAATATAAATGCACGGCTGGAATATAAACCTGCTCTTATTTCATAATACTATCATGAGCACTTTCATCTCTGTCATTATCCCTTCGTATAACGCGGGCGCTACTATAGAGACATGCCTTGAGGCTGCGGTTTCGTCGGAATACCCTGATTTCGAGGTTATAGTAGTGGATGACTGCTCGACTGACAGTTCCGTAGAAAAGATAAAGAAATTCCCCTGCCGTCTCATCGCTCTTGACAGGCATTCTGGTACTTCAAGGGCAAGAAATACAGGCGCGCTCGCAAGCAGAGGCAATGTGCTCTTTTTCATAGACGCGGACTGCGTTTTGCAGAAAGACACGCTTTCGCTTGTAAAAAAAGCAGTTGAAACACACAGCAGAGATACAATCATAGGCGGCACCTATACTCCACTGCCTTATGACAATAATTTCTTTAGCACATTTCAGTCAGTATTTGTAAACTACTCTGAGACGAAAAAACAGGAGCCTGACTACATAGCAGCCCATGCAATGATCATATCTTCTGAAATTTTCAAAAAAAGCGGTGGCTTTCCAAAAAAATTCTTACCCATTATCGAGGATGTAGAATTCAGTCATAGACTGAGAAAGGCAGGATATAAACTTGTTATGTGCCCAGATATACAGGTCAGGCATATTTTCGGTTTTAACATGATAAGGTCTCTCAAAAACGCCTTTAGAAAGTCGCTTTATTGGACTATTTATTCTTTAAAAAACAAAGACTTATTCAAGGACTCTGGGACTGCCTCAGCAGAACTTAAAACCAATGTCGTAGCATGTTTTCTAATGATGCTGCTTATAGGATTATTCCTTAGTTCTAAGAATATAATCTTTTTAGCAGCCCTGATGCTTACTATCATTTTCAACCTCTTTATAAGCAGGAGATTTCTTAATGCCCTTTACCGTGCAAAGGGCGCTTCATTTGCAGTTAAGGCAGCGCTTTATTATATAACCTTATATCCCCTTGCCGCAGGCGCCGGCGCAGGAGCAGGTATATGGAAATACATATTCGGAAGAGAAAAAAATATATTGCCATGAACCATTCACTGTTTCGACATATAGGTTCTGTATTTTTCAAACGCAATCCCATACACCTCACATTTTTTGTTACCAGAAGGTGCAATATGAAGTGTCCCTTCTGTTTTTACCTCTTGAATAAAGACAGGGAAATAGAAAATGAATCCAACAGCGCGGAACTGTCCATAGACGAGATAGAAAAAATTTCATCATCGATGAAGAAATTGCTGTGGCTCGCGTTTTCGGGAGGAGAGATATTTTTAAGGCCCGATATAGTCGAGATAACAGACATATTCTACAAAAACAATAAACCTGCGATAATCCTTTTCCCTACAAACGGTCTCCTGACAGAAGTGATAAAAGAAAAGATCGAAACGATCCTGAACCGCTGCAAAAAAAGCACTGTTGTCGTAAAACTCTCTGTAGACGGCAGCGAAGGCCTACATGACTCTCTCAGAGGGAGGCAAGGCAGCTTTCGAAAAGCCATAGAAACTTACGGGGCCCTTCAGGGATTTGCTGAGAAATATCCGAATTTCGAACTCGGAATAAATACCGTGTTTTGTGCGGCCAACCAAAATGCCATGGAAGAAATAATCGGATTAGCAAACACAATGAAGAACATCAAAACGCATACCGTATCGCTGATAAGAGGCGACATTTCGGATAAAATGCTTACAGAGATCGACATCGAAAAATACCTCGAAACCATAGACAAATTAGAAGCAAATCTTAAAAACAAAAAAGCCGCGGTATACAGTTTCAGGGGCGCAAGAATCAAAGCGGCACAAGATATTTTACAGCGCCGTCTGATATACCAAACAATTCTTCAGCAGAAAAGGCTCGTCCCCTGCTATGCGGGCAGATTAAATCTTGTTCTGACGGAAAACGGCAATGTCTATCCCTGCGAGATTCTTGCTGAAAGCTTTGGAAATGTAAGGGAATATGATTATGACATGACAAAGGTTATACGTTCTAAAAAAGCCTTAAAAACGCTAAAATTGATTAAAAACCGCGGATGTTACTGCACGCATGAATGCTATATGATGACAAACATACTCTTTAATCCGTTTCTTTACCCTTACATTCTGAAAGAGTACTTCGAACTTCCGGCTTAAATATATCCTTTTTTATCCAGAGCCATATCAGGCTTTTAAAACCTCTCACAGCGGCCTTTAAATCATGTCTACTTCTGATGCCAAGCATCTTCTTTAAAATAAACCCCGGCCTCGAATAGAACCTCCTGAATGCAAGTTGACGGAGTTTCAATATTTCCTCACGTGTCATTGTAAACGGGACAAATGCCGCACCCTGATATGTAAAGTCAGTGAGGTCCTCGGACATAGTTCCATACATATCGATGTTGTCGTAAAGATATGTTCCTGGAAATGGTGTTATAGCGTGAAAATTTGCTATATCAGGATTGAGTTTTATTGCAAAGTCGATAGTCCTGAGTGCCTCTTCGTAAGTCTCACCAGGGATACCAAAAATAAAGGGTGTGCTGACTTTAAGCCCCACCTCCTTTGCCCATTTCACTGCATTTTCTATCTGCTCCAATGTTATGCCTTTTCTGATCGCGTTTAGGTTCTTCTGAACCCCGCTCTCGGCGCCGAATAATATCGCCCAGCAGCCGGCATCCTTAAATGCCTTAAGCAGCGGCCTGTCCACCTGATTTACACAGGCAGAGGCAAACCATGTGAAATCAAGCCTTCTCGCCCTTATTTCCTGTGCCAGCCTCATTGCCCTGTTGTAATCAGCAGCAAAGGTGTCGTCTATGAATTTTATCTCTCTGTATCCTTGCGCGAGACAATGCTCTATTTCCTTTATCACGTTTTCTACACTGCGGTAGCGTATTCCGCTCCTCCTTGTCTTATCCAGTTGAAAACAATAGATGCAATGCCTGTTGCACCCCCTCGATGTCATCATAACAGCGACAGGTTTTCTTTTATACGTGGCAGGAGGCGGAATGTAAAGATTCGCATCTCCCAATAAATCTCTTGCAGGAAAAGGAAGCGAATCGAGATCATCTATCAAAGGTCTGGGCGGATTTTTTTTTATCTTTCCATTCTCCCTATAAACAACTCCTAAAACCCCTTCGAGGCTTTTTCCTGCCTGAAGCCTTTCGAGTATTTCAAGAACGGTAAATTCCCCCTCACCTGTAGCTATCGCGTCAAATAGATCGCCGGCGTCTTCGAGGCATTTCTCCTGTGCGGCAATAGGGTAGGGACCGCCCGCGCAGATGAATACGCCACGGGACATTTTCCTTAAATCCCCGGCTGTCTTTTTCGCCTTTTCCCATCCGAAAGCTGTCGAATAGATGCCGATAAATTCAGGAGCAAACTCTTTTGCGCCTCTTAACAGGTCTTCATGAGTTATAAATGCTCCGTTTAAGAACTTTACCTCATGCCCGGCCTGCTGCATAACCGAAGCCACATAAAGAGTGCCTATAGGCTGCCAGTAATTAATTTGAGAGCTTGCTGTTTTTGAAGAGAAAATGTCTTCAGGAACCCATGAGGGAATAATCAATAAGCATCTCATAGTAATTTATAATACACGATGCATGCTTTTATGATCATGATACATGATTTTCAATTTTCTTTCCTTCATACTATATCATACAGCTTGTCTCCTCGACGCCCCGTCCAAATCGAGTATCTTGCATCTTCTTAATTATCTTTTTCGCTGTATTTATTCCTGACCCTATAGCGTGGTCCATATTGTAATATCTGAACATTCCGCTCCTGCCTGTGATATGGAGATTTTTAAATCTGTCAAGATACTTATATATCTCATCGCATTTTTCCTTGTATCCGACCTCAAAAAGAGGATAAGCATTTGGCACTCTTAACACAACACTGTCCACTACTTCGTCTTTTTTGATAAATCCCAAATTCTCCAGATTTTCAACAGTAATGGAAATAAGATCTTCATCGCTCTTGTTCCATATCCTGTCGCCTTTAAAGCTGAAAAACTCTGCTACAAGAATAGACCTACCCTCCGGAGCCATTTTCTCGCTCCAGTTCGTGGGCTCATGAATTCTCCCAAAAGGTATTTTCTGTTCAGGTATATATATCCATGTCTGATCTGTAACCCTTTTTCTGTTTATCATCACAGCAACTATCACAAGGTCTCTGAATTTGAGTTGTGAAGCAGTGACTAATATATTCTCTGGAGGAGGAGGATGTAGCATCTTCAACAGGTTAGTAATCGGTATGCTTGATATAAATTCCACTGCCTTTTCTGTTACAAACCGGCCATGGCTGTTTATCACAACACTATCTATTTTAAAATTTGAGTGGTTTATACGCTCTATGCCTGAATCCGTGAGAACAATGTTGTTCCCTGCTTCTATATGCTCTTTAAGCCTCTCAGAGATACGGCCAATACCCAGTTTAGGATAGAGAAAAACATCCACAAGAGAAGGCACATCTTTTGCTGTAAGTTTAAAAAATGCGTTTTTAACTGCGATTGCCAGCGACAATCCCCTGATACGTTGCGCAACCCATTCAGCGCTTATCCTGCCACAGTCAATGCCCCATACCTTTTCACTATATTCTTTGAAATAAATATTAAACATCTTTCTGCCGAAGTTGCTGACTACCCAGTCTTCAAGGGAAATGTTCTGAGGTTTCCTTATCAGGTTTTTTATTTTCTCAGCAGCATAAGTAAGTAATATCTCTATTGTTGTGGATATGCCAAGTCCGAATATCGCATTCAAAGGCTTGAGCGGATAATCAAGATATTTATTCCGCATGTAGATTTTGCTTTTGCGTAGGACAGATATCAGTTCTTCACCCATCAGCCCTTTCACGAAATCATTGAGTCCTCTGTCCTTTGTAAAAAACCTGTGACCACCAAGGTCAAACCTGTAACCATCGTGAGTTATTGTTTTTGAAAGCCCGCCAACAACAGAATCACTCTCAAATACCTTTACCCCAAGTCCTGCCATGGTTAAAACATATCCCGCAGAAAGCCCTGCGAGCCCACCACCAAATATTATGATGTTATTGTCTGTTACAGGCATAAAAAATTAACTCTAACCTAAATTGAGCGATTCTATATTCAGACCTGTCTGCGTGCAACGCACAGGCAGGCCTGCCTTACAAAATCGCTCAACTTAGATTCAAGTAATTGCACTTAGTTATTGGCACAAAAACTTATAAAAGGGAGATTCTTCCCGCTCGTTCAGGGTCAGAATGACACTCCGTTTATCACCCTGAGCGTTAGCAAAGGGATCTCATACATATCTCTTAAACTTCAATAGGCAAGGTTGTGCAAAGACATCGACTATAAAGCAATGCAAGTGAAAAATCCAAATAAATAAACAAAAGGGAAGTAATTACCTCCCTTTTGTTTATTATGGTTAAGTAAAAAATTAATAACCTGGTGCACCAGTTTTAGGTTTCTTCACAGTCACCTTGCCGTCTTTTATCTCTACCGTATCGCCTACCTTTGCTCCTCCAGTGTCCTTAACCTCAACTGTTGTTTCCTTGCCTTTGTCATCCTTTACAGTAATCTTTTTCCCGTCAATCTTAGTAACGGTGCCTTTCACATCAGCGGCAAAGCTGAGACCAACAACTCCAATAACAAACATCAGGATAACGAACAATGCAACGAGCCTCTTCATTTGCATAAGCTCACCTCCTTTTTTTTAGGCTCCAAAGGAGCCTTTTTGTTCCACGTTATCTTGCAATTAGCACAGGAATATCAGCATTGTTTGCTACTTCCCTGCTCACGCTCCCCATAAAGAGCTTGCCGACCCTTTTGCCTCTCGATCCGATTATGATCATCTCAGCGCCCGTTTCCTTTGCCGTATTAAGTATCTCTTCTGCCGGGTTCCCGATCTTTTTAATCGTCTCTATTCCCGCAACGCCGCTATTTTCCAGTTCCTTTTTGAAATAACCGAGTATGTCTTCAGCCTTTTTATCCAGAGTAGTCTTGTATTCCGTGCCCTCCAAAACCTCCTTCAATGTAGACAATTCAGAATCAGAGAGCATCTCCGTCATTAAAGATCTACCCTCAAATCTTTCTACATACAACAATACCACGGTCTCGGGACGCATACACTGGAACAAACGGCCGAATACGGGAATTATCGTCTTCGCGCCTTTTGTATCGTCAACTGCAATGAGTACCTTTTTCATATACTATCTCCTTTTGGGTTCAGTTTGTTACGGACTTCCTTCATTTTCTGCCGATAATTTTCTTTATAGGTCCCGACAACAAAATACCCAAGAATACAACAGCTACAATCGCCATGGTTCCATAGTCAACTGCCCTCGAAGCAGCTCCGCCGCCGTAACCTCCCGCAGCCGCATGTGCATCCTCGCCTTTTTCAGGAAGCCCCGTCTGGCTGTAAACAATCATAAACCCCAGTATTGCCACTATAATGACAAGGATAACTGTTAGAGGTGCTTTCATGTATCCTCCCTATGCCTTTTTGATCTTTATAAAAATCTTTCCGCCTTCGGTTTTCTTCTCCAATATCTCATGACCTACCTGATCGCACATCTGAGATATTGTCTCCACAGACGAAGGATTGTCAAGTATCACCTCGACCACTTCTCCCTCTTTCATCTTTTCAAGAGACTTTTTTGCATAAATCTGCGGATGCGGGCATACGTATCCGCACACATCAAGCATATATGTCCCTTCTCCTGTTTTTTCGAATTTCATTGCCATAACAAATTTCCTCCTTTTTATTTTTTATATTACGCATTACATACAGCAGGTTAAAATGATTCCAACTCTTTTGCCATCTTTCTTTCAGACCACCAATTAAAGAATTTGACACCTACAAACGCTCCGGTTACCATGCCAAGACCGTAAAGCCATCCACTCGGATCGCCGCCCGCAACTCTGATGAAAAAAGCGCCAATGTTGCAGCCCAGAGACGGCCTTGAACCTATGCCCATCAGTATTCCACCTATAAGACCCCATGCCCAGAGTTCGCCCTTAGGCATCTTAAACTTAAACTCGTTACTTAAGCGCGCCATTATCATAGCGCCGAAGATTATGCCGAAAGACATCCACAGCGCTGGATTCCGCCACAGATCAGGAAGCCCGTTGTTCACGCCGAAAAATATATTGTCTCTCATAACCCATCCGAACTTATCGAGTATCCATCCGCCGAGTTGCGCCTCCTGGCTTGTTATATACCAGTATCCGGGGTCAAATACCGTCCCATTGACCGCCACATCCCCTGTATGCCCCATCTTCGTAAGAAGTTCTCCGAAATTTTTGACTCCGAATTTTATTTGCATGCCCTTCATTACAAATATATGGAGGCCTGCGACGATGCCTATAAGAAGACCCATAAGCGTGGTTCTTTTCGAAGCGGTTATCATCCTCCATATCCCAACCAATTCGTCGCCTATCCCAATGGCGCTTCCGCCTTTTTCCTTTGCCCTCTTCTTAATATAGCCCTTTCTTATGTAAGCGGCATACACAACAATAAGAATCAATATTGCCGGGATAATGGAATTTATCAGCATATCCGCGATGAAATATTTTGATATGCCTGGAAAGACCTTTGACATGGCCTCAGTAGCCGAAAGCTGAATAGCCGGCAAATCCCATACATAGCCGCTGAGATATACGTCAAACCACGACGTAATCTTTTCAGGCGGAACCGCGCTTGGGGCTGGAACTTCTTTAAGAGCAGACGATGCTATCCACGACTTCGGAAGCAGGTTGTTGAATATCCCACCAATGTCAACGAATATAGCCTGCCCTATTGAAAGGCCAAAAAACGCCGCGAGTATTGATGTCCCGTTGCCCTCTCCTATCTTATACAGAGAGCCGGACGCGCAACCTCCGGCCAAGACCATTCCGACACCGAAAATTGCTCCTGCAATCAAGGTATGCGGACCAAAAGGCGCTGGATGAAAGGTACTCATATTTGTAGCGGATAATATTGCCTGAATGAAACTGAAAAATATGAGTGCCACGAGAATACCCACTGCCATTCTCGGCACCCCTGCGGCAAATAGGTCTCTCGAAGCAGAGGCAAAACAGAACCTCCCATACTGAAGCATCATTCCATAGGCAACGCCGAACCAGATATAGGCTATGAGATACATGTAAAAGACGTTCACGCTATAATACACCAGGCTGACAAGGATAAGGGCGCTCATTATCGCAAATGCCCATATTTTGTTTTTCCTTTCTTCCATAAATCTCTTTCCCTCCTTTTATATAAATTTTTATCTCGGTCCTTTTTCTATAGGCAGACTCTTGTCATTACCCCACACAAGCCAACTGTCATAATAGATGCCGACATCCTTGAAGCCTAACATCCTAAGAACTAAATAATTCAAAGATGCGCGTGTGCCCGTAACGCAGTATACTATAGTTCTTTTGTTTTTATCGAGAGGCAGGTACATCCGCTCAAGCCTATCTATCGGTTTTACTTTCAGCGTCTTTGTATCCTGATACTGCAATACATGCGGCACATTAATTGAAGTTTTCGGAATACGCCCGCCCCTTTCTATCGCCTTTTCCAATGGGGCACCTGGGGGAGAGACTGCTTTACCAATATATTCCGCAATAAGCCTTGCGTCAACAAGCTGAACATCTTTTATCTCGCCCTTTGCTATTTTCAAAACCTCATCTGTTGTTACCAGTTTGTTCTTTGCTATCTTTGCCTTAAAGTCTGAAGGCGGAAGCTTATTCTCTTTCTGTTCAAGACTCCTGCCCTCGGCAATCCATGCCTCAATCCCACCATCAAGAACACGAACATCCTGATGCCCCAGATATTCGAGAATAAAAAATGCGATAAGATGCGCGCCGCTCATCATATCCGAATGATTGCTATATATCACCACTGTTTTATCATGTGTAATTCCTGCGCCCGCGAAAATCTTCTCCAGTTCTTCAGCAGGTTTAATACTAAAGCCGGCTATAATTGTGCTTTTATCAATTGTTCCTTTTGATATAGCCTCTTTAAGAGAAGTGTCTCCTATTTTGTCACTTATTTTTTTACTATCCCTGATAAGCGACTCACATTTATCTCCAAGATTAATTGCCCCCGGAATATGTCCCTCATCGTATGCGTCCTTATTTCTACAGTCGATCACAACCCATTTGTCCATATTTTTCGCCATATCCGCAGCAGTTACCAATAAATGTGGGTTTATTTGCCCCTGTTTGGACTTAGATTCGCATCCAGCAACACTCACAATCAAAAGCAGGGAAATAACAAAAGACAGCCATCTTACACTAATCATCTCCTTAAACATCGTATTTCTCTTTACCTCCACCTTAACCCTCCTTTTTTCTCAAGATTGTTTCTTGTAACCTTTGTCAAGATATTTACAGTAATCTTAAAATTCAAGGCAGCACCTCTTAGGTTCGCAACACTATAAAAATAAAAATTCAACTTCAGACAACGGTTATGCTTCTACTTACAAACATTAAGCCATCATTTGATAACACAAAAATCAAATAATTGTCAATGCCCTCATCTATAAGATTTTATTATAAACTCATAAGAGCAAACATGCCTCATATCTTAAACCTACTAACCTGATTTTTTTGATCCTCTGCCATAGCTGCGAGTTTGCTCGATATATCTTTGAGGTGCTGTATTTCAGAGACCATTTTTTTAAGGCCCTCTGATACAGAGGTAATGTTCAGATTGATCTCCTCCGAGGCCGCAGACTGTTTTTCAGCAGCAGTTGCTATCTGATGCGCCATGTCCGTAGCCTTAACAGATGAGTTGTAGATGGATTCGAAAGACTGCGTCTGTCCCTTTATAAGAGACACAGCGCTTTCGACCTCTTTTTTGCTTTGCCTTATGGCTTCCACTGACCTCTCTGATTCTGATTGAACAAGCTTTATCTTGTCGCCTACCTCTTTAGTCGCACGCGCGGTCCTCTCAGCGAGCTTACGCACCTCGTCAGCCACTACCGCGAATCCCCTTCCCTGTTCTCCGGCTCTTGCGGCTTCTATTGCCGCGTTCAATGCAAGGAGATTGGTCTGGTCAGCAATATCAGTTATGACGGAAACTATAACTCCGATCTCCTTAGAACTGGTTCCGAGATTCTCTATGATGCCCGTGGCATTATGAATAATGTCAGATAGAACATTGATCTTATTCATAGCGTAAGAAGCTATATCCTTTCCACCCTCCGCCACCGTTGCAGCCTCCTCCGTCGCCTCCGCGGCCGAGGACGAATTCCTTGCCACCTCCGTAATACTGCGCGATATCTCAGTAGTAGCAGTTACTGCCTGCTCTATCTGCCTGTTGTATTCTCCCATCTTGAGTGAAAGTTCTTGCGCGGCAGAGGTAATCTGTTCCGACGCTGCGGAAAGATTTACAATGCCGTTTTTTATGTTCTCTATAAAGTCCTGATTTTTCGCAGCCATCTCCATAAACGAAAAAACCATAGTTCCGATCTCATCTTCTTCGCTCCGACAGCCTTTACATTCTATATCCGTAAAGTCACCTTCCGCCATTTTCCTCGACAAGCCGGAAATCGAAGCCACAGGGGTGATTATAAGCGACGATAAGAACATGGCAGTCGCTACAAGAAATGCTATCGCAAGAACTCCCCCCGCGATAAACCCAAATCTTATGATATCAGCCTCGCGTATCATCTTCTTTACTGCTATTGGAAAGGCACCTCGCAGTACATCCAGTGGGACAGCCATGTTTTCCATCATACCGGAGTACCGGCCCTCCATTTCATTTTCTACGAGAGGCTTCATGTCTTTTAATTCGCCGCTTGCTGCCGCTGGAAGGAACTTTGCTTTTATCGTCTCTTTATAGGGATCCCACAGGGTATGGGCGTTTTTGATAAATGAAGATACGTCGCCGATGGTCTCTCCAGAATGGCATGAAACACATCGAAGACCGGCCGTCCCGCCGCCTTCGTCAAACCTGCTTTCGAGAGAGCGAAATATGGAATCCGTCTTTTCTATGGTATCCGTTATCATATCGTCTGTCTTTTTATCGTATTTCCATGCCTGAGAATACAAAAGTCCACGTATAATGCCTATATTCATCTTTATCGTCGTCATCTCATCTATCGCGTTTCTTTTGAAATCGATGCCTGCATACTCGCTGCCACCGATCTGCACCCTCAAAAACGCCCACTGTCCGATCCCTATTCCCGCCACAATAGCCGCAATAATAATGCCAAAGATCAAATAAAGTTTTTTTCTGAGACTTAGGTTATAAAACCGTTTCAGCATTACCCCCCTCTTTCATAGGTTCGATAGTCAACCCTAATGCCTCCCACAAATCTGACAGGCGGCTTGGAAAGTCAGAATCGATTGTTCTATATTAGATTATACACATAACGCGCTGTGTTTTTATTATTCGACATTTTAATCAGCACATAAATTATTTTAATAAATAATAAGGAGAACCGCCATGTCTCATATTGATGCTTCAACCAAGGTAAAAGACGTTATTGAAGAATTTCCTGAACTCACCGACTATTTTCTGGATATGGGAATATGCGGATGCGGCTATAAGGAAGAGAGCGATTATTACTGGACAATAGAAAGGGTTGCAAAAGAAAAGGGGATGGATTTAAAGACGCTTCTGGAAGACTTAAATAGAAAAATCCTGTAAAAGTCCATCATCATGGTTTAGAGCGGGTATTGTAATAAATAGTTACCAGCGTCTGGTGCCGGAATATATCATCCGAAGAATGGAATGCCCTGAAACTGCTATATCTTTTTATCCTCTCCTTTATATGAAACGGGACGTCTATCTCCAGACCTCCTGATATCACCACCAAGGCATCGGCATCTGCTTGCTCTTCATAGTATCCGGGATTTTTGTATTCCCACGTAAATCTCAAAGGCGATTTTTCTATCTCAATATTTGGAAACGTCAGAGGCTCGTAATGATAAAGGATTTTTTTACTGGTAAACAAATCAATAAGGGGTGCCGATACAGCCGGGTTTACAGGCGAATCTGCCGCAGGCAGGGTAATAACCTCCGCAGTTTTGATATCGAGGGAGTTCAAAAACTCCCCAGCATCTTTCAGGTTAACAACGCTCATTTTCAGCATAAAGGGAAGGTAAGCGAAACCGGCTACAACGATGGAGAAAGACACGATGCATGAGACGACAAATCTTTTAACATTCCTGTCTTTAATCCTCTGCATGCCGTAAGATGCTGCTAATGCAAGCATAGGAAATGCCATTATGATATATCTTATCCTCCTGATCTGCATCAATACTACAAGAGCAGGCAGCCAGACCACGATCAAATATTTCAAATCCTTTTTTTTGAAGGCGGCATAAACCGAATACAATGCTGCAATAGTAATAAACGGATGGATCTGGAACAAAAAGGTAGAAGCAAAACTCTCTCCCCACCGTCTTAGGCCTGGTTTTTGATAGTCTATTAAAAATCTTATCTGCTCGGAGAAGACATCGAATTTATACCATAAAACCACTGTGATCAATAATGCAGAGACTGCTAAGGCCGTAAGTCCCCTATAGAGATACAGAGTTCGAGGTTTGGAGTCCGGAGTTATATGCTGGAACATATAAACAAAAAGAATCACTATGAGAACAGAAAGCATCATCCATGCCGAATATTTGGAAAAAAAAGCGGCGAATATTGCAAGCGCTGAAAAAATTATCCAGAGGCTGCCCCGGTCCAATACCTTAATAAATGCAAAAACCGCAAGTATAAGAAAAAACATCGACGGCACATCAACAAGCATCAGCGGAACCTGCGAAAAAAGGTAAGGTATACCGAGCATGAGCATCCCAGCATAAAATCCGACTGACTCGTCCCAAAGTGTCTTCCCGATAAAATAGGTAAGCACAATGGTCATGGAAAAGAGCATGGTATTGAACAACTGAATGTAGACCCTCGATTCCCCAAAAAACTTGAATATCAGTCCGTAAAGAAATGGGACAAAAGGCATATCTGTCCATGCGCTAATACCCCTGCCCCATTCTTGCAGGAAATAACCAACTCCGAACATCTTCATGTGTTTTGCCTGAGTAAAATACCTCGAAGAATCCACTATTACCTCAGGTTCTTTATAGAAAAAAACAGAGACGAGGAAAGAAAAAACAAAAAGGAAACCGACATTATAGCGCTCAGGCAATGAAATCTTGCACATAAAGTATGATGCTGCGATTGCTGCGAGCAATGCGAGATAAATTTTTGGCGCATTGTTTATATCAAACACCCACTGCCAACTCGTGAGCCTGTTGTCGTCAATGGAACGGAAGACAAAGAGCAGGACGAATACGGCAATCGTCAGGAGGGAAATCAAAACATAACGAATATTCTCAGACACACAATATCCGATTTATAATGACCGGACGAGAAATTTTCTCGCCCGGTCATCACACTTATAGAATAATCACCCTGTCGGCATCATGCAACATAACCGCATTATTATACTGGCTCCCGCACACAATCTTTTCTGGAACACCACTCTTATCCAGCCCAAAACGGCCAGCGTCATGATCGCAGAAACTCATGGTGACCCCTGAAAGATTACACAACTCCGCATATCTGGGGTTTCCGACTAATTTCACACCCTCGTCTATACTAAAAAAAATGACTTCATGTCCCTTCGAAAGGGCGGCATTCGTCAACCCGATTATATCATCAAGATGCTTATCAGTATTAACTAATATCCCGATTTTCATATCTTCTCCTCCCGATTTGAAATTACCATGATATAACCTTATCGCTCGATGCTATAAGGTCAATAATTTTGTCATAATTTTTGTCCGTCCTGATGTCTACTACTGTAACCTCATTGTTTTTTTTGTGTTCGTCCATAATCGTAGTTAATGTCTCATCCGGATCTTGTTTTATAAAATATAAAATTTTCATTTCTTTTCCTCCTTTCGATTTAAAAGATATGTATGAGACCCTTTGCTACTGCTCAAGGTGACAAACAGAGTGTCATTCTGAACCTGAGCAAAACTAAGGGGAAAATCTCTTAAAACGGCAGTATGTGGTCATATTCGAGCAACTTCCCTGCTATCTCGCCGGTGGAGAGATACTCCATGCCCTCGTTGTCTTTCGAATTCGTATAAAGTCCCATTCCCATATCTTTTATAGTCTCTACATTCAACTCGTTTTCTTCCGAATCCGCCAATTTCCTGTCAAGCACGTACACATCAATCGTGTCGTCCATAAGCGTAATACCGACAGACATCCTAAGCGCATTATCCTGCCTGTCCCTTACCAAAACAGCGATTTTCTTAGACATCTCTTATTAACCTCCTGCTTTTTATTTTATATTATCGAAAGCCAACGGCTTCTTATTACCTAAATTGAGCAATTCTATATTCAGGCCTGTCTGCGTGCAACGCACAGGCAGGTTTGTAAGGCAGGTGCTGCAGAAAGACTTTAAACTCCGCACTTGTGTAACCCTCTATCTTGTATCCGTCATCTACTACATTGGATACTTGATGGATGATGCATCTGTTATCTTTTATATACACATGAGCAAGCACTTTTTAAAGTCTTGTAGCAGTGCCTGTGCGTTGCACGCAGACAGGCCTAACTATATAATCGCTCAATTTAGGTTGTAGTTCTTTGTTCATAGCAAAAAACAATGAACCACTAACGATAAACTATGAACATTAAAAGGAGGCTACCGTGGAAGTACTGAAGACATTCGATGAGAAAATAGCCATTGCAGTCGAAAAGGTCAGGTCATTAAAAGAAGAAAAAGAGAGGCTCGAAAGAAGGGTCAAAGAACTTGAGGACGCTGTCAGATTAAAGGACATGGAAATCGAAAGGCTCAGCATGGAAAAGTCGTCCATTAAAAACCAGATAGAAGACCTGCTGAACGAACTTGAAACAATCGGGCTTAAATAGAGATTATGGGTAGCATAGAAGTACACATTCTTGGACAAAAATATGTAATAAAGGGTGACGCACCCCCAGAGTATATTCAACAGATTGCGGATTTTGTGGACGAGAAACTCAAGGAGGTTTACACCACTGTGCCCGACATAACACCCCTTAAAGCAGCAATCCTGACTGCCTTGAATATTGCGGACGAATTGCACAGGGTCAAACAACAATACAATTCCATATCGCAGGGCATAAAGAGCATAGAAAACAAGGCTGACAGCATCATAAGGCTCTTCGATTAATTCACAAATTCGTGGTGCCTCTTGTCTATCTTAAAGCAGCCACCTCCTGCACATTTGGCATATTTCTTCATTTCCGATGCCACTTCCGCTATCTCTCCGTAGTGAGAGAACTTCCTGAACTTGTTATGGGCTATCCCTATTGAAATGCCTATAAGAGGGAATATCTTTTTATTCCCCTCCCTGTCAATAGACTCTATGAAGCCCCTTGCCCTGTCCTCTGGATCATAAAAGGTGGGTATTATCTTATTAAAGTTATCTATAATTTCACCGGCAGTTTCTTCGATATGCTCTACATCCATCATAAACACAAAATCGTCGCCGCCTATATGTCCAACAAAACTGCCTTGTGGCTGACGTCCTTTGACAGTGTTCAGAATAAGGCGCCCGAGCATTTTCAAAGCCTCATCGCCCCTGCTGAAACCGTACCTGTCATTATAGGGCTTGAAATAATCGAGGTCTGCATAAGCAAGTGCAAAAATCTCGTTATTGTCCAGTCTCCTCTGTATTTGCTTGATTATCGCAATGTTTCCGGGGAGCCTCGTCAGCGGATTAACCTCCACCATTCTCTCAGTTCTGTGTATGCATAAGCTCACTTTTGCCAACAACTCAATTTCAAGGTATGACTTTCTCAAATAATCATCGACAAGTAGATTATCCCACATCGGTATAACAAACTGATCCTCGAATATGGCAAGGACAGGGAGTCTGCCAAATATGGGATCGCTTTTCATTTCGTTTAATAAAGTAATGGCAAAAGCATCATCCGTGGCAATATCTATGATCATAAGGTCAGGAACGGAACTGTAAATATAATCCAGCGAAGACTGGATATTCGAAAAAACAGCAACTATATAGGAGCCTTTAAGGAGCCTGTCAACAATGCTCGTTAAAACCATGTCTCTGGATATTACGACAACCGTCTTTAGATTATTCATCAGAAAGAATAAAGTCCTCTGCCTGTGCTAAGGAGTCTTCCATCTCATCGAGTATATCCTTTACATCTGCTTCCGACAGATTAAGCATTTGCCACGCAGCATTATTGATTGTCGGCACAGAGTCATCTCCTGCAAAGCCGAATCCCTTTGCCCTTATAAGGATGTCCGAAAGGTGCACTATAGCTGTCTGCATGGTCACATTTTTGGACAAGTGGGGTTTGTGGTGGTATTCTATAACTTCAACAAGACCCCTTGGAAAGTTCCATTTCTGTGCGATCCACGCGCCAGCATCGGCATGATTAATACCAAAATAGTTTTTTTCTGCTTCAAATATAAAAATATCTTTTGCCTCTGCATCTGACATAATCTTTTTGTATTCATTAGGAAACTTCAATCCCAGGACAACCTTTCCTATGTCATGGAGGAGTGCTGCGACAGATACCTCCTCTGGATCCTTCAAGTCCTTTTTCTTTGCGATTATCCTTGCAGTCACAGCACAGCCCAGAGAGTGCTCCCAGAGACCAACCATGGTCTTCTGCATTGCCTCAAATACAGAGACTCCAAGGAGCATTCCTTTTACAACATTCAGTCCAAGCAGTATCAATGCCTGGCTTACAGAGGATATCCTGCCGGGAAAGCCGTAAACAGGTGAATTAACTACCTTCAGTACCCGTGATGTAAGGACAGGATCGTTTGATATAAAACTGCCTACATCGTTCAAGGAAATCCTTGGATTCTCGATGACAGTTAGAAGCTTTCTCAAAATGCCTGGTATCGTTGGAAGAGTATCTATTCTCTCGATCTGACTGCGCAGCGCTTGAATGTCCATAATTATTTATACAACTCCTCTACATGTTCTTTAATCAGCCTTTTTAACATGCCCATATGCGGCTCGTTCTCTGTCTTTTTGAATCGTGCGTCTATTTCAGCCATGACCTCTTCCTTTGGCTTCTGGGGCTTTGACGCCCCTTCGACAAAAACACTGCTCACATTCATGTTCTGAAGCCTCTCAATAAGGACATCAGTGATCTCGGTGCCCTCTCCAAGGAGTATCATCCCTGCTTCATTGACAACAGGCTTCGACAACTTCATGCCGGGTTTGAGATTATTCACGGTAACCTTTGGCAAGACATTACCTCCTCTGATACTTTTGAAAGGTATTATATCATAATATCAAGCCGTAGGGGCAATTCGCGAATTACCCCTACATTCTGTGAAATAATCCACTATAAGTCAACGACGAGAATATCCTCTATGTGACCGAAGGAGTCTTCCATCTCATCGAGTATGTCTTTTATATCAGTTTCTGTAAGGTCAAGCATATCAAATACAGAGGGATGTATCGCAGGCACAAAGTTATCGCCTGCAAAGCCAAATCCCTTTGCGCGCACAAGAATATCAGAAAGGTGCACTATTGCAGCCTGCACAGGGACATTCTTCGAAAGATGTGGTTTATGGTGGTATTCTATAACCTCGACCAGACTCATGGGGAATTTCCATTTCCCTGTAAGCCATGCCCCCACAGTAGCATGGTCAACACTAAATTGCTTCCTTTCGGAGTCAAATATAAAAACGCCCTTCTTCTCTGTCTCCTTCAGCACTTTTTTATATTCGTCAGAAAATCTCAAACCAAGGACCACCTTCCCTATATCGTGAAGCAGGGCTGCAACAGCAACCTCCTCAAGATAAATCGATGCCCTTCTCTGAGAAATTATCCGTGCAGTAACAGCACATCCAATAGAGTGTTCCCAGAGTCCGGTCATTACCTTTTTCATGATATCAAATGCAGAGACTCCCAGGAGCATTCCCTTTACAACATTGAGACCTAAAAGTATCAATGCCTGGCTTATCGTGGATATTCTGCCGGGAAAGCCATAGATTGGTGAATTAACCACCCTAAGTATCCTTGATGTAAGGGCAGGGTCTTTTAGTATAAAATTGCCTATCTCGCTGAGAGAGACCTGTGGATCTTCTATGATGCTCAGCAAATTTCTCATAACAGGAGGAATTGTCGGAAGGTTGTCTATATTTTCGATCTTACTGCGCAATGTCCATGCATCCATTTGTTATAGTTCCTTATTTTGATGTTTTTATTATTTTAGCACATCCTTGCAGAAGGTTATACAATCTGGTATGCTTTTAAAAAATACAAAAGGAGGAAAAAGTCATGAAAGAGGAGAGCAAAGAATTATTAAAGGCAATGTATGACATGGCAGACAATGCAGAAAATTGCATATCTTTTTTGCAAACCGCACTTATTTATAATTCTTCCAAACCATTAAAAGACTGCAGCTCAAAGGTAGAGGCAATTAAAAAGACAGAGGCACAGCTCACAAAGAAGGCTACCGAACTGGCACGGGACAATCCTGAACTGAAGCCGTATGTCTCCATCCCTGTACACCTGCTGAGGATCGGTGAGAATATAGAAAAACTGACGGAGTTAATGGACAAAAAGATAAAGGACAACATACTCTTCAGCGATAAGGCAGTCACGGAAATCACATTTCTCCTTCAGAGGCTTGTTGATGTCCTGAGGCCGACGGCGGACATGATACTTGCAAGAAATACAATTCTGAGGAGATATGTGGAGGAATCAGAGACAGGGATAGTAAAGAGGGCGACAGAATATGCAACGCTTCACGAAGAGAGGCTGATCGAGGGATTATGTCTCCCTGTAGCGTCATCCCTCTATATAAACATGCTCGATTCGATAAAAAGCATCGCATGGCATGCAAAGGAGATAGCTGTAAAGCTTGTAGAATGGTCATTGCCTAAGGCACAATGAATATATGACATTCATACCAGCTTATCGTAAGCTTTCCAGCGCTGAACTATGGGATAGGGTAAGGGTTGCAGAGGGTATATTAAAAAAATGTACCCTCTGCCCGAGAAACTGCAAGGTGGACAGGACATCTGGTAATATCGGCTTCTGCAGGACAGGGGATAAACCATTCGTTGCAAGTTGGGGGCCCCATTTTGGCGAGGAGAGTCCCCTTGTCGGAAGATTCGGCTCGGGAACCATATTCTTCAGTTTCTGCAACCTTGGGTGTATATTCTGCCAGAACTGGACAATAAGCCATCTTGGCGAAGGGAATGAAATATCCTTTGAAAAACTCGCTCATATAATGCTGGAGATACAGGACATGGGCTGCCACAATATAAACATGGTCACGCCAACCCACCAGATGCCAATGATACTCCATTCCGTTGCCATCGCTTCGGAAATGGGCATGAATATTCCCATTGTGTATAATTGCGGAGGCTATGAATCCCTTGAGGCAATAAAAATCCTCGACGGAGTTGTGGACATATATATGCCTGATTTCAAATATTCAGACCCGCAAATGGCATTGAAATACTCAAAGGCAAAGGATTATCCTGAAAAGGCAAGGGCTGCAATAAAGGAAATGCACAGACAGGTTGGAGATTTGATAATAGATGAAAGAGGGATAGCATTGAGGGGTCTCCTCATAAGGCATCTCGTCCTTCCCGAAGGTATTGCAGGCACAAAGGAGGTTGTTAGATTTATTGCAGAGGAGATTTCCAGAAACACTTATATAAACATCATGGATCAGTATTATCCGTGTTACAAGGCATTTGAGCACCCTCCCCTTGACAGGAGGATAACGACAAAAGAATATTCAGAGGCTATAAAAATGGCATTGGATGCAGGCTTAAAAAGGATCGACGGAGTGACAATTTGAAAATTAAATTTCTTGGCGGAGTCAGAACTGTCACAGGCACATGTTTTCACATATCAGTGAACGATATGCAGATGCTTGTGGACTGCGGCATGTATCAGGGAGAAAATGCCGATAAAATAAACAAAATCCCTTTCGATTTCAGACCGGAAGAGATAGACTATCTTTTTTTGACACACGCCCATATAGACCATTCAGGACTCATCCCAAAACTTGTGAAGGATGGATTTAATGGCGGAATAATAACCACATCAGCAACTGCAGACCTTGCAGAAATAATGCTTTACGATTCAGCGCAGATACAGGAGAAGGATGCAGAATGGTTGACGAAAAAGGCATTTAGAAAAGGTGCCGACACTGTATTTGAGCCACTTTATACAGGACAAGACGTAAGGGCAGCAATCCCCCTGTTTGAAAGAAAATCTTATGGAAAGATTGAACACCTCGGCAGAGGCGTAAGATACCGATTCATAGATGCAGGCCACATACTCGGTTCAGGGACGCTTGAGCTATGGTATCAGGACAGTCCTGTCGAGAAGAGAATAGTATTTTCAGGGGATATAGGCAAAAAAGGCAATCCCATAATCAACGACCCTCAGCATGTAGAGGCAGCAGACTATGTAGTCATGGAATCGACTTATGGCAATAGATTGCACAAGGGAGTGGAAGAAAGCATCGATGAGCTTGTGGAGGCAATAAAAGTTACATTCAAAAGGGGAGGAAATGTTCTCATACCTGCCTTTGCTGTTGGGAGAACTCAGGATATTTTATATACCCTGAACAAGCTTGTTAAGGAAGAAAGGCTTTATAACCTGCATGTCTATGTTGACAGCCCACTTGCTGAAGATGCTACAAAGGTCTATTTAGCACATCCTGAATGCTTTGACGAAGAGGCAATGAGGATGTTTAACAGGGAAAATGATGCAGCGCTGCATCTGCATTTTACCCATTCAATAGAAGATTCCATGAGAATCAACAAAATAAAATCAGGCGCAATCATTATTGCAGGAAGCGGCATGTGCGACGGCGGAAGGATACAGCATCATTTCAAACACAATCTATGGCGCTCTGAATGCAGTGTAATCTTCACGGGATTTCAGGCAAAGGGAACACTCGGCCGCAAAATCATAGAAGGAGCAAAGATAGTCCATGTCCTCGGTGAGGAAATAGCTGTGAAGGCAAGGATATATACCATCGGAGGATTCTCAGCCCATGCAGACCAGAGAGAGCTTTTGGAGTGGCTCGGCGCATTTTCCAACAAACCGGAGGTATTCATAGTTCACGGTGAAGAAGAAGTCTCCCTTGAGTTTGAAGAAATCGTAAAAGAAAAATTCGGGTTTATAACACATGTGCCGATAAAGGGAGAGGAATTTGAGATTTAAGTTATAGAAATTATCTCCGCATTCATATTTTCAAGATTTACGATTGCAACCGTGGGCTTTCCGTAAAGCCATCCGCATATCTCGCCTGGATTTACTATCAGCGTGTTTTTGACTTTTTTGATTACTGGCTCATGAGTATGCCCATAAACAACGAGATCAAAATGCCCGCTGTCTGCAAGCTCATCAGCAACATCAGGCTCGTGCATAACAACGATTCTTTTGTTATGAAGAGTAAATTTATAGGGCTGCGTGTATATCTTCTCCTGATAGAGCTTTTTCAGGAGAATCCTCTCCCCATCATTGTTCCCAAATATACCCGTAAAACCGCCATTAAAATGCTTTATAACCCTCCATGTAAAAGGAGAACAGAAATCCCCTGCATGGATAATATGTTCAACACTCCTTTCATTGAAAATCTCCAGAACCTTCCTCAGATTATCGAGATGGTCATGACTGTCTGAAATAATACCTACAATCATAAAAATCCTCCGAAGCTGATTAATTCAGCCATTTTATCACAGTCAGAAAACTTATCACAACCTGTTGTTTTACTATCCTATTTTGCCGATAGAACTTGAAAACCTTTATTCTATCAGTCATTGCGAGCACCCGAAGGGTGCGTGGCAATCTCATTGCAAAAAGGCGAGATTGCTTTGCTTCGCTCGCAATGACGGCTTTCTATCGGCAAATCAGGGTTACTAAATTTTAGGTAGAGTAGAAAACAAGAGACCTAAAATAGAAAAAGCCCTCCATTTATGGTATAAATAGTTTTGACAAAAAAACAAAACCATAAAAAAGGAGGGCAATATGGGAGTAACCCCACGTAAAAATAGTATCACAGTAGAATTTGATTGTCAATTTAGGGTTGAGTTAACTGTGGTTACTATTTTGAAATGTCACATATATGGGCAAGGCAAGACCAACCTAAGAGGGAATT
>CALGPO010000112.1 GCA_937960465.1 uncultured bacterium
CCCTGATTTGCCGATAGAAAGCCGTCATTGCGAGCGAAGCGAAGCAATCTCGCCTTTTTGCAATGAGATTGCCACGCACCCTTCGGGTGCTCGCAATGACTGATAGAATAAAGGTTTTCAAGTTCTATCGGCAAAATAGATAGGAAATTCCCACTTTATTTTTTATAATTCGATATGTTATATTTATCTTTCCCCAGCTTATCGGGTTTGTGTATACTACACTCTTAAAAGACTTGACAAAAACAGAATTCTCTGGTAAGCTTAACAGGTTTTTCCGGTAAATCGGAAGTTTTTCACTGGTAATAATTTATGTGTATTAAATTTAATGGAGGCCCTGAAAGAGAATGCCTACGATTGCACAACTGATTAAGAATGGCCGCAAGAAGGCCGAGAGAAAGACGAAGAGTCCGGCACTTAAGAACTGCCCGCAGAAGCGCGGCGTGTGCGTGAGGGTTTATACAACCACGCCTAAAAAACCGAACTCGGCATTAAGAAAGGTTGCAAGGGTCAGGCTTACCAATGGCATGGAAGTTACTGCTTATATACCCGGCGTGGGACATAACCTGCAGGAGCATTCAATAGTATTGATAAGAGGCGGAAGGGTTAAAGACCTCCCCGGTGTCAGGTATCACATTCTGAGGGGTACCCTTGATTGCGCCGGTGTTGCAAACAGGAGACAGGGAAGATCCAAGTACGGGGCAAAGAGGCCCAAGTAATAAGAGGATAAGAAAATGGCAAGAAGAAGAGTATCGGCAAAGAGAGAGATATTACCGGATCCAAAATACAACAGCAAGCTGGTAAGCAGATTTATCAGCGTTATTTTAAGGGATGGCAAAAAGGCGACTGCCGAGAGGGCATTTTATGGAGCACTGGACATTATAAAGGAGAAGACAGGTTCGGATCCATTAAAGGTATTTAAGACAGCAGTTGAGAATGTGAAGCCGCTCATTGAGGTCAAACCGAGAAGGGTTGGCGGTGCAACATACCAGGTTCCAATGGAAGTAAGGCCCCACAGGAAGGTGGCCCTTGCATTGAAGTGGATTGTAGCTTATGCGAGGGGACGTAAGGAAAAAACAATGAGCGAAAAGCTTGCCGGAGAGCTTCTGGATGCTTATAACAATACCGGCAGTTCTATAAAGAAAAAGGAAGATACTCATAAAATGGCAGAGGCGAACAGGGCCTTTGCACACTACAGGTGGTAAGGAGATTTTAGTCTGATGTCACGATTCCCATTAGAAAAAACACGTAATATCGGTATCATGGCTCATATCGACGCTGGTAAGACCACGACTACCGAGAGAATACTTTACTATACGGGCGTTACATATAAGATTGGTGAGGTCCATGAGGGAACTGCTGTTATGGACTGGATGGTGCAGGAGCAGGAAAGGGGAATTACCATAACATCTGCAGCAACCACATGCTTATGGAAAGGCCACAGGATAAATATAATTGACACGCCCGGCCACGTTGACTTTACTATTGAGGTTGAACGTTCATTGAGGGTGCTTGATGGTGCGGTTGCAGTATTCGATGCAGTTGCAGGTGTTGAGCCGCAGTCAGAGACCGTCTGGAGACAGGCCAATAAATACGGTGTTCCGAGGATTGCCTTTATGAATAAAATGGACAGGGTCGGCGCCGACTTCTTTATGGCAGTGGATACGATGGTCGAGAAATTGGGCGCAAGGCCTATTCCGATTCAGATACCTATTGGAAGTGAAGATAAATTGAGGGGATCTATAGACCTTGTGACGATGAGGGCATTCTTCTTTGATGATGAGACCCTCGGTGCAAAGTATGTTGAGGCTGATATCCCTGAGGAATATATCATTAAGGCAAAGGAATACAGAGAAAAATTATTAGAGGCAATTGCAGATGTGGATGAGAATATAATGGAAAAATACCTCTCTGGAAAGGAGATGTCTGTTAACGAAATCAAAAACGCACTCCGTAAGGGTACGGTAGATATGAAATTTACTCCAGTGCTCTGCGGTTCTGCATTTAAAAATAAGGGGGTTCAGTTACTCCTCGATGCAATAGTCGATTATCTGCCTTCTCCTCTGGATATTCCTCCAGTAAGAGGCATAAGGCCATTGGATGGAGTTGAGATTGAGAGGAGGGCATCTGACGACGAGCCATTTGCAGCCCTTGCATTTAAAATAATGACAGACCCTTTTGTTGGGCAGCTTACATTTGTAAGGGTTTATTCAGGAGTGCTCAGTGCAGGCTCTTATGTATATAACTCCACAAAGGATGTAAAGGAAAGAATAGGCAGACTTCTTAAGATGCATGCCAATAAGCGGGAAGAGATAAAGGAAGTGCGTGCTGGTGACATAGCAGCTATTGTGGGACTAAAAAGTACACTCACAGGTGACACGCTTTGCGATGAGAACAACCCTATAATCCTTGAATCAATACAGTTCCCGGAGCCAGTTATAGCGGTTGCAATAGAGCCAAAGACAAAGGCAGATCAGGAAAAATTATCAGTTTCGCTGGCAAAGCTTGCCCAGGAGGATCCATCCTTCAAGGTCTCTTATGACGAAGAGACTGGACAGACAATTATATCAGGAATGGGCGAGCTGCATCTGGAGATAATTGTTGACAGGTTGATGAGGGAGTTCAAGGTCGGTGCAAATGTGGGCAAGCCGCAGGTTGCATATAAAGAGACCATAAAGAGATCGGCAAAGGTAGAGGGTAAATTTGTAAGGCAGTCAGGTGGTCGCGGACAGTATGGCCATGTCTGGATAGATGTAGAGCCTCTGGAGAGAGGGAAGGGATTTGAGTTTGTCAATAAGATAGTCGGCGGCGCCATTCCAAGAGAATATATCCCGGCAGTAGAGAAGGGCATAAAAGAGGCTATGGACAGCGGCGTGCTTGCAGGTTATCCTGTTGTGGATGTTAAGGCAACCCTATTTGATGGTTCCTATCACGAGGTTGACTCGTCCGAAATGGCTTTTAAAATAGCAGGCTCTATGGCATTTAAGGAAGGCGCAAAAAAGGCGCAGATTACACTTCTTGAGCCTATAATGAGTGTGGAGGTCGTTACTCCGGAGGAATACATGGGCGATGTTATCGGAGACCTTAATTCAAGGCGAGGGAAGATACAGTCTATGGAAAAGAGAGGGAATTCCCATGTGATAAAGGCAATGGTGCCCCTTTCAGAGATGTTTGGATATGCCACAGATCTGAGGTCAAAAACGCAGGGAAGGGCTACATATACAATGCAGTTTTCTCATTATGAAGATGTCCCTAAGGGTATAATGGATAGTATTGTTGCAAAGGTAAAGGGCGAATAATTTTATATTATAAAGGAATTATAAGACTTCAAGAGGAGGAGTTATGGCCAAGGCAAAATTTGAGAGGGTAAAGCCGCATGTAAACGTAGGAACCATAGGGCATGTTGACCATGGGAAGACCACATTGACAGCAGCAATAACCAAGGTATTGGCAATAAAAGGACTTGCCCAGTT
>CALGPO010000113.1 GCA_937960465.1 uncultured bacterium
GCAATAAAGAACGAAAAGCCCAGTCTGGTATTCCTCGATGTCATGATGCCTAAGATGAGCGGCTTTGATGTATGTCATACTGTAAAAAACGACCTTGGGATGAAAGATGTCTATATCGTATTGTTGACAGCAAAAGGGCAAGAATTTGATAAACAGCGCGGAGCAGAGGTAGGATGTGATATTTATATGACAAAACCATTTAATCCTGACGAGATAGTAGAAAAGGCAAGGGATGTGCTTGGATTGTGAAATTCATTAATATCTCATCATTCCAGATGCCTAAGCACTCCATTCTTTCAACTTGCTGCTTATGAACTCTATGACTTTATGGTGTTCTTCTGTGCCTTTGTCTTTAATCCACAATGGCTCTCCGAAGGCGAAATGAACTTTTTTGGATGGGTCGATTTTGCCAAAATCCTTGAGATATTTGCCGCTGCCCCACGCATCGGTTTTCAGCGCTATAGGCACTACAGGCACATTTGCCCTTTGAGCGAGTTTTATTCCAATTGTATTGAAAGTCTTAGGGTCAAACACAGCAGTCCTTGTTGTCTGGGGAAAGATGATAATGGATCTACCTGCCTTTAACCTTTCGACGCCTCCTTCAAGCACTGCCTTCAAATCTTCACGGGGATTTGTCCTGCTGACAGTTATGGGGTCTCGTGAGCGCATCACATATTTGAAGACAGGGTATTCAACAAGGCTTTTCTTTACAACAAATGTCACATCTTTCAGAGGCTGGATTATTACAGGGAGAACAAATGTTTCGAGAGTGCTCATGTGGTTTGCAATAAATACGCATGGGCCTTCAAGATTCTTAAAATAATCAACACCTGTTATTTCGATTTCAATACCTACGCTTTCAAGGGCATGAAGCACATCAAGGCTGCTTTCAGACCATTTTGCATTATCGTATTGGAGACGCTTTGCATTAGAGCTTGCCTTAAATACAATTGGCAGGAGTTTGGAGTAAAAAATGAACGAAGGCGCTATTTTTGCAAACAGTGAGATCTTATCAATGCTTGTTTTATACGAGCCGTTTTTAAATATAAGCCTTTCCACTCAATTCTCCTGTTTATATCGGCTCTTTGAAAAACTCAAGCCATTCATCGAACTGTTTTAATTTGTCATCTCCGAACTTCGCAATTATCTCCCTGATTTCCGGCACAGACTTTTCCCTTTGGAGGCTATGTTCTTTTTTTGAATAAAACTTGTCGGCAAAGCAAATTATTCTTTCTTCGAGAGTGATGGGCTGCATGTCCCTTTTGGGAAGAGGGAATTTATTTGTTTCGATGTCGTCAATTGTGAGTCCTACGCCTACATGCGTTTCGCATACAGTGGCATGTCTTGGAAGTCCCTCATTTTCGAGTATCTCTCTTCCTAAATAGCCATGGGAGATATATGGATAGAATCCGTAGCAGCCGATCTTTGGAGAATGGGTCATGAATATGCCTATGTCATGGAGCATTGAAGCCTCTTCGATGAACTTAAAGTCAGGACTCAATTCCTTTACTCTCTCTGCAATCTGCAATGCCTTTTTTGCTACGAGTTTGCTGTGATGGATCAGAAAGTAATATGCCTTTGAGTCAGGCTCATAGTATTTTTCTATTATCTTGAAAACATTCATTCTATATTATAGTATAATTCCCATATGGAACTCACAGAGAATGCATTGAAGGTGCTGCATGCCCGTTATCTGCTCAAGGATGAAAAGGGCAATGTGATAGAAACGCCTGATGATATGTTCAGGCGTGTTGCCCGTAATATCGCGGCTGCTGAAAAACTTTATAACGAAGACGCACTCTATTGGGAAAATAGATTTTATGATATAATGACCTCTCTGAAATTTCTTCCCAACTCTCCCACGCTTATGAATGCAGGGAAGTCTATCGGCCAGCTTGCTGCGTGTTTTGTTCTTCCTGTTGAAGACTCTATGAAGAGCATATTCGATACCCTGAAAAATGCTGCGTTGATACTTCAGAGCGGAGGCGGAACAGGCTTTTCCTTTTCAAGGCTCAGGCCCAGGGCTGATATTGTGAGGTCAACAGGTGGTATTGCAAGCGGCCCGGTATCCTTTATGAAGATTTATAACACTGCCACAGAAGTCATAAAGCAGGGTGGTGCACGCCGCGGGGCGAATATGGGTATTCTCAGGATAGACCATCCGGATATAGTGGAATTTATACGGATAAAACGGAGAGAAGGGGAGTTGACTAATTTCAACATCTCTGTTGCTGTCACCGATGAATTCATGGAGGCATTGAAGAATGATAGAGAATACGAGCTAAAAAGTCCACGGTCTGGTGAGGTTGTCGGAAGCATTAGGGCAAAAATAATTTTTGATGAAATTGTGGAAAGCGCATGGGAAACAGGAGATCCGGGATTAATATTCATAGATAGGATAAACAGGACAAATCCAACACCGCACATTGGTATGATCGAGAGCACAAACCCATGCGGTGAACAGCCGCTTCTTCCTTATGAGGCATGTGTGCTCGGCTCTCTGAATTTATCAAAGTATGTGAAGGACAAAGATATCGATTATGACGCCCTTGCCGATGACATAAAGATCGCTGTCAGATTTCTGGATGACGCCATTGATGTCAATATATATCCTTTGCCCGAGATAGAACGGATGCATAAAGGCAACAGAAAAATCGGTCTCGGCGTAATGGGATGGGCTGATATGCTTATACTTTTGAACATTCCTTATAACCATAAAAAGGCTTTTGAACTTGCAAGAAAGGTAATGAAATTCGTCAGGGATAAATCACGCGAGGCATCAGTGGAACTGGCAGAAAAACGCGGTGTCTTCCTTAATTTCAAAGGGTCTATTTATGACGCACCTGATATGCCGAAGGTGAGAAATGCAACCACAACCACTATTGCGCCTACAGGTACACTTTCTGTGATTGCAGACTGTTCAAGCGGCATAGAGCCCCTGTTTGCCATTGCATACAAAAGGCTTGTCCTCGATACGGAGTTGCATGAGATAAATAAATATTTTATCGAGATCGCTCAAAGGCGTGGATTTTATTCTGAGACCGTAATGAACAAGGTTTTCAGAACAGGCAACCTTAGGGGAATAATGGAAATCCCAGCAGATGTTAGAAGGCTTTTTAAAACGGCTCTGGAAATACCTCCAGAGGACCATATCGAAATGCAGGCGGCATTTCAGGAATATACAGACAACGCAGTTTCAAAGACTATTAACCTGCCTAATAAGGCAAAAAAGGAAGATGTGGAAAGGGCATTTATTCTTGCCTATGACAAAGGTGTTAAAGGCATTACTATTTTCAGATACGGTGCAAAGAGGGGAACGCTTGTCAAATTTGCGGATGCAGACTGAGGTAATATGTTTGCATTAAAGAAAATCTTGACTGCATTTATTTTGCCTCCAGGCATATTTATTGTCCTTTTATTATTTTCAGGATTATGGTTTTTATTTAAAAAAAACTTGAAGGCAGGTATTATAAATTGTCTTCTTGGTATTTCCATTTGGACATTTTCCATATCACCTGTCGCAGATGCAATGCTCAGAGGGCTTGAATCTGAATTTGAGATCCCTGAAGATCCCCATGGCGATGTGATAATACTCCTTGGCGGCGGTGTGTATGATGAAGCGCCAGATTTATCAGGTGTTGGCGCACCAACGGAGGAGATGATTGGAAGACTTGTCACTGCAGTAAGGCTCCAGAAAAGACTTAATGTTCCGGTTATTATTTCAGGGGGTGTTGTTTTTAAGGGCAGAAAGGCAGAGGCTCCAATTGTAAAAAGATTCCTTACTGATCTCGGTGTGCCTGACAAAAAGATTATTATTGAAGATAAAAGCAGGGATACCATTGAAAATGCAAGATACACTGCTGAGATTTGCAAGAAATTTGGCTATAAGAAGCCATTGCTTGTGACATCTGCATACCATATAAAGCGTTCTATTTTGAGTTTTAAGAAGGTTAACATGGATGTTATACCATTTCCTGCAAATTTTAAAACATGGAAAATGAAAAGATACGGTTGGGAGAGATATTTGCCTAACAGTTCAGAATTAGAATATTCATATTATGCTATGCACGAATATATAGGATTTTTGTTTTATAAATTTGCGTATTAGGAGGACTTTGAATGATTTTAGGCGTTAATATTGACCATGTTGCTACTGTGAGAGAGGCGAGAAAGACATTTGAGCCTGATCCTGTGATGGCCGCAACACTTGCCATATTAGGCGGTGCTGACGGTATTACAATTCATCTCAGGGAAGACAGAAGGCATGCTAAGGACAGGGATTTAAGGTTGCTGCGTGAAGTTGTTCATTGCGAATTGAATCTTGAAATGGCTGCAACAAAGGAGATGATTCGCATTGCCATCGCTGTAAAGCCAGATATGGCGACACTCGTGCCTGAAAAGAGGCAAGAGCTTACAACAGAGGGCGGTCTTGATATGGTGGGACAGAAAAAAGCACTCAAAGAGGCTATAAAAAAACTTCAGGACAGCGGCATTCCTGTCAGCCTTTTTATTAACCCGAATATCATGGATGTGGACATATCAAAAGAAATTGGCGCAGACATGGTTGAGATACACACAGGAGTTTATGCAAATGCAAAAGGCAAAAATCAGGAAAAGGAACTGCACAGGGTTAAGGAGGCTATAAAGGTTGCAAACAGACTCGGCTTACTTGCCAATGCAGGTCATGGACTCAATTATTTTAACGTGAAGGGCATTGCTGCCATTGAAGGAATAAGAGGTCTTTACATCGGCCACAGTATTATATCAAGGGCTATCCTTGTAGGAATTGAAAGGGCAGTGAGAGAGATGAAGGAGTTGATATTGAGAGGCTAATGGGTATCTGGAGTTGATAAATGATAGTCGGCATCGGCACTGACATTGTTGAGATAAGCAGAATAAAAGATGCGGTTGAAAAGTGGGGAGAGCGGTTTTTAAAGAAAATATTTACAGAGAGTGAAATCTCTTACTGTTATAAGAAGAGAGACCCTTTTCCACATCTTGCAGTGCGGTTTGCTGCAAAAGAGGCGGTAGTTAAGACATTATCGACTTCAGAACACAAGGCACAGAGCACAGAACAAGGCCTAAAATTCGCAAACTTAAAAAATATCGAAGTACTCAATCAGCCCACAGGCAAGCCATTCATCAATCTGCTGGGAGACTTGAAGGCATCTTTTCCGTATAAATTCATTATCCATCTTACTTTGACCCACGAGAGAAACTATGCAATAGCCACTGTTGTAGTTGAAAGAAAAAATTCATAAAGGTTATAATTTCAAGCTTCCTAAATACGTGAACATGGATAGCAGGTATGCACTCAAAGCCTTAAATAATGCGATGAGAAACCGTATTGCCTGTTTTTCTGCTGAATGCAAAAGGTGATACTGAAATTGCTCTTAAACAGCAGGAGGGATCGGCTCCATGGTATCGCTATTTAAGGTTTTCCAGCACACCTGCTATCCATTATTAGAAAGTTTCTTTATGGCTTGTGTAAGCTTATATCACAAAAAAGGGAGGACATTTCGTGAACATTATTGTTTGCATAAAACAGGTACCCGACACTGCAGAGGTCAGGATAAATCCTGAAACAAATACACTGATAAGGGAAGGAGTTCCGAGCATTATAAATCCATATGATCTGCATGCTATTGAAGCAGCACTTCAGATAAAAGAGAAAACAGGAGCAAAGGTTACCGTGATTACAATGGGGCCTCCCCAGGCTGAGGATGCACTGAGAGAGGCAATATCGATGGGAGTTGATGATGTCAGGCTTATTTCCGATAGGGCATTTGCAGGAGCCGACACATGGGCAACATCATATGCCCTTTATAAGGCCATTGAGAAATTAGGATACGACATAATCCTCTGCGGAAAACAGGCAATAGACGGAGACACTGCACAGGTCGGCCCGGAGGTCGCAGAATTTCTGAATATCCCGCATATTGCATATATCAGAAAGATTGAGGATGTCAGCGATAAATCCATAAAGGTTCAGAGACTCATGGATGAAGGATACGATGTTGTTGAATCATCACTTCCGGTCCTGCTGACAGTTGTAAAAGAGATCAACACCCCAAGGCTCCCCTCCCTCAAAGGAAAAATGGCAGCCAAAAAGGCGGTAATCACAAAGATGGATTTGAATGCAATAGGCGCCGAGGCTGAGAATGTCGGACTGAAAGGCTCTCCAACGCAGGTCAAAAATATATTTGCACCACAGTCAAAGGCTGACAGGAAGATGTTTCGGGGAAGCGTGGAAGAGCAAGTGGACATGCTTGTAAGGGAATTAAGGGGGTTGAAATGCGTATAGTTGTCAATATAGAGAGATGCACGGGATGTGGCCAGTGTATTGATTCATGCCCATTTACCGCAATAGTGATGCAGGAGGGAAAGGCATTCATTAATGAATACTGCCAGTTCTGCAGGGCATGCATGAGCATATGCCCGGAAGGCGCAATAATAGAGATAATGGAAGAGGGAGATATTCAGAAGGCTGATATTTCTGATTACAAAGGCGTATGGGTATTTGCAGAGCAGCGTGACGGCATGGTTGCTTCTGTTGCATACGAACTCCTCGGAGCAGGCAGAAGACTTGCGGATGAGTTAAAGGCAGAGCTTTCTGCTGTTTTAGTCGGTTCTACCGAAGATCAGGCAAAAGAGCTTATTAAATGGGGTGCTGATAAGGTTTATCACTGCAAAGATTCTATATTCGAGAAATTTAATGATGAACCGTATTCGCAATTACTCACAAATCTCGTAAAAACGCACAAGCCCGAAATAGTCCTTGCTGGTGCTACGCCGATTGGACGTTCATTTATTCCGAGGGTTGCTGCACGTCTGAGGACTGGATTAACAGCAGACTGTACGGCACTGGAGATAGATAGGGATTCAGGAAATCTCTTGCAGATAAGACCTGCCTTTGGCGGAAACATAATGGCTACTATTCTGTGCCCGAATCACAGGCCGCAGATGGCAACAGTAAGACCGAGGGTGATGAAGCGCGGCGAATATAATGCAGACAGAAATGGCGAGATTATCCCTGTATCAGCAGATAACATTACTATCAGGACAAAGGTGCTTGAAACAATAAAAGAGGTATCCGAATGTATGGTAAATCTTCAGGAGGCCGATGTTATTGTTGCAGGTGGAAGGGGACTTGGAAAGCCAGATGGATTCAAAATGCTTGAGGAGCTTGCAGAAGTGCTTGACGGAGCAGTGGGCGCATCAAGGGCTGCTGTTGATGAGGGATGGATTCCATATAGCCATCAGGTAGGACAGACAGGGAAAACGGTTTGCCCCAAGATATACATTGCATGCGGCATATCAGGTGCTGTGCAGCATCTTGTTGGAATGCAGTCATCGGATATAATTATTGCCATAAATAAAAATCCAGAAGCGCCCATATTCAATGTAGCAACCTACGGCATAGTTGGAGATGTTTACGAGGTTGTGCCACTGCTTATAAAAAAGATAAAAGAGATAAAGGAACTATAATGGGCAAGATCCATTCACCCATTCACCGATTCACTAATTCACCCGGTATTGCCTTTGTCTTTCCAGGTCAGGGTTCCCAAAGCGTGGGAATGGGCAAAGATCTCTGCGACAATTTTTATGAGGTAAAAAGACTCTATGAAGAGGCATCGGAAATCCTTGACTATGATGTAGCTGACTTGAGTTTCAATGGCCCTGCAGAAGAACTCAATAAGACATTCAGGACACAACCATGTTTGCTTGTAGCGAGCATTGCAGCATATAAGGCATTAACTCTGAAAAATATTGCCCCTTCTGCTGTTGCAGGGCACAGTCTCGGTGAGTATTCTGCCCTTGTTGCAGCAGGGAGCATATCATTCAAAGATGCTGTAAGAATAACAGAAATCAGGGGAAGGATAATGCAGGATGCAGTGCCTGAGGGTAAAGGTCTCATGGCAGCTATATTAGGACTGAGTAGAGATGTTGTAGATGAAATTTGCATTGAAGTATCTTCTAACCCGCCAAGCGTAACTCGCCATTCGTCTCTGCCTCATTATGTATCTGTTGCCAATTATAATTGTCCCGGACAGATTGTGATTTCAGGCGAAAAGGCAGCGGTTGAAGAAGCCATGAATTTGACAAAAGAAAGGGGAGCCAAAAGGGCTTTGCCTCTTGCCGTGAGTGTCCCTTCCCATTGCAAATTGATGGAAGATGCAGGCAGAAGATTCGAAGATGCATTAAAAGAGATTGAGATAAAGGATGCACAGGTGCATTTTGTAAATAATGTAGAGGCACGTTTTGTCTCAAATGCAGAAGACATAAGGAGATCACTTGTAATGCAGTTAAGCCAGTCGGTTTTGTGGGAGGACTGCATAAAGACGATATCTTCGGCAGGCATAAGCACATTCATAGAGGTCGGTCCTGGCAAGGTTCTTTCTGGATTGATTAAAAGGATAGATTCTTCTGCAAGGATTTATAATGTAGAAAACATGGAGTCGCTGAATAAAACATTGTCGGAGATTTCATGAGACTAATGATGCTGATTGATATACGGGGATTGAAGCATCCGGAACATATAAGGGAGTTCAAAAAGCACTTTGAAGGTATCTGTACTATTCATGGAGATGTCACTGTATATCTGGACGACAGGACCGATGATTTGAAGAAATTCGAGATGTATATCCGTATGTGCAATGGGAAGTATAAGGTTCATAAAGAGAATGGCTATTTAAGGGTAAACATATCGGCGCCGTTCAGTATGTGCGGATAGGAGGAACCATAATCCGTAATGAAGAAAAGCAGGCACGGCTTCAAAGCCTTTATCAATGCGATGAGATTATTTTACTGCCTGTTTTTCTGCTGAATGCAAAGGGTGATATTGAAGTTACCTTTAAACAGCAGGAGGGTTCGGATCTAATGTATCGCTGATAAAGGCTTTTCACCCATGCCTGCTTTTCTTTTGATATGTTTTTTTTGCAGATTACGGGAGGAATTATGAAGAAAAAGGTTTCTGTTATAGGTGCCGGGAATGTTGGCGCATCCCTTGCGCAGATGATTGTCCAGTCTGCAATTGCCGATGTGGTTCTCTTTGATATTGCAGGCGGCATACCACAGGGAAAGGCTCTGGACATTTCGGAGGCATGTCCGCTCTGGGGATCGTCATCTTCCATCATAGGGACAAATGATTATTCCCATACAGAGAATTCAGATGTGATAGTCATTACCGCTGGCTTTCCGAGAAAGCCCGGTATGAGCAGGGATGACCTTTTGCATGCGAATGCAAAGGTTGTATCAGAGGTTGCTGAAAATACATCGAAGCTATCCCCCAATGCAGTGATAATTGTTGTTACAAACCCTATGGATGTTATGGCTCAGGTGAGCATGAAGGTATCGGGGTTTGATTCGGAAAGGGTTATGGGAATGGGCGGAATTCTCGATTCTGCGAGGTTCAGGACATTCGTCGCATGGGAATTGAACATGTCTCCTGAAGATGTTGAGGCGCTTGTCCTTGGAGGGCACGGTGATTTAATGGTTCCGATGCCGAGGTTTACGACAGTGAAAGGAGTCCCTATTACGGAGCTCATCAGCAAAGACAGAATTAACGCACTTGTAGAAAGGACAAGACACGGTGGTGCAGAGATTGTTGCGCTTTTAAAAACAGCAAGTGCATACTATGCGCCTGCTGCTGCAACATATCAGATGGTAAAGGCAGTTTTGCTCGATGAAAAAAGGATGCTGCCCTGCTCTGCATATCTTAATGGCGAATACGGTAAGAACGGCATTTATACAGGCGTGCCTGTGATGCTTGGAAACAGCGGAGTCGAGAAGATTATTGAGCTTGAATTGAATCAGCAGGAGAGAGCGGATTTTGAGAGGTCAGTATCAGCAGTGAAATTATTGGTTGAAAAACTAAATTTATAATGGAGGATTTTGATGGAGAGGACATTATCGATTATTAAACCAGACGCAGTAAAGAAAAACGTGATTGGAGAGATAATCAGCAGGTTCGAAAAGAACGGTCTGAGGATTGCTGCAATGAAGAAAATATGGATGACAAGGGAAGAGGCAAAGGGCTTTTACATTGTACATAAAGACAAGCCCTTTTATGACAGCCTCACGGATTTCATGTCTGAAGGACCGATTGTCGTAATGGTTCTTGAGGGAGAGAATGCCATTGCAAAGAACAGGGAGATTATGGGAGCAACAAATCCTGCTAACGCAGCACCTGGAACAATCAGAAAAGACTTCGCAGAAAATATTGAAAGGAATGCCGTACATGGTTCTGACGCACCTGAAACAGCGGCATTCGAGATAGGATATTTCTTTTCATCATTAGAGATACTGTAATGGCATACAGGGATTTAAGGGATTTTATTTCAGTCCTTGACAAAAGGGGGCTTCTTCACAGAATAAAGGTTGAAGTTGACCCTATACTTGAGATTTCCGAAATAACGGACAGACAATGCAAAAGCCCTGACGGAGGGAAGGCACTGTTTTTCGAAAAGGTAAAGGGTTCGCAGTATCCTGTTGTAACCAATATATTCGGCTCTTTTGAGAGGATGTGCCTTTCACTTGAGATTAATCACCTCGATGACGTCGGCAAGCGCATCGAAGAACTGCTCAATCAGGCGCCGCCAAAGACATTGATGGAGAAACTGGCTATGCTGCCAAAGCTCATTGAATTTTCAAGATGGCTTCCCAAGCGTGTCAATAATGCACCATGCCATGAGGTTATTGAAAAAGACAATCCCGACCTGTCCAAATTCCCTATTATCAAATGCTGGCCTGGCGATGGACAACCCACAGATGAGGGAAGGTTTATTACATTCCCGATGGTCTTTACAAAAGACCCTGAAACAGGCAGGCAGAACTGCGGCATGTACAGGATTCACATCTATGATAAAACCACAACAGGAATGCACTGGCATATCCATAAGGACGGAGCAAGGCATTACGATAAATACAAAAAGCTTAACAAGAGAATGCCTGCAGCAATTGCAGTTGGAAGCGACCCTGCTGTTATTTATTCATCATCTGCACCTCTTCCAGAATCAATAGATGAAATGCTCTTTGCAGGATTTTTAAGGAGAGAGCCTGTTGAGATGGTAAAATGCATTACCTCTGATATCGAGGTCCCTGCAAATAGCGAGCTTGTTATAGAAGGATATCTTGATCCCGGAGAGATGCGCATAGAAGGGCCATTTGGAGACCATACAGGCTTTTATTCTGCAGCAGATAATTATCCGGTCTTTCATGTAACATGCATAACGCATAGAAAGGACATGATATATCCTGCAACTATTGTTGGAAAGCCCCCTATGGAAGACTGTTATATGGCTAAGGCAACAGAGAGGATATTTTTGCCCCTTATTCGTCTTGATTTTCCTGAAATAAAGGATATGAATCTTCCTATGGAAGGGGTGTTCCATAACTGCGCTATAATCTCCATAAAAAAGAGCTATCCGGGCCATGCGAAAAAGATTATACATGGCTTATGGGGCAAAGGGCAGATGATGTTTGCAAAGCTGCTTGTTATTGTAGATGATGATGTAGATGTCCAGAATATCTCATACACTGCATGGCGTGTTTTGAATAATGTTGACTGGAAGAGGGATGTCGTCATTGCCGAAGGCCCTCTCGATGACCTTGACCATGCTGCCAACTTCCCGAGATACGGCTCAAAGATGGGCATCGATGCAACGAGAAAGACGAAAGAAGAGGGCATGATGAGGGACTGGCCCGATGAGATATACATGTCCGAAGAAATAAAAAAACTCGTTGATAAGAGATGGAAGGAGTACGGATTTTAGATAAAGACAAGAGGTTCATGCAAAGGGCATTGAACCTTGCAGAAAAGGCAAGGGGGATGACGAGCCCGAATCCGATGGTTGGCGCTGTAATAGTCAAAAACGGCAGGGTTATTTCAGAAGACTACCACAAAAAAGCAGGCGAGCCTCATGCAGAAGCCCTTGCAATAATCAAGGCAGGAGATAAGGCAAAAGGCTCTATCCTTTATGTAACCCTTGAACCTTGCTGTCATCTGGATAAACGCACCCCTCCATGCACAAAGGCGATTATCAATTCAGGAATCAAAAAAGTCTTTATTGCAATGAAAGACCCGAATCCAAAGGTATCAGGAAAAGGCATCGAAGAATTAAGAAAACACGGGATAGAGGTCGTCAGTGAAATACTCGAGGATAAGGCAAAAAAACTAAACGAGGCGTATATAAAATATATAACTACGACAATACCATTTGTTGTTTTAAAGACAGCTATGACCCTTGACGGTAAAATCGCAACCCCTGAAGGACAGTCAAAATGGATAACAGGAGAAAAGGCAAGAAAGATTGTCCACCGGATGAGAGGCAGTGTTGATGCAATTCTTACTGCTGTCGGTACGGTAAAGATGGATAATCCGGAACTTACAGTAAGAATGGCTCAAGGAACTAAAAGTCCAAAGAGGATTGTTATTGATCCCAATCTTGAAATACCGATTAACTATAAGATTTTCAATGTGCCGCCTGAGACGATTGTTATAACGAGAAAACAGGCAACAGGCAATAGGCAAAAGGCGATAGGGCAGAAAAGAAAGATGTTGATTGATAAGGGTATAAAAATAATAGAATATGATGGTGAGCGTGTTGATTTAAAATGGCTTATGAAAAGGCTTGGGGAGACTGGGATTATGTCTGTGATGATAGAAGGAGGCTCATCACTTAATGCGTATGCCTTTCAGGATGGAATAGTGGATAAAGTTGTATTCTTCATCGCTCCCAAAATTATTGGAGGAAAAGATTCGATCCCTGTCATTGGCGGAAAGGCATTCAGAAGGTTGGAGGATGCCTTCCGGGTACACGACATGAAGATCAAGAGAGTCGGTGATGATCTGATGATCGAAGGCTATGTTAAAAGCTCGTAGTTTATGGTTCGCAGTCCATCGTAAAAAACTATTACCTAAATTGAGCGATTCTATATTCAGACCTGTCTGCGTGCAACGCACAGGCAGGTTTGTAAGGCAGGTGCTGCGGAAAGACTTTAAACTCCGCACTTGTATTAACATTTATCTTGTATCCGTCATCTACTACATTGGATACTTGATGGATGATGCATC
>CALGPO010000114.1 GCA_937960465.1 uncultured bacterium
ATATTTACCTTAATCGTATCAAAATCAAAGACAGTTGTCAAAAAGGCTGAAAAAAAGAAATTCTATTGTCAGAGGACAACCCATAAATTAAAGAGGCTGTCTTTATGTCAAATATCAAGACCTGACCCCTCCAAGTTTATTCGTTGCAGACACAAAAGCAATACTTGGGATGTTCATTGTTTTCTCCTTTCAAGTGCCTAACGCCCAGCATCAGCGGCGGGCGATAGCCCGTCCGCTGGAGTGTTTTGTTAGGCGCTGTGTCGTTTTCGTTAAATCAAGTAAAGACCTCAATGCCTTATTTACGGCATCTGAATCAGTAAATGCTTTAGCGACATCTGGCTCAAGCATTACAACATTAGCTCCTTCGGATAAAAGGCGTTTGTAATACTTGCCACGAACAGCTTTTGAATAATCAAAATCATATTCGGGGCGTAATTCATCACTAATCTTTTTTTCTTTAGCCTTCATGTCTTTTCCTTTCGTGCGCAGTTGCAGTCCGCGCGCTGATAATACGTATTGTTTTCTCCCTCTCGGTATGTGCTACCACAAGCAAGTGATCACGAGAGGAGTAGCCTATGGTTATAAACCTTTCCTCATCAATAGAGTGATCAGGGTCATTAAAAGTGGCCGATAACGGATCATAAAATACTGTCATGGCTTCATCAAATGACACTCTGTGTTTCTTGAGATTCTTCTTTGCCTTTTCCCTGTCCCATTCAAATTGCATATATTTAACTTTATCATAAATATTAATCTCAGAAATATTAATCTCAGAATAACTGACGCCGTCTCATCGCGACATAGTATTGATTCGTTACGTTATGGTTCATCATACCCTAATTCTTCTAATTTGGAGTTCTCTACCAGATGCTGTACAATCAATCTACCCGTATAACCTGTGCCACCAAGGACCAGGATTTTTGACATGCTTTACTCTCTCCTTCTCTTTAGCGGCTAATGCGGCGCTGAGCGGTCGCCCGAAGGGCATCCGTCTCCAGTGCCTGGTTCTCCCCGCAGCGCAGCGGAGGGGAGAATCAGGCACGACCGCTCAGCGCCGCATTCCCCCCGGAGCGAAGCGAAGGGGGGACCGAATGATTATATGATTTTCGGATATCTACAAAAATATACCTCTTTTTCATATGAATTGACAAGCCCGAAAAATAGACATAGACATCAGCATACCACTTGATTAGTCCATTTAAAGGCATTTTAGAAATCGTTTAAGCAGCAAACTGACAGGAAATGTTCTATGTTTTGCCTTTGCTGCCCTTTACTGTCTCAAAAATCCATTAAATTGCCTTCTTTGCACACACCTCTCCTTTTCGGTTATTAAACTCTGTTTTTAATCCCTGCTTTTTAATATGGCAAGGCAGCTATAGCCTCCATCCTTTTCAGCATCCTTATGTAATGATTAAACTTCTCTATGGTTGCTGCTATCTTGAGCCTGATTTTGTTTTATCATTTCTATAACCCCTTTCTGGTTTTTTGTTTAACCATTGTGGTTATATTTTATATCACCACAAATCATTAAACCAAAAGGGGTTTTAATCTTCTATCAGGGTCTATGTCTATTTCAGGGGTGTTCTGGAGTTTCCTGAGTTTTTTATCCGAATTTAAATCATAATTGGAAATCATCAATAGAAAAACTCAGGAGACTCAAGAATTCGTTTTCTTGACAAAACAATTGACTTGATTGTAAATTTTACTCGCCATGACACAGGCGATAACAATGGACATATTGCAGATGCTTGAGGATAAGCTCGGCAGGGAAGAGGGTCGCAAGGTTGCTCAGGCAATAGAGATAGGGCTTGAGGTTATTGAGAAAAAGGCTGATGCTGTTGCCTTTCAAAAGAAGCTTGAGTTAAAGGATGAGCTTATAAAAGAACTTGCCTCAAAGGCTGATATATTGCTTGTCCGTCAAGAGATGCAGACTATCAAGACAGAACTTGAAGGCAAGATTGATGTTGTCCGTCAAGAGATGCAGACTATCAAGACAGAGCTTGACCGCAAGTTTACAATCATGTTTATTATTCTGTTTTTCACAGTAGTATTTTTAAATCAAAATGCCCTTGAGTTCATGGCTAAAATATTAGGTGTGGTAAAGTAATAAGTTGTAGGGAATAATTGGGCATATAATCTGCCTAAGTCAGTCAGTTTAAGCAGTCTTTGTAGAATAAAAATCGAAGGGGTCAATTCTTTACTTTATTAAATGCAAATATCATCTCCTTTAACTCTTGCCATGATATCTCTGAGGCCTTACCCATTTTCACGCCCCCCTATGCCTGTGGTCTTAGAAAAATTGTATCAAAAAAAGTGAAAAATAAAAGAATTGCCTTTGCCCTTGTGAGTTTATAACCCTAACACTTATCTTTTTGCCCCCTTGTCTCTGAGTCTGTGAATCACGTACAACTGCCTTAATTCCTTCTGCCTTATCATGATTATGTCCTATCTGCTCATGCTGTCTCCTCTTTCTTAAAAAAAAGACAGTTTAGCAATTCCAATTAGGACATTTTCATTTTGCTATATTAGGTGTTGGCGTTACAAATTATTCCGACGCAATAGCACTTGTTGGGCAGGTTATCACATCGAAGGCATTGAGGATTCTTTTTTCCCTCTCAGCCTTCTCCGTAGGATAAGGGTAAAAGATTATCTCCTTCGCAATGCGCTTAGCTTCTTCTATTGAGGGTATCGAATCAAGCCCTTCTGCTATAAGTTTGCCGTTTATTACGTCGAGTATCCTGGCATGTTCGCCGTCGGTCACTATTGCATACGGTATCTGGTATGACTCAACAACACGGCTAAAGGCTATTGAGTGCCTTTCCCATGATTCAAGAGAACTCATGACACATTTGATAACGCAAAATATCTTTCCGTCTATTTTCAGTAGAATATCCGCCCTTGATTTAAAAGAGGTATCCTTGAGGTCAATCCTAAAATCCCTATTTGCTTCAATATCTGCATTGGCATAGCCCTTTTGAGAGGTCAGAAAATCAATAACCCTCATCTGAACCTGCGTAAGCTCAATATGTGATAGATATTCCTCCATCTCAATCCTCATGGCCAACAATTCCTTTCTCTCCTCAGGGCTTGTGGGGACTTTGTCTAATGCAATATAAGTCGACACTATCCTTTAATTCCCTCTTTCAGAGTGAGACCGTACTTTTCATGCTCGAACGGGTGAATGGTTGGAAACTTTGAATAAAGCCATCCTTTGAAGATGGTTTTCCCATCCTCGAACACCTCGACCCTCACTGCCGGATTGTTGGGCATATCGCTTGCCGATGTGATTGTGTTCTCATCCATTCTGAAGTCAGGAAGAAACTCGCCGACAACTATCCTTAGATTGGTATTCGGCACTTTAAACTCAGAGCCAACATTCACTGTATATTCGCTGCTCTTTTTAGAAGCCTTGTCTTCGATTGTGAATTTTACTTTGTTCCATTTGGCTTTAACGCTATCTGGCACTAAAATCTTTTTCTCTACTTTCGGCACAGCAGTTCCATGAGGAGACATCGAGGGCTGCATGGGTGCTGACATCGGAGCCTGCTGCATCGGTGTTTTTGGGACAGGCTGTTCTTCCTTTTTCTTGCAACCGACAACAATTACCGATAACACAAGTCCGACAGCGATAACCTTAATAGTTTTCATCATCTAATCCTCCAATCTTTTTGTTTTTTTACTTCTTACTTTACTGCTTATAATTCTGGCGGAGAGGCAGGGATTCGAACCCTGGGTGAGGTGTTACCCCCACAACCGCTTAGCAGGCGGCTGCCTTCGACCAACTCGGCCACCTCTCCAAAAATTCTAATTATAATATCAACTCGGATATTAAATTGTAAAGCAAAGCATGGTATGATATGCTTAGTTTAAGAAAGCTGCTGGAGGTATCATATGAAGATATTATTAACAACAGACGGTTCTAAATACTCCGAAGGTGCTGCCAGGTTTCTGTCACGATTTAAATTTTCTCAGGATGATGAATTTCTTGTATTGAACGTCATATCTCGTGTCCCTTCCAAAGACGACAGAGAATCATATTACGCAAAGCTCAAACAGATAAAACAGGAAATAGCACCACGGATACTGGATTCAATAATTGATATTTTGAAACCGCTTAATGTAAAAATCAGCACTGCATTGCTGGATGGCTATCCTGATAAGGCCATTGTAGATGCAGCTTCAGAGGCCGGTGCAGACCTCGTTGTGATGGGTGCAAGGGGCGTGAAGGGAATAAAGTCTCTATTGATAGGCAGCGTAACACGGTCTGTTTCCATAAACTCGCGAACGCCTGTGATGGTCGTTAAACCTCCCCAATGGGAAACAGGCGGTACTTTAAAGGTTCTCTACGCAACAGACGGCTCAAGTTCTGCCATTGATACGGGAAGGCTCTTAACTTCAATCCCTTTCCAGAAGGATGCCGAAATCACTATAGTAAATGTCATACCTTCCGCCTATATCGACGTCCCTGAAAGATACTGGATGGAAGTGGACGAGAAGATAAAGGATGAGATTGCAAAAATAAGGGAGTTAGAATTCAGGATGTCGGATAAGATTATTGAAGATGCCCGTAAAGTATTACGCGACAGATTTTCAAAGATAAAAGTGTCAATAAAGTTTGGCGACCCGTCATTGGAGATACTGAACGAGGCAGAGCAGTCAAAGACCGATCTGATTGCAGTCGGCAGCAGCGGAATGAGGGGTGTAAAGGGGATGCTCGGCAGTGTATCAAGAAGTATCCTCGGACACTCTGAATGCTCCATCTTGATAGGAAAATAAGTATAATAAATGGATGGAGATCATCAAAAAAGTCAGGGAAACCATTAATAAATATCACTTGCTGATTCAAGGAGATCACGTCCTTGTAGGGCTTTCAGGAGGCCCTGATTCAGTGTGCCTGCTCACAATCCTTCATGGACTCAAGCCGGAATTTGGCATCCATATATCTGCAGCTTATATAGACCATGGATTAAGGCCTGATGAAATTCCCTATGAGATAGAATTGTGCAGAGATATATGCAGTTCCATGGACATACCTTTTACAACAAGACCTATTGATGTAAAGTCCTATATAAAAGAAAAAAAGCTAAACAAGCAGGAAGCTGCAAGGGAACTGCGTTACAATGCCCTTGATGAGATCGCCACTGAGAAGGCTGCAAATAAAATCGCCCTCGGGCATAATGCTGACGATCAGGCAGAGACAATAATAATGCGGCTTTTCAGAGGTGCAGGTCCTTCTGGACTTTCCGGCATACCGCCAATAAGAAGTCAGAAGTCAAGAATCAAAAGTCAGAAAGTAGATTTAATAAGACCCCTTATTGGGATAGAAAGGAGCGAGATAGAAGACTTTCTTGAAACCGAAGGGATAGGCTTTGTAGTCGATTCATCAAATCTCAAAAGAGAGTATCTTCGCAATAAAATAAGGCATCTCATTATCCCTGAGGCAAGAAAGATAAATATGAATGTTGTAAAAACCCTTTCGAGGACTGCAGATATTTTTAGGGACGAAGAGAGATATTTTGAGATACTCGTGGCAAAGACCCTTATGAAGCTCATAACGAGAAAGACCGACAATGCAATCGAGCTTTTCCTTGGCCCACTGGAAGCGATGGATACAGTAATATTGAGAAGGGTTTTAAGGAGGGCCATCGATGAGACTAAGGGGCTTCATGGAATCGGTTTCATTCATGTAGAAGAAATAATGTCCCTGATAAAGTCGGGCAAATCAGGGGACAGGATATATCTGCCCAAAGATATACGGGTTATAAAAGGGTATTCTACCATTCTTATTACATCCGAGAAGCCAACAAAACTTGGCGCCTATGTTATAGACTGTCCAGGTGAAACTATAGTGAAGGAATCGTCCATAGTCATTCATTCAGCAATTATGAGCATTGACGAGGTAAAAGATTATGGAGATGCGCAAAAGATTGCCGTCATAGACGCCGACAAGATTCATTTCCCGATGATGATAAGGGGGCGGCTGCAAGGAGATTTCTTTTATCCACTTGGATTTGGAAAAAAGAAGAAACTGCAGGACTACTTTGTTGATGAGAAAATACCGAGGGATGAACGGGATGCGGTTCCACTGCTCATCTCCGGTAATAATATCGTGTGGATAATAGGTTATAGGCTGGACGAAAGATACAGGGTTGATAAAGATACCAAAAGAGTTTTAAAATTTGAAGTAAAACCACTAAGGATTTAAACGGAGGAAAGAGGAAAGATGAAAAATATAAATTTAAAATCTGAAAAACTCGTTACTCGTTACTCGTTACTCGTTGCCTTTTTGCTATTTGCCTGCCTGCTGCTGCCGTCGGTAATACTGGCAGACACCACAGACAAGGAATCCACGGAGATACTTACAAAATTCGGTGAGGCTATGTCAAAAGTCGCAGAGCGTGTAAAGCCTGCTGTCGTAAATATATCAACATCGCGAACTGTAAAAGCACAGCGCCATCCTTTCTTTGACGATCCTCTTTTCAGAAGGTTCTTCGGGGACCCGGGACCGCAAAAGAGAAAAGTAACAAATTTAGGCTCGGGCGTGATTGCAACACCCGATGGTTATATACTTACCAATAACCATGTGATAGAAGGCGCCGAAGACATCATAGTGAAATTGTCAGACGGCAAAGAGTATAAGGGAAGACCTATAGGAATGGATTCCAGGACAGATATTGCTATTATCAAAATAAATGAAACCAACCTCCCCACAGTCCCATGGGGTGATTCCGACAAGTTAAGGGTCGGAGAGGTTGTGCTGGCAGTAGGGAACCCCTATGGTTTAAGCCAGACAATAACAATGGGAATCATAAGCGCCCTCGGAAGGTCAGGCATCGGCATAACTGATTACGAGGATTTTATACAGACCGATGCAGCTATAAATCCAGGCAACTCAGGCGGCGCGCTTGTAAACATCAGAGGAGAACTGATTGGCATTAATACGGCAATATTCAGTACAAGCGGAGGCTATCAGGGCATAGGCTTTGCTATACCATCGAACATGGTTAAAAATGTGATGGACAGCATCATCAATCAGGGAAGGGTTGTAAGGGGTTGGCTCGGTGTCCAAATACAGCCGCTCACCACTGAGCTTGTAAAGCAGCTTGGTCTCAAAGACGAAGGTGGCGTGCTGCTTGTGGACGTTGTGGAGGGAGGCCCTGCCGACAAGGGAGGACTTAAAAGATATGATGTCATAGTTGAGTATGACGGGAAAAAGACAGACAACCCGTTCCACTTTAAAAATATGGTTGCTGCAACAAAACCCGGCAAGACAGTCGAGATAAAAATCATTAGGAACGGAAATCTTCTAACTGCAAAGGTTACCATAGCAGAACTTCCAATAGAACCGCAGATCGTTTCACCAGCACAATTCGAGAATTCGTTAAGGGGCGTATCTGTTCAGGAAGTAACAGATGAGATGCTTCAGAAACTCGGCATCACAAGAAAAATAAAGGGGGTGCTGATCAATAACATAGAAGAGGACAGCCCTGCCCTCGGCATTCTTGCCAAGGGCGACATAATAATGGAGGTCAACAGAAAACCCGTAACAAACACAAAAGAGTACAATGACACTGTTTCAAAAATAGAGAAGGGCAAGGACATATTGCTTGGGATTATGAGGGGTGGCTTCCCTCAAGTGATAACAATACCTGCACGATAACCTCGTTGCTGAGGAGAAGCCCTTTTCGGGTAAGCCTCAAATAGTTGCCTTTAATTTCTAAAAGGCCGTGGGATACCAGATTCTCCACGGCCTTTTTCATTAACTTCGTTTTTTTGTCAGGCAAAAGTTTCATATCGATTCCATCTGTCTTCCTCATGCCTAAAAATATAAATTCCTTTAATGCCTCGTCATTAGTTATATAGTGTTCCTCTTCAACCGGTATCCTGTTATCATTGATGCTTTTGATATAGTGTTTTATATCCCTTATATTAGCAGCTCTTTTTCTATTAAAAAAGGAGTGCGCCCCTGCTCCAATGCCGAGATATTCACCCATGTTCCAGTAATTGAGGTTATGCCTGCACTCGTAGCATGGTTTCGCAAAATTAGATATTTCATAATGGACATACCCATGCTCCTTTAATATATCAATGCCTGCATAATACATCTCTGAAATAACTCCTTCGTCAGGCATAACAAGCCTTTCACTTTCTATATCTTCGTATAACGGGGTATCCTTTTCAGGTGTAAGCTCATACATGGATATGTGTTCAGGTTCTAACTCAAGGGTTTTTTGAAGTGAGTATTCCCAGTTTTGGAATTTGAAATTTGAAATTTGAAATTTTGGAAGAGGTATCCCGTAGATTAGATCAATGGATATATTTTTAAATCCTGCACTCCTAACATCTTTCACAGCCTTGATAGCATCCTCTGCATTATGGCTTCTACCCAGGATTATAAGCTCTTTATCGATCAAAGATTGTATGCCGATGCTAATCCTGTTTATGCCTGAATCAAGTAGTTTTCTTGCCTTATCTTCAGAAATATTGCCCGGGTTGGCTTCAATAGTAATCTCGGCATCAGGAGCAATTACATAGTTATCTCTCATCGCCTTGAAGAGTCCTCTAATCTCTTTTTCGGAGAGGATTGTCGGCGTGCCCCCGCCGATGTAGATAGTCGTTATATCGCCAACAACATCCTTTCTCAATCCTATTTCCCTGCACAGCGCCTTAATATAATCCCCTGCAATATGCGATTTAAAAGGTATGGAATAGAAATCGCAATAGATGCATTTTTTAATGCAGAAGGGGATGTGTATGTAAAGGTAATTAACCATTTGTAATCAAACCTTCAATCTATTATAATTGATTTATTCGAACACAAACAGGAGGAATCTTATGGAAAGAAAGGTTATGTATTTTGAGAAACCCGGCAAGGACAATACAGAGGCATGTCTTCAGATAGTGAGAAATGCAACCAAAGACGGTAATTTTAAACATATTGTTATAGCATCGACAGAAGGGGACACCGGACTCCTTTTTTCAGAGGCATTAAAAGATTCAGGCATAAATATAGTAGTAATCACGCATTCAGCAGGTTTTAAGGGCGCCAACACCCTTGAGATGCCTTCAGAGACAAGGAAAAAGATAGAAGCTACAGGCGCAAGGGTCTATACAGGCACGATGATTACACATAATATAGAAACCGCTTTTGCATCAAAATTCAACGGCCTTTATCCAACGCTCGTTGTTGCACAGTCTTTGAGGAGATACGGCGAAGGGCCAAAGGTCTGCTGCGAGATCGTGATGATGGCTGCTGATGCAGGGCTTATTCCTGAAGGAGAGGAAGTCCTTGCAGTGGCAGGTACCGCAAAGGGCGCTGATTCTGTACTTGTTATCAGATCAGCTGCTTCAAAGAGGTTTCTTGAGTTGAGGGTCCTCGAAATACTGGCTAAGCCGCGTTGATAATAGTTCATAGCTTATAGTTAATATCTAAGTTGAGCGATTTTGTAAGGCAGGCACTGCTACAAGACTTTAAAAAGTGCTTGCTCATGTGTATATAAAAGATAACGGATGCATCATCCATCAAGTATCCAATGTAGTAGATGACAGCATGCAATGGGGTCAGGTCTTTACTTTTACTGTTTATTATTTAGGCTCTTCGCGTAAGAGTGTGGGTCATTTCATATCTCCTTGAGCATGGATGTGAGGATTTTCAGACGGAGATACTCCTCATCTCTTAAACCATAAGCCCTTCTTTGAATTACCCTGATTTTGTTGTTCAGGCCTTCGACAAAACCCAATGAGACTTTGTTCTCAGGTCTGCTGTATGCAGCAATTCCATCCCAGCGCTTTTCTATCATCTTGGCAAATTCCTCGTATGGTTTTAACCGTTGCCATTTCAATGAGTCTTTCCAGTTATCAAAAAACCTTCTTGCCCATCCCGCTGTTTGATAGCTCCATAACTGACCAAATGATTCCTTTAAGAGATAGGCAGCATTGAGACGCTTGTTTGCTTTGAGGAGCTTCTTCAACGCCTTCTTCCCGTCAAGAGTCAGATTCTCACGATTCGACAAGAGAGTATACTTCTGCCCTTTGATATACGAACGATCATTCCCCGACAGCCGTGCATATTCTGCCTTGCGTATTTTATCGAGAGCCTCTCCCAAATGCCGTATTACATGAAACTTGTCGTATAAAATAGCCGCATCTGGAATATTCTTCTTTGTAGATTTCTCAAATGCCTTCCACATATCCATCACCGCTAACTTTATCTTCTTTGCCTTCTTCGCCCCAAGCCACTCGTAAAACATATCCATGCTCGTCTCAGACCGGTCTTCCCCGCCATACCAGATCGGCCGCCCGCGTTCCAGATCGCTGACAATAATCGGTTCTTTCGCAAAAAAGTTGAAATAGGAGATAATGGAGAAGTCAAACACAGGACTGTAGTGATTGAATAAAAGTGCATCGAATTTTAGCCGTCTCTGGTATAGTTTTTCTGATAAGGAAAAACACAGGAGGTAAAATTCGATGCAAATGGAAA
>CALGPO010000115.1 GCA_937960465.1 uncultured bacterium
CCCTGATTTGCCGATAGAAAGCCGTCATTGCGAGCGAAGCGAAGCAATCTCGCCTTTTTGCAATGAGATTGCCACGCACCCTTCGGGTGCTCGCAATGACTGATAGAATAAAGGTTTTCAAGTTCTATCGGCAAAATAGGACAGAGCAGCAGTGCCTGCTTTACAAAATCGCTCAACTTAGATAATTGTTTTACGCCTTGCAAATCATTATAATATAGAAAATTTCTCCGGGGTGCGGCGATGGAAATATACATATGCAATTTCAAGCTTGGCGAAGTGCCTCTTATCGCCGGAGTGCTTACAGACACGGATGTCCTTACTATCAATAAGGATTCCCTTAATCCTGCCGACCTGATTGAGCTCAGGGTAGATATGTTTGAAGATATATCCTTAGGGCATATCGAAAATATCTTCAGAGCCGCCAGAGAAAATTTTAGAAAACCCATAATAGCCACTGTGCGGAATGTTAAAGAAGGTGGTCAGAGAGAAATTGTGGATAAATTGAGTATTTATAGGGCAGTGGTCCCGCTTTCAGATGCCATAGATGTGGAAATAGGCTCTGAGGATATCCTGACAGAAACAAAAAAACTCTGCAATACCTACAGAAAACTCCTGATAGGCTCTTACCATAACTTTGAATTCACGCCAGATAGTGGTTTCCTCGACAGCATTGTTGCGCGCGGAAAAGAACTCGGTGTCGATATTGTGAAGATAGCAGCAATGGCAAAAGACAGGGAGGATTTGATCAGGATCATGTTCCTTACACAGAGGCATAAAGATGCAGGGATAATTACCATGTCAATGGGAGATAATGGGCTGCCCTCAAGGGTATTTAATCCCCTTTTCGGCTCCCTTATAACATATGGATATATCAATCATCCATCTGCGCCAGGACAGCTTTCTGCAGGTGAATTAATGTACATTTTTAGGCGACTGAAAATGAGATAAATCTATCTTTTTCTGATTCCCTACAATAACAATGACATAGTTTTCAGGATTCAGATATTTCTCTGCAACCCTCAAGACATCCTCCTTTGTTACCCGATTTATATAATCAGGATATTTTTCTATATAATCATCGCCCAAATTGTAAAATTGCACCGCTGCAAGGAAATCTGCAATCCTCCTGCTCGTCTCGAGCCTCCTCGGAAAACTTCCTGTGAGATATGCCTTTGCATCCTTGAGTTCCCGGTCAGTTGCGGTCTCTGTCCTTATTTTATTTATCTGTTTTAATATCTCTTTAATTACAACTCCTGCCGATTCATTCTTTGTCTGCACCTCAACCTCGAATTGTCCCGGCTCTTTATTGCCTGAGAATGAGCTATATATGGAATACGTGAGTCCCATCTCATCCCGTACAACCTTCATCAGTCTGGATGCAAAACCTCCTCCTCCAAGAATATAGTTCATAACTGAGACTGCGTAATAGTCAGGGTTTTCCCTTGCTATGCCGAGATGCCCAAAAATAATATTCGCCTGTGTAATATCTTTATCTATTACAATAATCTTCTTTTCTCTGAGTTTTTCTTCTGTCTGTTTTCTGACTTCTGTTTTCTGACTTCTGTCTTTTGCCTTCCATTGCCCCAGATGCCTCTCTATCAGGGAGCTAAGATCTTCTGATGTAAGGTCGCCAACCACCGAGAGGATTGCATTTTCAGGCAGGTAGTGCTCATGATAAAACCTTATAATATCGTCCTGCTTTATACTATCAATGCTTTCAATGCTTCCATTTACAAGCCTTCCATACGGATGTTCATCGAACACCTCTTTTATAAATGCCTTGCTCGCAACAAAGGACGGGTCTTCTTCGCTCTGCCTCAGCGAGCCCTTTATTATCTCCTTCATCCTGTTTATCTCTTCTTCCGGGAATGATGGGTTTTGCAGCACATCTGAAAATATCTCGAAGCCCTTTTCTATATCCTTCTTTAACACAGAGAGTGATATCGTTGTATAATCGCTGCCTGTTGATGTATCGAGAGATGCACCCACAAATTCTATTTCCTCTCTGATCTCGGATGCCTTTCTTTTCTGCGTCCCCTCAGTAAGCATCTTTGCAGTCAGATATGCAATCCCTGCCTTATCTGCAGGCTCATTAAGCGGAGATGCCTTTATTAAAAGCGTGAGCATGACAATTGGAAGATTATGTCTTTCAGCATGTAGCACTGTCAGGCCATTTGGAAGGGTCTGTTTTTTTATTTCAACGGCATGGGCCTGAGATAAAGTGAGAAATGGGAAGTGAAAAATGAAAAGTGAAAAACAAAAGACAAAAAACAGCATTTTCCATTTTTTACTTTCCACTTCCCACTTCCTCCTTCCTACTTTTTGTTGGTATTAAAATACCCACTGTCCTGTTGTCATCGGTTAAATACTTTTTAGCTACAGCCTGCACATCTTCGGGTTTCACCTTTCTGATTTCCTCAAGATATTTTCCCATTAATCTCCAGTTTCCAAGCATCTCAAACATGCCTACATAAAATGCCCTTGAATAAGTCGAGTCCTGCGCAAAAACAAAACCCGCCTCGATCTGGTTCTTTGCCTTTTGGATTTCTCTCTCAGTAGGCATTTCTCTCTTCACTTTTTCGATCTCGTCATAAATTGCCTTTTCAACATCTTCTACATTCTTTTCAGGTGCTGCAGTGGCTCCGAAAATAAAAAGGAATGGGTCTCTATGAAACCCACTATAATCAGCAAAGGCATTAAGGGCAAGCTGTTTCTCATAGACAATGCCCTTGTAAAGCCTTGAACTCTTGCCAGCGGAAAGTATGGTTGAAAGCACATCGAGGGCAAAGCTGTCTTCGTGAGGGAAACTCGGGACATGGTATGCAATAAGGATGTAAGGAAGTTCGGCCTCTTTCTTGAGATATACCCTTTTTTCTCCCCTCTGCTGCGGCTCTTCAGTCCTGTTTTTTATAACGCTCCTTTTAGAAGGTTTTATATTGCCGAAATTCTTTTTGATCTTGGGAAGTACATCCTCTGCCTTTACATCCCCTGAGATAACAATAAAGGCATTATCTGGCGAGTAGTATGACCTGTAATATCTGTAGAGTTCTTTCCTCTCTATGGATGCGATATCAGACATCCAGCCGATAACAGGCCACTGATACGGATGTGCCTTGAATGCTGTTGAAATCACCTCTTCGTATAATGAACTCTGGGGATCATCCTCGTACCTCATGCGCCTCTCTTCCATAACCACATTTTTCTCATTCGTAACCTCTTTTGGATCGAGCAGAAGATTGCGCATCCTGTCAGCTTCAAGCTCTACGGAAAGGCCTATCCTGTCTGATGACAGGGTCTGGTGGTACATTGTGTAGTCCTTAGTTGTATGCGCATTGTCAGTGCCGCCGTTTCTCTGGATGATGTTTGAAAACACCTTCGATCCATATTTATGCGTGCCTTTGAACATCATATGCTCAAGGAGATGGCTGATCCCTGTCTTCCCTGCAGGCTCATCCTTTGAGCCAACCCTGTACCATATCTGAAATGTGGCCACCGGCGCCTTATGGTCTTCTATAATCAAGACCTTAAGGCCATTCTTGAGCGTGTATTCCTTTACCGATGCGTGAATCGTAAATGGAATAAATAGAAGTGCAAATATTAAAACGAATTTAAATAATCGCATTTAATATCAATATTCCCTCGGTGATTTTTTCATTCTTCTCTCTTCCCTGCTCATGCCGATCTCAAACAACTTATCCTGAACCTCTTCGAATTTCCTTATCTTTGTTGCCTCGCGGCATCTTTCAAGTTCTGCCTCTGTCTTTGCTTCAACCACGCATTCCTTTGTCTTAAACAGGCCTGCCCGCAGCGTTTCGATATCCTCGAGTATCTGTGTCTTGCTCTTCTGTAAATTCTTATCCTCTGAAAATACGGGCTGCACAGTAAATGCGCATAAAACAAAAAACGTTAAACCAAGATATGCATAAGTCTTCATATTAACCTCCATTTTTTACATTGAGTGAGTTTCACAAAATTCGTAAGCCCTTAATTTTATCGCTTTATTTGATCTGCCATTTTTAGATTTGCCCTTCTATAAAAATTCTCTTTTGTTTTCAATTAGTTAGATATCTGAAATCTGCCTCTTACACCACTTTTTGAGGTTCCTAAGGGGAGTGAATCTATAAATTGTTAATCCCCCAACCCCCCTCTCTAAGGGACAACCTAATTTTGAAACGACGAAATTATCTGTCTAACAGCCTGATGTACCATTTATTCTCAGTCCCACTTATTCCTATATGGTGCGAATGGGGTTTCCTACTTCTTAGAACATCTTTATCAAATCGTCTTTGTTTATACTATTCCAAAGGCTTATTTTTGTAATAATGTCACCCAATGTTCCCTTTGCAATAACCTTATGGTTAGGTACGGTAATATTGTGTTCTCCCATGCTTGTCGTCTTCCTGAGTCTGATATGGCTTCCTTTTTGTCTGATAACATGATAGCCGAGCTTTTCGAGAAATCTTGCCAATTCTTGACCGCTAACCTGCGGCAGTTTAGGCGACACCAGCAATCTCCATTTCTGACATCACGAGTATCTCTGCTGACTTACCTTTTTTCAGTTCATCTTCAAAATGCAGCGATATCGCCTCCCTGATATTTTTTAAAAGTTCTTCGTATGTTTCTCCCTGAGTGAATATATCATCATTAACCCCTCTGGCACACCATCGCTCTCCGTCAAAATATGTGTCTATTTTTATAAGCATGTATTTTACCTCCCTCCTTTGTTCTACTTTATCCTAATCACGCCGTAAAATCAATTGCTGTATTCAAGGCAGGCTGACTACCTTCGCCAATTGTATCTTGCGGCGAGAGAAGCCAACCATGCGCGGCTATTTTCTTACCACTACTGCTTAGTTTCTTGCAATTATACGGTCTTGGCTCATCATACAAACTAAGGCCTAAATTGAGCGATTCTATATTCAGACCTGTCTGCGTGCAACGCACAGGCAGGCCTGCCTTACAAAATCGCTCAACTTAGATAAGAATTACTCCTTCGAATCTTGATAATAATTTGTCAGGGAAAACATCGAGGTCTTTCTATGCCTAATGCATGAGTCTGACATTATAAAGACTCAAGCGACCTTTCCTCTTATGTTATGGCGCCTTGCAAAATATTCTATAGCAGACCACTCCAAAATTATTCCTCCCTCCATACCTCTATTGCTATTTCAGGACACATCTGGGCACAGATGGCACAGCCTGTGCATTTTTCCGGATGCTCAAAGTGTGCGGGGAAATAGCCCATGCTGTTGAACTTCCTTTCTATTACTATAGAGCCTTTCGGACATGCCATTATGCAGTATTTACAGCCCTTGCACAACTCCCTGTTAATAACAATCTTTCCTTTCATTTCTTTTTTTGCAGTTTTTGTCATTATGCCACCTTATATTTCAACCTGAATGGAGCAATTCTTACTTTTAGCTATCAAGCTATGCAGTGCCTGCCTTACAAAATCGCTCAATTGAGGTTATATTAAACCATATTTTACAAACAAATATCTAAGTCAATATGGCAGGCATAGCCGAAAAGCATTTTGTCTGTGATACCTTTTAAACGTCGAGTAACTCCTTTGCATGTTTAAGTGACACATCCGTAATCTTTCCGCTCAGCATCCTCGCAATCTCATCCTGCCTCTTGCTGCCTGACAATGGCTCTATACTAACCTTTACTGCATCCTTGCCCATAACCTTTTCAACCTTCAAATGATTGTCAGCCATGGCTGCTATCTGCGGCAGGTGTGTAATGCAGAGCACCTGATAATTATTCGAAATTACCTTCAGCCTCTTTCCCACATGCTGTGCAGTAATACCGCCTATGCCAGCATCCACCTCGTCGAAGATTAGTGTCCTTTCGCCCTTAGCCTTTAGCCTATTGCCTATCGCCTCTTTTATTTCAATACATTTCAGTGCAAGCATAATCCTCGACAGTTCACCTCCTGATGCAACCTTTATCAATGGCTTAGCCGGCTCTCCTGGATTTGCGCTGAATAAAAATTCCACATTATCAATGCCGCTTGCTGTAACAGCATCTCTCTTTTTTATATCCACCTTGAAATCAGCCTTTTGAAATCCAAGTTCATGGAGTTCCGAGACAACCATCCTCTCCATCTTCTTTGCAGCTTCCTCTCTTTTTTGGGAAAGTCCTTCTGCCATAGCCTTAAGCTCGTTGTCTTTTGCATCAAGTTCTGCTTCTAAAGCCTCCTGCTGTTCATCAGCCAGCATAAGACCTTTCAATTCATCTTCAGCCTTTTGTCTGTATTGCAGTATCCCATCAATGCCTTCGCTGTACTTCTTTTCAAGCCTCTTTATCAGATCAAGCCTCTCGTCCAACTCTGTGAGCCTTTGAGGGTCTATATCATACTTATCTTTAAACTTGCGGAGGAGCAATGCAACGTCCTCGACTTGAGAAATCGTTGATTCAACAATATCAAGGAGTTCCTTTGCATCAGGGTCAAAATTGAGCATATCCCTTATCCTTAATGCAGCATTGGACATCTGCTCAAGGCATGAGCCTTCAGAATCATAAAGCAGGCTGTATGCTATTTCTGAAGACTCCTTGAGTTTGCTGAGATTAAGGAGTATCTTCATTTCCTCTTCAATAGCTTCTCGTTCCCCATTCTTTAAATTAGCTGATTCTATCTCATTTATCTGAAATCTGAGAAAATCTATCCTCTGGCTCCTCTCTCTAATGCGCTCTTTCAGATCGTTTACTTTATGCCGCAAGTGGATAACTTCGTTGTATAAAGCCTGCAAAGAAACAACATCCTCTGTTAATCCTGCAAGGCTATCGAGAAAAAGAAGGTGATTGTCCTTTTTTAAGAGTCCCTGATGTTCGTGCTGCCCGTGAATATCAATGAGGCCTTCACCGATGACGGCAAGGGTGTGGAGGCTTACTGATGTGTCATTTATATACGCCCTTCCTTTACCCTGAGCAGATATGTTTCTTCTTATTGTTATTCCGTCATCGCTGTCTATATCAAGAGCTTTAAGGAGGGGATGGTTTTTATTGTCGAAGTATGCCTCGATGCTCGCATCTTTGCTTCCTGTCTTTATCATGTCAGAAGAGGCCTTATCGCCGAGGATGAGACCGATTGCATCCACTATTATTGATTTTCCCGCGCCTGTCTCGCCTGTGAGGACATTGAGGCCTGTTTCGAAATTTATGGACAGGTCATCGATGATGGTGAAGTTTTTGATCCTTAATTCCCGAAGCATCAAAACAATCCCTTGAAATCTTCTCCCTTCACAGGTCCGAGAACTGTAAGGCTCATCTTGCCGTCGTTGATAAGGCGCTTTGATAGATCCTTTATCTGGCCGAGGGTCACTGTTTCCACTTCTTTCATTATTTCCTTTTGCGAAAAATACCTGCCGTAATATATCTCCTGACGGGCTATACTCTGCATCCTGCTGCTTGTGGATTCAAGCCCCAGCACGAGATTCCCTTTTAATTGATCCTTTGCCCTTTTCAGTTCAACATCAGATATGGTTTCATAAAGTCCCTTCATCTCTTTGATTATGAGTTCTGTGACAGTTAAGGCCTTTTTCCTTCCCGTGCCTGCATACACTGCCCAGAAGCCTGTATCAAGATACGATGATACGAAGGAATAAATGGAGTATGCATAACCCTTTTTCTCCCTTATTTCCTGAAAAAGACGGGAACTTACGCTTGAGCCGACAATGGAGTTCAAGATGGCTATTGCGTATCTGTCTTCACTTGCATATGGCAGCCCCTCGACCCCAAAACATATATGGACCTCTGACAGGTCCTTTGGATATACAGCGATTTCGCTCTTAAAGGCTGGAGGGGAAAACAACCCCGGCTCGGAACCTCTCCTGAGGCCTCCAAGATGGTGGCTGAGCAGGTTCATGACATGATCTGGCTCAAAATTGCCTGCACATGCCACCACGGTATCCGATGTGCCGTAATACTTTCTTACATGGCTGATCAGATCCTCATGGGTAAATGTTTTTATTGTCTCCCGTCTGCCCAGAACAGGCTGGCCGAGACCTGCGTCGCCCCAGACCGTCCTGCTGAAGAGGTCATGTATATAGTCATCTGGTGTGTCCTCCACAAGTTTTATCTCTTCCTTTATAACACCCTTTTCCTTTTCTATCTCCTCTTGCGGAAAGGTAGAGTGGAGGAATATATCCGAAAGCAACTCAATGCCTTTATCGATATACTCGTCAAGTACCTTCACGTAGAATGCCGTGTTTTCCCTTGATGTAAAGGCATTGAGGTCACCACCGAGGGAGTCAATATCAATGGAAATATCCGTGGCAGTGCGCTTTTTTGTGCCTTTAAAAAACATGTGTTCGAGAAAATGGGAAATGCCGTTCTTATCGCGGGTTTCGTTGCGGGAGCCAACCTTAACCCATATCCCTAATATCACAGAGCGGAAGTTCTTCAGTTGCTCCATCACCACAGGGATGCCGTTATCAAGATGGCGTTTTGTAAACATAGACCGTTATCCGTTACCGTTATTCGTCACCCGTGTACGGACACGGATTACGAAATACGGTTCACGATTTTTCTCTCATCGCTTCTTTTCTGCTGAGTCTGACTCTTCCCTGACTGTCTATCTCGATGACCTTTACCAGAACATCGTCACCCACATTCAACTCATCGGTGACTTTTGCTATCCTCTTTTCTGATATCTGTGATATATGTAAAAGTCCGTCAACACCAGGAAGTATCTCCACAAATGCCCCGAAATCAGCTATGCGCACCACCTTACCCATGTATATCTTTCCGAGTTCAGCTTCTGCGATGATGCCGTTTATTATATCTATCGCCTTTTTGGCAGACTCTTCGTCAGAGGATGCGATATTTATAAGGCCAGTGTCATCTATATTTATTTTGACGCCTGTCTGCTCTATAATACCGCGAATAACCTTACCGCCTGTGCCTATGACATCCCTTATCTTGTCCTGTTTTATCTGCATCGTGTATATCCTCGGTGCATGAGGAGAAAGCTCCTTCCTTGGAGAAGGTATTGCCTCTTTCATCTTGCCAAGTATGTGAAGCCTTCCAACCCTTGCCTGCTCAAGGGCATTCCGGAGGATTTCACGGCTTACGCCGCTTATCTTTACATCCATCTGAAAAGCTGTGATGCCATTTTCTGTTCCTGCAACCTTGAAGTCCATATCACCTAAATGGTCTTCAAGTCCGAGGATGTCTGTCAGAACAACAATCTTTTCTTCCTCTTTTATAAGTCCCATTGCAATGCCTGCAACAGGTGCTGATATTGGAACACCTGCGTCCATCAATGAGAGGGTTGCACCACAGACCGTTGCCATAGAAGAAGAACCATTGGACTCGAGGATGTCAGAGACAATCCTTATGGTATAAGGGAAAACCTCTTTGGGAGGTATTACGTATTTCAATGCCCTTTCTGCAAGGGCTCCGTGCCCTATCTCCCTTCTGCCCGGAGAGCGGAGGGGTTTTACCTCACCCACACTGAAGGGGGGGAAATTATAATGGAGCATAAATGACTTATAGGTTTCGCCTTCAAGGGAATCTATCTTCTGCTCATCTTCAGCAGTGCCGAGGGTGGTTACAACAAGGGACTGGGTTTCGCCCCTGATAAAAAGTGCAGAGCCATGCGCCCTCGGAAGAAGACCCATATGACATGCTATGTGCCTTATCTCATCAGGCTTCCTGCCGTCTGCCCTCACACCCTCCTGAAGTATCATACTCCTTACAATCTCTTTTTCATAATCATCAAATATATTGGCTATATCCCTTGTGAGATCCTTTGTGGAATCCCCAAAGAATTTTTCTCCATTTTCGAGTGTATTAAAATGCTTTATTGCGTCTTCGAGAATTATATCAAGGGCCTCCTGTCTGCGCTGTTTGCCGGGGATGCGTATAGCCTCCTTCAGCCTTTCAGCAACAAATGCCCTTATCTCCTTTTTAAATTCAGGCCTTTCTGTGACAGGGATCAATTCCCTCTTTTCCTTGCCGACCAAACTCCTTAATTCATTCTGGAGAGCGACTATCCTCTTGATCTCTTTATGGGCATAATCAATAGCCTCAAGGAGCAGTGTCTCTGAAACCTCAGAGCCGCCGCCTTCCACCATTATTACAGCATCCTCTGTGCCTGCTACAACGAGATTAAGATCGAGTTTTTCTACTTCTGATAAATCCGGGTTGATAATCAAGTTGCTATCGAGTCTTCCAACCCTGACTGCACCCACAGGACCGTCAAAGGGAATGTCCGATATGTGTAATGCAGCAGACATGCCGATTATTCCAAGTATATCCGACACATTTTCGCTGCCGTAGGATAGTACGGAGGCTATTCCCTGTGTCTCTGAATAAAATCCCTTTGGAAATAATGGCCTGATAGGCCTGTCAATAAGGCGGGATGTTAAAACCTCTTTCTCGGAAGGTCTGCCTTCTCTCTTAAAAAAGCCTCCTGGTATTTTGCCTGCTGCGTATGTCTTCTCCTGATAATCGATGGTAAGCGGGAAAAAATCCAGACCCTCTTTTACCCTTTTGTCCGCAACTGCCGTAGCAAGAACAACAGTGTCCCCATACTTTACAACCACAGCGCCGCTCGACTGCCTCGCCATCTGTCCTGTCTCTATAACCAGACTTTTTCCTTTAATATCAATCTCTACATTTGTCATCAAATTACCTTTCTATCTCCTTAATTATATTTCCGTGTCCTATTTCCTGAGGCCAAGTCGTTCTATAACCTTATCATAACGGCCTTTGTCAGCAGTCTTAAGGTAATTGAGAAGTCTCTTCCTCTGTGCAACGAGCTTTAAAAGCCCTCTTCTTGAATGATGGTCTTTTTTGTGGGTTTTAAAATGCTCCGTGAGATAACTTATCCTTTCGGATAAAAGTGCAATCTGCACCTCGGGAGAGCCCGTATCATGGCTATGAATCTTAAATGATTCTATAATATCCCTTTTCTTAATGGTATCCAGTGCCATTTCTTCACCGCCTTTCTATGGAGAATAATTAATTTTTTAGATTAATAGGTTAGCACATGACCTTGTTTTCTGTAAAGGCTTGCATAATCTCCTATTTTGTCGATAGGACTTGAAAACCTTTATTCTATCAGTCATTGCGAGCACCCGAAGGGTGCGTGGCAATCTCATTGCAAAAAGGCGAGATTGCTTCGCTTCGCTCGCAATGACGGCTTTCTATCGGCAAATTATGGTACATCATAACAATTGGTAGGCTAATAACTCCCTGTGTTATAATGTAACCCCTATGAACAAAAACAATAAGATACGCGTCAGATTCGCACCGAGCCCCACAGGACATCTCCATATCGGCGGCGCAAGAACAGCCCTTTTCAACTATCTGTTCGCAAGACATAATAATGGTGTATTTATCCTCAGGATAGAGGATACCGACAAAAGCCGTTCAACAGAGGAATATATCGAGGCTATTATTGAGGGCATGAAGTGGCTGAAGCTCGATTGGGATGATGGGCCATACAGACAGACAGACCGCTTCGACATATACAGGAGCTATATCGAAAGGCTCTTAAATGAAGGTAAGGCATATAGATGCTATTGCACGCCAGAGGAACTTGAGCAAAGGAGACAGGAGGCACTTGCGCAAGGCAAAACCCCTAAATACGATGGCAGGTGCAGGAATATCACAGAACCGATGCCTGCGGATAAACCATCTGCGATAAGATTCAAAATGCCGCTGGAAGGACGGACAGTGGTAAATGACCTCATAAAGGGTGTCGTGGAATTCGAAAACAGCCAGATTGAAGACCTCATTATAATGCGCTCAGACGGCACACCGACCTATAACTTTGTGGTTGTTGTGGATGATATAGACATGAAAATAACCCATATCATAAGGGGAGACGACCATCTGAACAATACTCCGAAGCAGATACATATTTATAAAGCATTCGGCTGGGATCCCCCTGCATTCGGACACCTTCCCATGATACTGGGAGCCGATAAGACGAGGCTGAGTAAAAGGCATGGTGCAACATCAGTAATGGCTTATAAAGACATGGGTTATCTTCCCGATGCGCTCGTCAATTACCTTGTACGGCTCGGTTGGTCATACGGAGATCAGGAGGTATTCACAAGAGAGGAGTTGATTAAATACTTCTCATTGGAAAACATCGGAAAATCCGCGGCAGTATTCAATCCTGAAAAGCTCTTGTGGCTCAACAGCCAGTACATTATCAAAGAGGATGCAAAAAACCTCGCAGAAATGGCAGTTCCTTTTTTAATAAAGGAGGGCATCATCTCTGAAGGACAGGAGCTTGATATGGAATGGCTCTCAAAAGCGGTAAACTCTCTTAAAGAGAGGGTAAGAACGCTTGTAGAGCTTGCCAATTCATTGAGATATTACATCCTCGAATATGTGGAGATTGACCCGAAGGCTAAGGAAAAATTCCTGAAACCGGAAAATATAATATACCTATCTGAATTACATGAAATCCTATCAGGACTCACAGACTTTACAGCAATAGAGATAGAAAAGGTCTTCCATGCATTCGTTGAAAAATATGGACTGAAGTTAGGCGCAATTGCCCAGCCTGTGAGGGTTGCAATCACAGGGGGCACAGCGAGCCCAGGGCTTTTTGAGGTTCTGGAAATAGTCGGAAAAGATAAGGTATTGAAAAGATTAGCTAAGATAATAGAAGGGGGATAAATGTCTATAAGCAAAGAATTGCTCGAAATCCTTGCCTGTCCTAAATGCAAAGGGGATCTGATTTACAAAGAGACAGATAATGGTTTGGTATGTGATAAATGCAAGCTCATGTATCCAATAAAAGACGACATCCCTGTAATGCTCATCGAAGAGGCAGTTGAAATAAAATAAAAAATTCTAATCTGTTTTCCCTTTCTGAATCTTTGCCCATTCGTCCTTAAGCGTTACTATGCGGTTGAAGACAGGGCTGCCTGGTTTTGAGTCAACACTATCAACGCAGAAATAGCCCATTCGCTCGAACTGGAATCTGTCTCCTATCTTTGCGTCTTTCAATGAAGGCTCAAGACGGCATGATTTCAAAACTTCAAGTGATTTTGGATTTATATAATCAGTAAATTCTTTGCCCTCTTCAACATCGTTTGGATCTGCTTTAGTAAAGAGGTAATCATAAAGCCTGACTTCAGCTTCAATGGCATGTGCAGCAGAGACCCAATGTAGTGTTGCCTTGACCTTTCTACCATCAGGCGCATCGCCTCCCCTTGTGGCAGGATCATAGGTGCAGTGGAGTTCGACTATCTCTCCGTTTTTATCCTTTACAACACTTTCGCATTTAATGAAATAGGCATACCGCAGCCTTACTTCACGCCCCGGAGCAAGACGGAAGAACTGCTTTGGAGGAGTTTCCATGAAGTCGTCTCTTTCTATATAAAGCACATTTGAAAATGGAACTTTTCTTATCCCTGCATCCGGGTCTTCAGGATTGTTTATTGCATCGAGATATTCTTCCTGTCCCTCTGGATAATTCGTAATTACAACCTTGAGCGGTCTTAGGACTGCCATTACTCTCGGCGCTATTTTATTCAGATGCTCGCGCACACAATACTCGAGGAGTCCCATATCCACAAGGCTTTCTTTTCTGGCAACACCGATACGGTTGCAGAAATTTCTAATTGCATCAGGGGTGTATCCTCGCCTCCTCATGCCTGCAAGGGTCGGCATGCGAGGGTCATTCCATCCTTTGACATATCCCTCATTCACTAGTTTTAAAAGCCTTCTCTTGCTTAATACAGTGTGGCTTAAGTTAAGGCGTGCAAACTCTATCTGCTGCGGGTGATGTATGCCAAGCTGGTCTAAAAACCAGTCATAGAGAGGACGATGGTCTTCATATTCCATCGTGCATATAGAATGTGTAACACCCTCTATCGAATCCGACTGCCCGTGTGCATAATCATACATAGGGTATATACACCATTTGTTCCCTGTGCGGTGGTGATATTCGTGTTTGATTCGGTACATTACAGGGTCGCGCATGTTGATATTGCCTGATGCCATATCGATTTTTGCGCGTAGGGTTTTTGAGCCGTCAGGGAACTCTCCCTTTCTCATGCGCTCAAAGAGGTCAAGGTTTTCATCAACAGAACGGTTGCGATAAGGGCTTTCTTTTCCTGGTTCTGTCAAGGTTCCGCGGTACTCACGTATTTCTTCGGCGCTCAGGTCGCAGACATATGCCTTGCCCATTTTGATTAATTGCACTGCCCATTCATACAGCTTGTCAAAGTAGTCAGATGCATAATATAGTCTGTCTTCCCAGTCAAAGCCCAACCAGCGAACATCTTCTATTATCGAGTCGACATATTCCTGTTCCTCTTTGGTCGGATTTGTATCGTCAAATCTGAGGTTGCAATATCCTCCGAATTCGGCAGCCAGACCGAAGTTAAGGCATATTGATTTGGCGTGGCCTATATGTAGATAGCCGTTTGGTTCAGGCGGAAATCTTGTAATGACCTTGCCTCCGTGCTTTCCTGCAGCAACATCTTCTGCAACAATATTGCGGATAAAATTTGATATCTGCACTTCCATAGCCTGATTATTTTAACACATCTTTATTCATAAGATTATGGTAAAATAAAATCAGCCGAAGTGGCGGAATTGGCAGACGCGCCAGGTTCAGGGTCTGGTGGTCGAAAGGCCGTGCGGGTTCGACTCCCGCCTTCGGCATTGCAGCCCTAAAAAGTCGGAGACTTTTTAGGGATATTTCATTTTCCTGAAAAATGAAGAAAGAAACCATAAAACTAATCAAGAAATCCTCCAGAGAAAAGATTCCTGCATCATCCTTGAAAGGAAAGGTCATGCCATCCAAGAAGAGAAAACTCATAGAAAAGGCATTAAAAGAAGAAGAAAAAACACTCCAAAAATGAACACACCTTATCCAGACTTCTTAGAAAAGCATCTCACAGAAAAAGATATAGCAGCACTCAAAAAAAGAGAATCCCTCCACACATACCAGTTCAATAATATCACCTTTGTAAGGCTCTCGCAGGAATATAAATGCTATCCGCGGGGCACTGTTTTTTATGATAAAGGCATTATACCCGGCTATCCGAAGATTATGAGGATACTCCATCTTGCCAATGGAGTAAACCGATATTTCAAAAATAAATTCTATGTCGAGGAAAAGGTGGATGGATACAATGTGAGAGTAGCTGCCATAAGCGGGACTCCTATTGCATTTACACGGGGAGGATTTGTATGTCCATTTACTACAGACAGAATACAGGACCTCATCGACATTAATTTCTTCAATGAATATCCTGAATACATAATCTGCTGTGAGGTCGTGGGTCCCGGGAGTCCTTACAATACAGAAATCATCCCGTATATCGATGAAGATGTTGTCCTCTTTGCCTTCGACCTTCTAAATGAAAAGGGGAATCATTTGCCTGTAGAAGAACGCTGCAGAATATTTGAACGTTTTAATATACAGCAGATAAGAAGATGGGGGCCGTTTAATGTATCGGGCGGCACATCGGATATGGATGCCGTAAAAAATATTATCCTCGAACTGGACAGGGATGGCAGAGAAGGAATAGTGATCAAGCCTGTTTCCGATGGCAAACCGGTAAAGTATGTCACACTCTCTTCATGTCTCAAGGATTTGCAGGCAACAACACATCTCATCGCGGAACTGCCTGCCGGCTTCTTTACGCAGAGGATATTGAGGGCTGTGTTTTTCTGCCACGAATTCGGAATACAGTTCAGCAGCGAATACCTTATAAGTTCTGCAAAGGCATTTTACCTCATACCAGAAGATACTCTAAAGGCAGTGGCAGAAGGCGAAAGCGTAAAGGAGTTCTTTGATGTTAGGGTAAGAAACAAAAATACGGTGGATGAATTAATACAACACCTGAACCGCTCGGGCATCCGCACCCAGCTTGTATCTGTGGAAAAATCGGGTGATTATTACAGGGCAAAGTTTTACAGGATCTATATCAAGGGCACAAGAGAACTAAGGCACAGGCTCATGGGCAAAGGATTTTTTGATTAACTCCGTCCTCTTTATGGCGCTCATCAGGTATTCTTTGAACTTCTCAGGAAAGAGCCATCGTATGCCAAGCTTCTCAGCCCATTTTATCAGACCATGGTCTGCTGTAATGAGCAGGGCATCAAGCTCCATTGCGAGCAAAAGCAGGTCCACATCCTCTTTGCTGTCGATTATGCCTTCACGCAGCGCCTCCCTGTATTTCCTTCTCATGTCCTGGATAATCTCATCAGCCTTTTTGCTCTCCGCACTCCTTACAGCCTTCTCTGCAACCCTCAACCCCTTATTCACCCTTTCCCTTATATCCTCGATTAGTTCGTACAATAGAAAGGCTGGGGTTTTCAATTCGTGTTTCTTCGGGGGCTTCTGGTGCAAGATCAGGAGTAGGTCTGCAGGGATTTTGTCCCTCTCTATAAAGTGCAGAAGTTCCTCAAAAATGGAAGGAGGCATGTAAAATTCAAGCACGTGTATCTGTGCTGCGAGGAAAAGAAATGTCTCCAAAGCCTCTGTGGGATTACTCCCGAGACTCATCCTCACATCGGGATTTACAAAGAGGCTCGTATCCAGAACGACTTTTAAAGGAATAGATGGAGTAGGGGGGACGAATGACAAGTTAGAAAGTGAAGACTTTAAACTTTTAGACTTCTCGTCACTTGTTACTTTTGACTCGTTACTGTTTTTCTTATGCTTTACAGGTGCCATATACATCAAGACGGTAAGTATTCCATTCCAAGCACTGGGGACATCTCCCTGACCAGTCTTCCGATCTGAAACCGCAATTGGAGCAGCAGTACTGTATCCTGAAGGGACGCCTTATCCCGCATGCCTTTTTTAGTTCGTCAAGCGCCTTTGGAATCTGGTTTCTCTTTATATACAATTCACCACGCAGGTTGAAAAACTCTGGCACGGAAAAAACATTGGTATCTATGGAATTCAATATCTCCATCGCATCATCCACCATCTCAAGCCTGTAGTAAAGTTTTCCGAGGAGAAATCTCAGCCCGTTGTCCTGCGGGCTTTTCGCTATAGCATTCCTGTAAAACCGTATCAGTCTTCCCGGCTCTCCAACATTGATGAGCAGGTCTTCGAGCCTTGCGAGTATTATTATCGATTTAAGCTGTTCATATGCCTTTTCCAGAAAGTTTATCGCCTCCTCTGTTTCTCCTCTGGTCAAAATAACCTCTGCAAGGCCGAGATAAGCAGGGATAAAATTCTCATTCATCTTAATCATTGTCCTGAATGCCTTTTCTGCCTTCTCCAATTCGCCGCTTTCGAGGCTTGAGCGTGCATATTCATATTTATAGCCGAGCAGTCTGTGTTCTTCCTGCTGCTTGTCGCTTTCGCTGTGCTCGAGCTTGATTATTGTCTTTTGCAGGGACAGGAGGTCATCCCACATATCCTTCTTTTCGAGGATTGCACGCCTCCTATAGAGGGCAGTAAGGTTTTCAGAGTCTATATCGAGTATCTCATCGAGGTATTTAAGGGCATCGTCATGTCTCTGCATCTTCTCCATCACTGTCTCTATGGAAAGAAGCACCTGCAGATTTTTGGGATCGATGTCTTTTGCCTTCCTGTAATAGTCTAATGCAGTCTTGTAATCCTTGTTATTAAGAGATATGTCGCCCAGTCTCAAAAGGGCATCTATATGCTCCGGGTCCTCCTTGAGTATCTCCTTCAAGGCATCTTTTGCCTCTTCCTCTTTATCACCGAGTATGGCATTCAGTGCCCTTGAATAGAACTCCTGTATCCTCGCCTCTCTTTTCTGCCTCTTCTGATACTGGAGATTGTCTATGACCCGCTTTGTATCGCGTATAAAGAAAATAATGAGCACAGCAAGGGCGCCCATGGTTGTAGAGAGGAGGATGAGGGCAATCTTCGGGATCTCATAAATGCTTCCGAAAGGAACCTTTATGCTCACAATATCTTTATTCTCGACCGCGAAAAATCCGAGTATTGCAAGAAAGACCAAAAATATCAGTATTGCTATCTTGCCCATCAGTTCACTTCCTTTTCAAAGGGGATTCTCGGTGCATCCAGCCAGAACTTCTCGAGCTCATAATATGCCCTTGTCTCTTCTTCAAAAACATGGACAATTACATCTCCATAATCCATCAGAACCCATCGGGCAGTATTCAAGCCTTCGATGCCCGCTGGCTTTTGCCCGTGTTCCCTTAATTTCTTCTCCACATTTTCGACGATTGCCTTGACCTGTGTGGTGCTTTCGCCAGAGCAAACGACAAAATAATCTGCAATTATCGTAAGGTCTTTTAATTCGAGGACGACCGTGTCCTTTGCTTTTTTATCGAGTGCAGCCTGTGCAGCCTCTATTGCCTTGGCCTTGCTTTCTATGTGCGTAATGCTCCTTTCCGATTTTGTGAATATTATAGCAGAATTTAAGGCCAATTTCTCAGGATTCAAGCAAAAACTGCACTAATGCCACCGATGCAATTGCCGCTGTCTCTGCACGGAGAACCCGTTTGCCGAGTGTCGTCTTGATAAGCCCATGCTCCTCTGACAGATCTACTTCTTCGGCTGTAAAACCGCCTTCAGGCCCGACAAAAAGGTAAATAGGTGAATAGGCGGATGGATGAATGGCTAATTTTGAAATTGCATCTTTCAAGGATAATCCGCCCTCTTCCCAGAAAATAAATCCATTCATTTGCTGTGAACAATGAACTGTGAACAGTAAACGAAACTCAACCGGCTCATGAATAGTCGGGATAACTGTCCTTCCGCACTGCTCTGCAGACTCCTCTGCAATCTTCTGCCACCTCTTCACCTTTCTCGTCTCCTTAACAATGCACCTTTCAGTAATAAGCGGAATTATCTCTTTTACTCCAAGTTCGGTAGCCTTTTGAATAATCAGATCCATTTTCTCGCCTTTCAGTATCCCCTGACAGAGAATGAGATTTAAAGAGGATTCCGTGTCCAGTTGGATTTCATTGATAACATCAATAAACACATTCTCTTTTGAAATATCAGCAATTGCAGCCTCATATGCCTTGCCTTTGCCGTCAATTACCGAAATTGCATCGCCTTTTTTGCATCTCAGAACAGAAGTGAGATAATGAGATTTGTCGGCATTAAGTTTAATGCCTTGTTTTTTTTCTATATCTTCAAGGGGGACAAATATTCTCAAAGATATCTACACCGAAAACAGATCCTTCAACTTATTCTTAAACCCTTTTGATTCCTCGACATTTCCCTCGCTTATTCTTGCGAATTCTTCGAGGAGTTCCCTCTGTCGTGGAGTGAGTTTTTTCGGCACATCTATATAGACGCTTACTATCTGGTCTCCCCTCTGGTGACTTCCGAGCCTCGGCATACCCTTGCCCTTCAAATGGAAGGATTTTCCTGAAGATGTGCCTGCAGGTATCTTGAGCTTTGCAGGCCCGTTCAGCGTTGGGACCTCTATCTCGCCTCCGAAAACAGCCTTTGGAAAGGATAAAGGCACCTGACAGTAAATGTCCATGTCGTCCCGCTTGAAAAATGAATGTTCATCTACATTTATGACCACATACAAATCACCGGGAGGGCCGCCGTAACTTCCGAAATCACCTTCACCGCTCAGCCTCAATCGTGAGCCATTATCAACTCCTGCTGGTATCTTTACAGATATTTCCCGTTGAACCCTGACCTTACCGTTCCCTTTGCAGTTCTTGCACGGGCTTGTGATTATCCTTCCTGTGCCGTGGCACTTTCCGCACGTCTTTGAAACGCTGAAAAATCCCTGCTGAAATCTTATATGTCCAGTGCCTTTGCAATTGGGGCAGGTTTCAGGTGATGTTCCGGGTTCAGCACCTATTCCATTGCATACATCGCATGACTGCCATCTCGGAACCTTTATTGTCTTTTCAGAGCCGAATGCAGCATCTTCAAGGGTTATGTTGAGATTATATCTTAGGTCAGCGCCCTTTGTGGGCTTTGCCTTTTTATATCCGCCAAAGGTTCCAAAAAAGTCATCGAATATATCTTCAAAGATATCTGTAAAGCCTCCAAACCCCGCACCGGCGCCAAAGCCTCCAAACCCCGCACCGGCGCCAAATCCTCCGAAACCTGTACCCATGCCCTCAGCAGTGCCAAACCTGTCGTAATTAGCGCGCTTTTCAGCATCGCCGAGGCATGTGTATGCCTCGTTTATCTCCTTGAATTTTTCTTCAGCTGTCTTGTCGCCATGGTTTCTGTCAGGATGATATTTTAATGCTAATTGGCGAAAAGCCTTTTTTATCTCATCCTGCGTGGCATTCCGGTTAACACCAAGAATCTTATAATAATCTTTCATTATTTATTCTTGTCCACATCCTCAAATTCTGCTTCAACCACTCCTTCTTCAGGAGATTTGGCTTTGGACCCTGCACCTGTCCCGGCACCTGCCTGCTGCTCCTGAGCCGCCTTGTATACATGCTCGGCTATCTTATGTGATGCCTTTGTAAGTTCCTCTATCGCTGCCTTGACTTCAGATACATCGTTGCTGGATTCTTTAACCTTCCTACATTTTTCAAGTGCTGTCTCTATATCCTTTTTCTCTGCTTCTGTAAGCTTGTCGCCGTATTCCTTAATAGATTTCTCAACAGAATAGATTAGGGTATCTGCATTATTCCTTGCCTCTGCGAGTTCCTTTTTCCTATGGTCTTCCGCTGCGTGTTCTTCTGCATCACGCATCATCCTGCTAATCTCATCTTTGGAAAGTCCGCTGGATGCAGTAATTCTTATGGACTGCTCCTTTCCTGTGCCAAGGTCCTTTGCAGAGACATGGAGTATGCCGTTTGCATCAATATCAAATGTGACCTCGATCTGAGGCACGCCCCTCGGTGCAGGAGGTATACCAACAAGCTCGAATACTCCGAGGAGTTTGTTGTCAGCGGCCATCTCCCTTTCTCCCTGATGGACTTTAATAGTAACAGCAGGCTGATTGTCAGATGCAGTAGAAAATATCTGAGATTTCTTTGTTGGAATGGTTGTATTCCTCTCTATCATCTTTGTGAAGATACCTCCGAGGGTCTCTATTCCGAGGGACAATGGGGTCACATCTAAGAGGAGCACCTCTTTTACCTCACCTTTCAGGACAGCAGCCTGAATAGCAGCCCCAACTGCAACCACCTCATCAGGGTTAACACCCTTATGAGGCTCCTTCCCAAAATAATCCTGCACGGTCTGATAAACCTTTGGCGTCCTTGTCTGGCCTCCAACAAGAATGACCTCGTCTATATCACGAGTGGACAGACCAGCATCGGAAAGGGCCATTTTACATGGAACTATAGTCTTCTGGGTTAGGTCATCTGTCAGTTGTTCAAACTTTGCCCTTGTGAGCTTCATCAAAAGATGCTTTGGCCCAGTGGCATCGGCAGTAATAAAGGGAAGGTTTATCTCTGTCTCCATTGCTGTAGAAAGCTCTATCTTTGCCCTCTCTGCGCCTTCCTTTAGCCTCTGCAGCGCCATTTTATCCTGTTTGAGGTCTATTCCATGCTCCTTCTTGAACTCCTCCACCATCCAGTCGATAATCCTCAAATCATAATCATCGCCGCCAAGGTAAGTATCTCCGTTTGTTGATTTGACCTCTATGACACCTTCGCCAATTTCGAGAACTGAGATATCAAAGGTTCCTCCTCCGAGGTCATAAACAGCCACCTTTTCTTCCTTCTTCTTTTCGAGGCCGTATGCAAGAGCTGCAGCGGTAGGCTCGTTAATAATCCTGAGTACATTGAGCCCGGCAATCTGCCCGGCATCCTTTGTTGCCTGCCTCTGGCTGTCGTCAAAATATGCGGGCACTGTAATAACAGCCTCTGTAACAGGCTCTCCGAGATAGTCCTCTGCTGCCTGTTTCAATTTCTGGAGTATCATGGCAGATATCTCCGGGGGTGCATACCTCTTCCCTCTTGCCTCCACATGGGCATCCCCATTTGGTGCCTCCACTATACGATACGGAAGCCTTTTCCTTGCATGGTCAACCTCCTGGGAATTATACTTTCTGCCCATCAGCCTTTTTATAGAAAATATGGTATTTTCGGGGTTTGTTATGGCCTGCCTCTTTGCTATCTGACCTACAAGCCTCTCGCCCTTTTCTGTGAATGCAACAACAGACGGTGTTGTCCTGTTACCTTCCTGATTTGGTATTACTACCGGCTCACCGCCGATTACAACTGCTACAACCGAGTTTGTGGTGCCGAGATCTATTCCTATTGCCTTTCCCATTTCTTTATCCTCCTTTATTCTTATGCTCTAAGTTTCTTTTTATTATTCCCTGACTGCTGTCTGCTGATTACTAACCGCTGCCTTTCTTTGACACTGCCACAAGTGACGGTCTTAAAACCTTTTCATTATAAAGATACCCTTTTCTGAACTCCTCAACAACTGTGTTGCCCTCTACATCATCCCTTTCCACTTGAGACATTGCATGATGGTATGCAGGATCAAAGGGTTTGCCGAGTGCATCTATGGATTTAAGTCCGAATTTTTCGAGTATTCGCGAAAATTCCCTGAGTGTATTCTCCACTCCCTTTATCAGGGATTCTGAATTTGCCTCCGAGGAATGCTTTAATGCCATCTCCAAATTGTCCAGTGCTGGCAAAAGCTCATAGAGCAGAGACTCGTTGGAATACTTTATGAGATCTTCCCTGTCTTTCTGAACTTTTTTCTTGTAATTTTCGAATTCCGCATAAAGCCTCAGATATTTATCCTTTGCCTCCGCAAGCTCGGCCTGTATGGATTCCACCGCCTCTGCAGTCTTATCTTCAACCTCAAGAGAAATGCCTATTTCTTCAGGTCTTTTAACTTCTTCTTTCTTCTCTTCCATCAAAACACCTCCAGCCATTAATCAAATGTCCTGCTGATGCATTTCGCAATTGTGTCAACCATGTATATGGCCTTTGAATAGTCCATTCTTGTAGGACCTATCAATGCTATTACGCCCATGGGCCTCTCTTTTTCCTTGTATGTAGAGGCAACCACGCTCAGGTTTTTCATCTCTTCAACGGGATTCTCTTTGCCTATGAATACATGCACGCCTTCGGAATCTGAAAGCTCATCAAGGAGTTTCAGTATTATATGCTTGTCTTTTATAGCCTTAGATATTTCCCTTATCTTCGAGATATCGGAAAAGTCCGGGAGGTTCATAACATCGTAAAGCCCTGACACATAAACATCGTCCTCGGTAAATGATATTGCCTGCTCATATATCTTTATTGCCTTTGCTATCAGCTTATCCCATAATGCCTTCTCACGGTAAGCCTTTTTTACAAGTAGGTTCTTTATCTCGTCTATGGTTTGTCCCGAGTATTCTGTATTAAGATAATCGGCTATTCTGTTGAGGTCATCCTGCGTCAGCCTTGGGTCCACACCAATTATCTTATTCTTTATCACGCCCTCTTCGGTCAGCAGAATGGCTACAACCTTATCTTCCTTGTACCTTATGAAATCTATCCTGTTGAATATTGTCTTTTCGGCCCTTGGAGGCGTTACAACACCTATATAATTCGACATCATCGAGAGGGAGTTTGTAACCTCCCAAAACATGTTGTTTACATCGTTTCTTATGTTCTCGAGTTTTTTAGCAAACTGCCTAACAAAGTCACCCCATTCTGAATCGAATCCTCCCGCCTCCCTGACGCCCATTATGGAATCTACATAAAATCTATAGCCTTTATCCGTTGGTACCCTGCCCGCAGAGGTATGGGGCTGGCTCAAGAAACCGAGGTCTTCAAGGTCGGCCATTATATTTCTTACAGTAGCAGGCGAAAAACCAAAAGAATACTTTTTTGTTACAAATCTTGAGCCAACAGGGTCAGGCTTGCTTATATAGCTCTGGACAACTGCATAAAGGATCTGCCTGCTTCTCTCATCTAAAAATTCTATCACCATTGTCGTTATCGCCCTGCCTGATACCTGATAATCAAATTATTAGCACTCTCATGCTGAGAGTGCTAATAATTTAACAAGTAGGAGATGCTCCTGTCAAGAAGACAGCGTTACCACTGGAGCTTTCTCTGCATCAGCCTCTCATACATCTTTGGTGGCATGAATGCCTGCAGGTGGATCTCGTCATTGTAATATTTGGTATCTATTTTATATTCCCTTCTCATCTGCCTCAAATCGTGCTTCTTTGATGCTGCAGAGAATGTCCACCAGTTGCCTGCATATGTGGCTATCGATGCAGTATAGAGGTCAACAATCGGGAATATCAGCTTCATTGCCTCCTGAACCTCGATTACCAGGTCTTTATGGAAATGAAGGGATTCTGAAAGCGTTACAAACATTCCGTCATTAGCAAGCGCGTCCTTGACAGACTTGAAAAACTCTACGGTAAAAAGGCTTTTTGCAAATCCTACAATGTCAGTTGAATCCACAATTATAGCGTCAATATCCCCCTCTCTCTGTTTTACAAACTCAGCTCCATCCATGCACTTTATCTCAACACGACTGTCATCAATGCTGCATGCAACTGTCGGGAAAAACTTCTTTGATACATTGATTACCTCTTCGTCTATCTCGATAAAATAGACCTTTTCCACAGAATCATGCTTTAAAACTTCTCTGATAGCTCCACCATCTCCTCCACCAATGACAATAACATTCTTTGGATCAGGATGGGCGTGCATAACGGGGTGCACAAGCATCTCGTGGTAGAAAAACTCGTCTCTCTCTGTTAGCTGAATAACTTCATCAAGTATGAGTATCTTGCCAAAATACGGGTTTTCAATAACCATTATCTCCTGAAAAGGGCTTTTGCTTTTATAAAGCACCTTTTCCACATCATACAGGTACTGAATAGGCGCATATGGGTCTTTCTCAAAATATTTGATCATAAAACCTCCTACTGTTTTATTAAAATTTCAATGTATCAACTACGCGCATACCCTTTGAAAAGCGTCACCTCATTACCATTGTCATTATAATATATTTCATCCATAAGTCCTTTTACGATCTTTATTCCACGATAATGCAAAAGCTCAATGTCTCTGACAGTCTCTTTTATTATAGACGTATCAAAACCCTGCCCTTCATCGGAAACGCGGAGCATAAGAAAATTCCTACCATTCTCATTGAATGCCGATATTTTCACTGTTATTTTTTTATCAATGCCCTTTTCCATATCCAAAAGATACTCTTCATATCTGTCTTCCCTAACAAGCCTATTCTTTAGCATATAACCTATACCGAGGCTGCCGTGTTCATAAGCATTCATGACAATCTCTGAAAAGGCATTTGTAAATTCGACAATAAATTCGGCATCAAAACCTTCTATGGTCAAAAAATCTTCGACCTCTGCCACAAGCCTGTTGACCTCATCCAGCCTGCTTTGTATTTCAAATACCTTTGTCCATTCCGGCTTAAAATCAAGTCTCTTAATAAAAATAAACGTAACATCATCCTCTGTCTCTCTCACCCTTTCTATGAACTTATTATATAATATACTCCTGAAGGGCGAAAGCCTGAAATCGTCTTCGATATACTCATGATATGATGAATCATACAATCCGTCGCTGCATAGAAGCATCTTCTTAAAACCGGGTATTTCATGCCTGTCCTCTTTTACATCAACGGAAAAGTTCATGATTGGAAGATTGTTGTTCGGTATCTTCAGCACACTGCCGTCCCCTTTTTCGATAAACACCGGCGGCATCGAAAAATTTGCGATATCCACGGTTTCAGCATTAAAATCCACAAATACAAATATAGCACACAGTGCCTCGTCTTCGGACAAATGCCTCCTTGAAAAACTCAGAAAGTCTTTAAGAAATCTGGACATATCAAAATCATTTTTCTCTATTGCCTTATCCATCGAATAATTCAAAAATGACGTGACTATAGCAGTTGTAACAAAGGCATTCAGCCCCTTGCCCATAGCATCGGCTATATAAAGAAGCACCTTGTCCCTACCGAATTTCCTTATCGTATAAAAATCCCCTGACAAAATATCATGCGGCTGGTATCGTATGTTAATCAGCCATTCATCTCTTTTGCTGTCTGCTTCAACATCAAGCTTTTTGTAATAAAGATCGTCTCTTATAATATGCTGCTGTTTTTTTAATGCCAATCTTTGCTGCAACGCATGCTGTTTCTCTCTATAATGCAGCAGTTCCGCTTCCTGGCGAATTATCTTCTGGTTTTCGACAATCACCCTCTGGATGGCAGTTTCAACAGCGCTCAAAAGATTATCGACTCTGATAGGCTTTACGAGAAACTGCGTGATCCCTGCATTTATCGTATCCAGTAAAATTTCTTTGTCCGGGTATGCGGTAACCATTATAATCGGCGTCTTCGTATCGGTCTTTCTGATTTCTCTAATCATTTCCATACCGGTCATTTCAGGCATCATATGATCCGTAATCACTATATCTATCTTATTTTTCCTAAACTTATTAAGGCCTTCAACGCCGTTTTTGGCTATTATGACTCTTTTAAAAAGTCCTGAAAGTATCTCTTTTAGAAAATTACTGACGATATCGTCATCTTCAACACAAAGTATTGTGCAGTCTTTTGCTGCTTCTTTCAGTTCTTTTAGATTATCCATTAACTATTTCGGACAGTTCCTCAGCAAAGATGTCTATATCGTCAGAGGTTATCCCCAATTCTTTAATGGAAGGCTTGTAGATATTCATCCATTGAGAAGACAAATAGGCAAATTCCTGATGTTCAAAATCAAAAGATAGAGATATGAATTCAGCAAGATGAAGCACTGCGGATAATTTCCTTGTGAGGATATCTTTATGCATATCGATATTTGGATGGTGATGATACATAATTGCATTATTCACCGCCTCAGAAAGTCTCCACGATTTTGACATAACATATCCCATAACACAGTGGTTTGTATTGTAGCGGTCATTTTCATAACCTATAATCAAGTCGAATTTTTCAGATATAGGTCGCAGGATTGTTATATAAAGGACATGGTCAATTATATGCATATAATCCGGAAATTTCTTCATCATCAATACAACACCGCAGTCGTGAAACAATCCTGCTGTATATGCTTGGTCATCCGGCGCAACTCTCAGTTTTCTGGCGACAATACCCGCGGCTGTCGCAGTAACCATAGAGTGCTTCCAGAACCTATTGAGCGCTGGGTTGTCTGTCAAAAAGGCCTCGCTCAATGCAGACGACAAAACAGCCGCATAGAAAGCGCGCATCCCCAGCAAATTGATAGCATGCATTATAGAATCAACCTTTCCCCTCGAAAAAAACGGCGAATTTGCAACCTTAAGAATCCTTGCAGACATAGACACATCTTTAGCTACAAGATCGGCAATCCTCCCAAAATCAGGATTTTCCCTCTGTGCCTCATTCTGGATATCCAAAACAATCTGTGGCTGAACCGGAATGCCTATGCTGGCGGCTATAGCCTCTGCTTTTTTTATATCTTCTTGCTGTAATAATAATTGGCCAGTCATGGATTATACCTCCGTAACAGGCTGTATGAGTTGCCCGGCGATCGTTGAGAGAAACTGATTAAGACTTTGGATATCGGAATATTTAAGCTCCCTGTAAATATCCTTCGGCGCTTGGGCCATAAGGCCGTCTTTAAGCGTGTCAATCAATGCCAGCACAACTTCACTGTCAAATTCTTTATCCTTTCCTTCGCAGAGAATGATCAACGCCTTTTCGACTGACATAGCAGTCCTATAAGGACGATCCGATGTAAGCGCGTCAAACACATCTGCAACCGCAATAATTTTTGCAAATGGATGAATATCTTCTGCTGTCAATCCAAAGGGATATCCCCTGCCGTCAAGTCTTTCGTGGTGCTGCGCTGCTGCAAGAACTATATTTTCAGGTAGATGTATAGGCTCAAGTATGCGCCATGTCAGTCCAGGATGCTTCTTCATCTCAGCGTATTCCACATCAGTAAGTTTTCCTACCTTTCTTAAAACAGCGTCCAGAATTCCTATTTTCCCTATATCATGCATATATCCTGCAATTTCTATGTCAGAGATAACTTCTTCGGAAAAACCGAGCTTTTTAGCTATTGCCATAGAATATTTCGCAACCCTGAATGAAT
>CALGPO010000116.1 GCA_937960465.1 uncultured bacterium
GTTTTCAGATCGTCCTTATGATAGCCTCCAGCATTGACTAAAGCGCCTTCTAATGGCTTGCCGTCAAGAAAGACCTTTACTGGCAGAACGTCTCCTGCTTTAAGCAAAAGTGGATTCTTCAAAGGAACTATCTCCATCTTCATACTAAGAGGTCTTGAAAATTTATCACCCCATTTTAAAATAGCCTTGCTGTATTTCATGGAATGAGACGACTCTACAGCGTCAGGCACTTCTTTTTTGGGCTTGTTTTTATAGCCGTCAGGGGTCTTTGACCAAAAACCATTGTCAAAGAAAAGAGAGATAATGGCCGCTTTGCCCTTGAGTTTTATTATTACGGGATAACCTTCTTTTTCGATTACCACCTGAACGATACTGCCGTCAATCCCGTATGCTCTCACTTCTTTAACTTTGGCTGCATCATAAGTTTCGGTTTTATTGCCATGTCCATAAAGTACGATAAATTGCCCGTCCTTTTTCTCAATCCATGCGTCATGCGCAAAGGCAGAAGAAAACATCATAAAACATAGCGTAATTGCGGCAAATAAAATCTGTCTCATATTCTATACCTCCATAACTTTTTCTATCCGCATAAAATGCGGACTTTTTAATAACCTAAAACTGATACTTAACGCCAGCGCTCACATCCCATACGGGTTTCGGGTTGAAATTTACAAAACCGCCTCCGGAATACATCCCATCGGATGAATACTCACGAGGTTGGTATGCTGTTGACACGAAAGTCGTCCAGTTTTTAGATTTGTAAGTTACCTTAGCAGTATATCTGTCATAGACAGGGGCTTTTCTTGGTGTTGTTTCTGTCCCAACATAGTAAGGTCCGCTGCCGATGTATGAATAATACAAGTCGAGAAGTATTTTACTGTCTTTGCCTGTCTGCTTTGTAACATCTATGCCACCTGATATGAGATGCTCTGGAAGGTCTGCTATCTTGTATTGTCCTGCCCGTTGCCCTGCCACTACAGGGTCTTTCCACTCTGCATCCAACCATGAGTAATTGGCAAACAGGGCAATTTCAGGAGTGGCATAAAACTTTGTCTCTACCTCATAGCCGTTTCTTTTAGAATCTCCGATATTTGTATTGTTGCCTACAATCCTTATCTCCTTTTCCATTTCCGTCTGATAATAGTTGAATGCAAGATAAAGCTTTTCGAATAAGGTAGTATTGAACCCCGCATCCCATGAATGCACCTTTGCAGGCTTGAGGTCGAAATTCTTTGCGCGTGCTGCTGTATTAGGCGACATTTCAGATGCTGCTGGAGAGCGGAGTCCCATGCCTTTATTTGCGAATATGTTGAAATCTTTAAAAGGCGTCATAACAATTCCAACCCTCGGAGTAAATATTCCCATATCCGCTTCTCCAGAATAGTCGGCAGGCACTGTTGTCAGTCTGTTTTGCACATCAATATTAAAGTAATCGTATCTGACGCCCCCAACTAACTTTAGCTGCTCAACAACTTTTGCCTGCGCCTGAAGAAAGGCGGATAAATTCAGTTGTTTTATGCCCCAATCTGCTGTAGGATTTCCGGTTCTTTGTCCATTTGTTGTTGGGTATACCCGTGCATCGCCATTGTCATATCTGATTTCTATTCCCGGAGTAATAGCAAGACGGTCAGCAGGCATGAGGTTATAATAAATCTTTCCACCATAAATCATTCTGTCGTCTTCCTGCTCGGTTTGATTCCCGCCTCTGAATTGCGCAATCCGGTGCTTTTCATAGCCTTCAATATAAGCATCCATGTAAAGCCCCTTCTCTCCAGACTTCGGGGTGTAATTTATAGCAAGCGTGTATCTCTCATGCTCGCCGTTATCAGTGGGATTAAATGCCGATTTTCTGCTGACAGTCCCATCTCTGACTTCATTTATGCGCAGCCATCCAGCCGCCCTCCAGTCCGATTTGTAATAACTGAGTCTCGCTGAGATATTGCCGTCCAATATAGGAAGGGTTATCTTGTTGAAGGACAGTGTCTTTTTATAATCGGAATTGTCTCTATATCCGTCAATAGTGTAATGTTCAAGAGACACTAAAAGAGCCGGCTGCCATGTCTCCTTGCCTATAATGCCTAATCCCCGATACATCCCAAAACTTCCACCGCTTACACTAATTAACGGAGATGTCTCTTTTCTTTTGGTTATTATATTCACCACTCCTCCGAGGGCAAAGTTGCCATAAAGGGCTGAGAATGGCCCTTTGATAACCTCTATCCTTTCGATCAACTCAGGGGTAAGCCATGCAACCTCGGCCATTCCATTCCCGCCTTGAGCTACCGACGGATAATTCTGTGGAACGCCGTCAATAAATATGGCAATATTCTGCCCGTGCGCCATGCCATGCCCCCTTATCTGGAACCCATTTCCCACATCGCCCTGAACATAAGGACGGAGATGAACACCCGGAGTTTTTCTGAAGATGTCTTGAAGCTCCTTTGCATCAAGTCGCTCTATATCCTCCTTGGTAATTATCTGCACCTGAGACGGCAATGTTTCTGATTTAATAGATACCTTTGTCTTATCCTCAACCAACTGCTCTGCCTCAACAGTTATCTCTGGAAGCCTTTGAGGCTGGGCATAAGCTGATGATACAAGTAAAAGCATACATACCAGAACTTTAAACAATATCATCTTTCACCTCAAATTTTTTTCTCTCTCACCTCCCGTTTCTGATAAAATCAAAACACGGGGGCGTTGTCAGACAGCGCTTTCGTTTGGGCAGGGATGAATCCTCATTGCCAGTGTGGGTCTCCCTGCCTTTTTATCACCTCCTTTCGGTCACTATGCTGTAATTTCTCACCCCTGCAAGCCTTACCTCATCAATTA
>CALGPO010000117.1 GCA_937960465.1 uncultured bacterium
GCGACACCTTATAAGATTTTCATACCACCATATCGTATTCAGCATTGGATTCAAGTCTCTGTTAAAACATTTATACTCTGCATGAATACGGTTTCATGTCGCTTGTAAAGGCTTTGAAGCATGTTAGTCCTTGCTGTCTATGCAACATTAAGGTTAAGTCCATATTGTTTTATAAGTCTAAGGTCATCTTTGTATGTCCTGCCTGTTGTTGTTAGATAATTTCCTGTAAGAAGTGCATCTGCGCCTGCCATAAAGACCATTGAGTTGAATTCGCCGAGTATCTGCATTCTACCGCCGCAGACCCTTATTTCCTTTTCTGGCAGGATAAACCTGTAAAGGCTTATGATCTTAAGTGCTTCAAACGGATGGAGGAAGTCTCTGTCACCCATTGATGTGCCTTTAACAGGTATTAAGAAATTGATAGGCACAGAATCCACATTCAATTCTTTTATGGCAAAAGCCATGTCTATCCTGTCCTGCCATGTCTCTCCTAAGCCAAATATGCCTCCTGAGCATATGGAGAGTCCAACAGCTTTTGCTGCATCAATTGTTTTTAACTTATCGTGATATGTATGGGTTCTGCAAATTTCAGGGAAGAACCTTTCCGAGGTTTCGAGATTATGGTGGTAGCGTTCAAGACCGCTTTGTTTAAGGAATGATAATTCATCGCTGCCCATAAGCCCCAGTGTTGCGCATGGAAGGAGACCAATGTTTCGAATGTCTTCAATCATCGATGATATTTCTTTGAGTTCGTTTTTACTGACCTTTCTGCCGCTTGTAACAATACAGAATCTTCTCACGCCGGCATCCTTTGCCTCTCTTGCCTTATCGATTACCATATTTTTTTTAACGAGTGGATAGATGGGAATGTCTGTCTTGCTCTTTGATGACTGGGCGCAGTAGGAGCAGTCCTCGGGACATGCACCTGATTTTGCATTAATAATAGAACAGAGGTCAACGGAATCTTTTCTGAATGTTTCCCTTATTTTATTGGCTGCAGCGAATAGGTCGAAGTAAGGCTGAATTTGAACAAGCTGGAGTGCTTCTTCTTTGGTTATTGAATATTTGCTCAAGATCTTGTCTTTCAGGCTGTCAATCACAGATGCTCCCCTAATACCTGATACTGAAATCGCTGAAGCCCTCCAATTGATCTTCCCATATGACATCGATATTCGTGACATTTGCGTAAGGTGGGCCTTGCTTGCATTTCAATATAGCCTCTTCGATGAGTTTCCGTTCTCCCTCAAAGACTGCTTCCACCCTTCTGTCAGGGAGATTTCTAACCCATCCTTTTAGTCCGAGGGCGTCGGCAATTTCCTGCGTGAATGCCCTGTAGTATACGCCTTGAACCCTTCCTGAGATATAAAGATGCGCCCTTGTCTTCATTAGTCTATAATACCTGAGTGTCTATTTCTCTTTTGTGGGTGTCTCGGCTATCTTGACTTCATCTTTCGGAATGAGTCGCTTTGCACCAATAAATCTCTTGACATAATAAGGTTCTTCAAGGCTGTCTATTGTCACCTTTCTTGACCTTGTGGAGGCATGGATAAACAAGTTATTACCGAGATAGATACCAACATGGGACGGGAAAGATGCATATGTCCTGAAGAATACTAAATCTCCTATGGCGAGTTCCTCTTTATCAATTGCTTCTCCAATCTTGAACTGCTCACGTGCACTTCTGGGCAGATCAATCCCTGCAATGCTGTATACCTTTTGCACATATGCAGAACAGTCAAGCCCGAAGGAACCGTTGCCTCCGAATTGATACGGTAGATGCAGCATCTTCTTGGCAAACAGTATGAGTCTTTCATTTATGCTCATCTTTGAAAGGTCTTTGGAGTTTGACAGCTCTTTTACCTCTTCCAATCTTGCGGATGTTATGACAGGCGTTGCCTTTCTATCATAATTCGCCTTTATGGATTTTATATCGTCAGGTTCTTTTGGTTCAGTGGTTGTTTTTGCGACAACAAGTTTTTGACCAGTTTTAAGAGAGGTGCTCGTTAAGTCATTCAGTTCTTTTAGCTCATCCACGCTTAAATTGAATCTCTTTGCAATCCTCCAGATGTTGTCTCCTTTTTTAACTGTATATGTCTCTTCATCTTCTGCATCCTGGGAGGACTTCTCTTTATAAAATGCCTTGCGGGATTCTTCGATATCACGGGATTTCTTCTTTGCTAAAATCTGCTGGTCTGCCTTAAGTTTGTTTGTTTTATTTGTAATCTTCTTTGGTGTGTCGCCTTTTTTTACGGTGTGATAAATTTTGTTGTTGGGGATGGACAGTTTTGTCCCTGCCTTGAGTTTGCCGGTCTTCAGGTTATTGGCCTTTTTTATCACGGATTCAGAGACATCGAATTTTTTTGCGATCTTATGGAGAGAATCGCCATTTTTTACAGTGTAGGTTTCAGCATAAGCACCGGTAGCCATTAGCCAGTAGCCAATGACCAGTAAAGTAGCCAGCAGCCAGTAGCCAGTGACCGATCTTAATTCCTGACTCTTAACTCTTAATTTTTCAGTCATGCTGCTTCATCCTTCAAAAAATCATTAATCGGCGGTAAATCGCTTAAATTCTTAAGACCGAAATATTGCAAAAACTCCTTTGTTGTGCCGTAAAGAAACGGTCTACCCGGAGTCTCTTTTTTACCCACAATCTTAATAAGTCTTTTATCCAACAGACTTTTAACAGCGCCATCAGAGTTGACACCCCGCAATTGGTCTATCTCTAATTTAGTTATCGGCTGTTTATAGGCTATTATTGCCAGTGTTTCCAATGTTGGGGGAGAGAGCTTGCTCGACTGATTTATGTTTTTGAACTTTTTTACCCACATGGAAAAATCCGGGTTTGTGACCATCTGGTAGCCGTCTGCAACCTCCACAATCAGTATGCCCGAATTTTTTCCTTTATAGTCCGATATCAGTTCCTCCATTAATTTTTTGATTTCGGACTCCGGCATTTCGGTCGCCTTAACGAGGCTGCTGATAGGAACAGATTCTCCAGCAACAAACAGCAATGCCTCGAGGGCTGACTTATGCATGTGCCTGTTGTCTGATGTAGCTGCTGATACTACCGATTCTTCCATTGCCCAAAATTATAACAAAAAATGCCTTGCAATTCAAAGGAAAAGTTATTTATTATAAAAACAGGTCATGGTTAATGAAGTGCAGAAGGGCTGAAGGGCTCTTTAATGTCAAAAGGAAAGGAACTATGCATAAATTTAGATTTATAATGCTTTTTATTGTTTTTTCCTTCTTAATCTTAACCTCAACCTTGACCTATGCCTTTGGCACCAATGGCTGCGAGGGTGATTGCAAGAAGTGCCATTCCTTAAGCACACAGGAAGTTAACGGCATCCTGAAGAAGATGAAGCTATCCCATGCAAAGATTCTGAATATACAGTTAAGCCCTGTAAAAAGCCTCTGGGAAGTACACATAAACGATAATGGCAAAAAGGGCATTTTTTATGTGGATTTCTCAAAGAAGTATCTCGTCTCAGGTACTATTATCGAAGTAGATACCAGTTCTAATAAAACTGCGGAAAGCGCCCAGAAGATTCCTACAGGCAAGGTGGATGTTTCAAATATACCGGTGAATAATGCATTGGTCATGGGCAACGCTCATGCGCCAAAAAAGGTGATTGTATTTACAGACCCCGATTGACCGTACTGCGGGAAACTTCATCAGGAGATGAAGAAGGTTTTAGAAAAGAGAAAAGATATCGTGTTTTATATGAAGCTGTTTCCATTGAAGATGCATAAGGATGCATACTGGAAATCAATTAGCATCGTATGCAATAAATCTTTAAATATGCTCGAAGACAATTTCGAGAATAAACCCATTCCTAAAACTGATTGCGGTACAAAAGAAGTGGATAATAATATAAAACTTGCCGAATCCCTTGGTATTACAGGCACCCCTACAATGATAATGCCTGATGGCAATATCTATTCTGGAACAATGCCTGCGGATAAACTCATAGAACTTATAAATGGGAGGCAATGAAAGCCAGTCCCGATATCCTCATTATTTTCCTAACAGCCTCGATTTTTCTGATATTACTCTTTTATGATGATGTGGGCGATGGCGCAGCCCTTTTGCCTGAACATCTGAGTTTTGGCACAGATGTGAAAGATAGGATTAACTTAGACGCTCCTTTGCATGAGATCGCGGAATCAGCAGCAAGGTTTGCCGAGAAATCAAGAATAGAAAATGCCCTTAGACAGACACATGGAAACAAAAGCAGGGCAGCAGAAATTCTAAAGGTCAGCTATAAGACGCTTCTCAATAAGATAAAGGAATATGGGATTCAATAATGGCATGAAATGCTCCGGTATGCGAATTTGCCCTATTTTGCCGATAGAACTTGAAAACCTTTATTCTATCAGTCATTGCGAGCACCCGAAGGGTGCGTGGCAATCTCATTGCAAAAAGGCGAGATTGCTTCGCTTCGCTCGCAATGACGGCTTTCTATCGGCAAATCAGGGCAATGTAGTAGATTACGGATACAAGACAGATGTTAATACAAGTGCGTGGTTTAAAGTCTTTTCGCAGCACCTGACACATAATTCTAAAATAAGAATTGCTCAACTTATGTGGTGGGCATCTTGTATCTTGTATCCTGCATCTTGTATTCTATAATCCTGACTCTGCAATGGGGGTAATTAATGATCAAAAACATTAAAAAACTGATCCAGAAGCTTGGTGATAAAGACCCTTCTGTTAGAAGGGGGGCCGCCGAAGATTTATCAGAAGGGGACGAGAGGGCAGTATATCCGCTTATTAAGGCGCTGAGTGATGAGAATGCAGGGGTTCAAGACGCCTCAATGCGATCCCTTATTGCCATAGGGACGACAGACAGCTATTTAGGTGAAGTTGTTGGTTATATGGTGTTGCCGCTGTTAAGGGAGAATTCCTATCTTAGAAATACAGCTTTAATCATTCTCACTGCACTTGATGGAGTAATTGTGCCGCTCCTATATCCACTCTTAAAGGATAAGGACGATGATATAAGGAAGTTTGCCCTTGACCTTATGGGAGATATAAAGAAAGGAGTCGAGCCGTCAATGATTATGCCGCTCCTCAAAGACCCTAACGCAAATGTAAGGGCTGCTGCTGCAAAGAGCCTTGGTTTGCTTAGATACAGAGAAGCCATTCCAGAGTTGATAAAGGCGCTTAAGGATGAAGAGTGGGTCTGTTTCTCTGCGCTTGATGCCCTTGGAGAACTCAAGGTTGAGGAGGCTGTAAAAGATATAGCGTCTCTCCTCGTTAACTCCTCTGAAGCGGTCTGTTTTGCTGCGATTGAAACACTGGGAAAGATAGGTTCTGAAAAGGCAATAGATGCCTTAATTGCATATTTGCCAAAGGCGTCTGTTGATGAAAGGAATGCAGTTATAAAGAGCCTTATCCAGATAGGGATTACCCCTGAGATGGCTGACCTGTCCGGACATCTTATAAATATGCTCAAGGACGGCGACTGGGAGGAAAAAGAGATAGCCCTGAAAGGTATTGTTTCCTTAAACTGCCGAGAGGCAGTGCCTGTGCTGGTGGATCTTGCAGGTTCTTTAGACCCGTCATTGCCCGGAAACGAAGAGAGGATTGCATTATTAAAAGATGCTATCAGTTCTATGGACTCGGAGGATGAATTATTGAATCTGCTTGAATCGCCTGACATTAAATATAGGGGCAAGTCTTTTGCCATAGAAATACTGGGTGCTATTAGAAGTAAAAAGGCTGTCTCAAAGCTAATAGATTATCTTGATGATATGCGGAGGGACTTAAGAAGGGCATCTGCCGGGGCCCTCGGTGAAATAGGAGAGCCGATATCCACAGGACACCTCCTCGAAGTATCACTGAAGGATGTGGATGCCCATGTCAGACGCTCTGCTATAGAGGCCCTTGGCAATATTCAGGCAAAGGACGCATTTAAGGCATTGATGGATCTATTAGAGGTGGAGAAGTATTATGATGTTATCGAAAAGATTGTTGAATCACTTATAAAGATAGATGCGGATGTCTTTTTGTCTGATATGCTAAAGTACCGCGACAATGTCCGAGAGATAATAGCGAAGACGGTATCAGATGTGGATATTCTTTTAAGACTATCAGATGACCCGAATAAGAAAGTGAAGATAGCTGCAATATACGGGCTTGGACGCATTGCAACCGACGAATCCACTGCCAGGCTTATCGGATTTTTGACAGATAGAGATCCTGATATAAGAAAAGCAGCAGTGGTAGCTCTCGGAGAGACGCACTATTGCCCTCCTGAGTTATTCAACGCCTTACAGGATGACGACCCGTGGGTGCGATTTTATACCATTAAGGCAATAGTCTTTTCATGCGATAAGGAAAAGGCTATAAGCATGATAGGCACAATGCTTCACGATGAATTTATCCCTGTTGTCATGTCTGCCATTGATGCAATCACTGAAATAGGTGGAAGGGGGGCATACGAGGCATTGGCTGTTTACGAAGAACATCCCAATCCTGACGTGAGAGAAAAGATAAAGGAGGCCTTAAGCTCTCTATGAGTCTATTAATGACAGATGATGTTTTCAAACAACTCAGGGATTTTATATACGAGAGGAGCGGCATTTTCATCCCAGACAACAAAAAATATTTTCTCGAAAACAGGCTTGGAAGAAGGGTGCAGGAAAAGAATCTCAAGGGATACGAAGACTACCTCTATATCCTGAAATACGGTTCTGATAAAAACGAGCTCAATATAATGTTTAATCTGGTGACCACAAATGAGACATTTTTTTTCAGGGAACCGCAGCAGTTCAATGTTTTTGCCGGGGAGCTATTTAACCGCATCATATCTGAAAATGCCAAAACCGGGCGTAAGGACATAAAGATATGGTCTGCAGCATGTTCGACAGGAGAAGAGCCCTATACCATTGCAATGATACTCATGGAGAAATTAGAGGCGAGTGCTCTTCGAAAGGAGATATACGCCTCTGATATCAGCGAGTCTGTTTTAAGCTCTGCAAGGTCCGGCGTTTATGGGTCATATGCGATCAGGAATGTTCCAGAAGTGTATTTAAAAAAATATTTCACTAATACCAATCAACAGTATTCCATATCATCAAACGTTAAGTCCTTAATAAAATTTATGAAGATAAACCTTATAGAGGACAGAGACGTAAAAGTAGTGCGCGGTGTTGATGTCATATTCTGCAGGAATGTCCTCATATATTTTGATGACAGGGCAAAACAGAGGGCGGTTGCCAACCTGTACGACGCATTGAGGCCAAACGGTTATCTGTTTGTTGGCACATCAGAAAGCCTTCACAATGTGACGAGGGCTTTCAGACCTATTGTTATTAATAAGGTAATAGTATATCAGAAGGTATAAAGGTAAATGGGTGAATGAGTAAATGGGTAAATGAGTGGAGGGCTTTATGAAGATATTGGTTGTTGATGATGACAAGACCACAAGGAAATTGTTAAGTTTGTACCTCAAAGGCAAGGGATACGAGGTAATAACCGCAGAAAACGGGCTGGATGCCATGGAAAAGGTAGGAACAGAGAATATCAACTTCATCCTTACAGATATGAACATGCCTTATATGGACGGAATAGAGTTTATAAAAAACTTAAAGTCAGACCCCACTTTAAGCAGCATTCCTATTGTTATGGTTACTACAGAGGCTGACGAGGATGAGAAGAAAAGGGCATTTGAAGCCGGCGCCGACGACTATTTGGTCAAACCTGCCAATGCGGATCAGATAAATGAAAGCATAAAAAAGATACTTAAAAAGATGTTTAGCACAGGAGGTGAGGGTAATGTTTAACTTTGGCATCAAGGTGCTTGTGGTGGACGACTTCCCGACGATGAGGAGGATAGTGAAAAATCTTCTCAAACAATTGGGATTTGAAAATATAGATGAGGCTGAGGACGGCGTGCAAGCACTTAATAAACTGAGAAGTGGAAATTACGGATTAGTAGTATCTGACTGGAATATGCCCAATATGGAAGGTATAGACCTCCTGAGAAATATCAGGCAGGAGGCTGAACCGTTAAAGAATATACCATTTCTTATGGTAACTGCCGAGGCTGAAAAGGAAAAGGTTATCGAGGCAATCAAGTCAGGGGTTGATAATTATATTGTGAAACCATTTACAGCCGAGGTATTGAAAGAGAAGCTTGAAAAGATAGCAGACAAGAAAACATCCCTAAAGGCTGGATGATAAACGGTCATAGTTCATGGTTTATAGTTCATTGCATAAAAACGGTGAACAATGAACGAGGAGGTTAAGCAATGGCTGATGAGATGGATGAGATTATAAGCGAATTTGTTACAGAAGCGGAAGAAACTCTCGAAAAAATTGACCCCATGTTTGTGGAGTTGGAGACAAAGGGGTATGACAAGGACATTCTCAATGAAATATTCAGGGGAATGCATACCCTTAAGGGTGCTGCAGGATTCCTGGGCCTTCAGCAGATTGTGGATGTTGCCCACAGGGCAGAAAGCATCATGAAAAGGCTCCGTGACGGCGAGATTACCCTTTCACGGGAGTTGATGGATGTAATCCTTAAGAGTGTTGATACATTAAGGCTTCTTATATTTCATATAAAACTCAAAGATGGAATAGAGGAAGATACATCAGACCTTTTAAGAGGGCTGGATTCTGCTCTGGAAACGGCAGTTGCAGGAGACGAGGCAAAGACAGAGGTTAAGGAAAAGATAGAGGAAAAAGTCGAGATGAAGGCAGAAGAGAAGGTAGAAGTTGAGGAAGAAAAAATAGAAGAAAAGGTCATTCCTCAACCTATACCTAAACCTTCACCTGTCATTGAGGAGCAGGTGCAGCAGATAACAAAGGAGAGGGAAGTTGTTTCTACTCTAAGAGTTGATGTATCAAGGATTGATAAGGTAATGGATCTCGCAGGAGAGATCGTGCTTGCAAGAAACAGGCTTCTTAACCTTGCTGCCAAACTCGATATGAGTTATTCTGGAGACCCTCATGTCGAAAGCCTTCTTGAGACAACGGGATTTCTTGATAGGGTTACATCGGATTTGCAGCTTGCTGTGATGAAGATGAGGATGCAGCCTATCCAGAAGGTCTTCGGCAAGTTTCCGAGGATGGTCAGAGATATGTCGAGGAATTTAGGAAAGGACATTGATTTGGAAATATTCGGCGAAGATACAGAGGTGGATAAGACGGTCATAGAAAATATCGGCGATCCCCTTGTGCATATCATAAGAAATTCCATAGACCACGGCATAGAATCCCCTGAAGAAAGGGAAGCCAAAGGAAAGCCAAAGAAAGGCAGGATAATTATCAGTGCCTATCAGAAGGGCACTATGATTGTTATAGAGGTATCTGATGACGGCAAGGGCATAGATGTTGAGTCTGTCAAGAAAAAGGCGTTGTCTAAAGGTCTGATAACAGAGGAAGAGGTACAGAGGATGTCTGATGATGCGGCAATAAACCTTATATTCCTGCCGGGGTTTTCCACAAAGGAGGTTTCCACAGAACTGAGCGGCCGCGGTGTTGGAATGGATGTTGTAAAGACAAATGTGGCAAAACTGAATGGATATGTTGAGGTAATCACTAAAAAGGATATTGGAAGCACGTTCAAAATAAGCCTGCCATTAACCCTTGCAATCCTTCAGGCAATGATGGTGAGAATAGGCGGCGAGCATTATGCAATACCGCAGTCCATGATAGAAGAGACACTCAGGGTTAAAAAGAGCGACATAAAGGATGTAACAGGCCAGAAGGTATTGACCATACGTGGTAAGGTTTTGCCAATGTTCGAAATGTCAGAGGTTCTTGGTGTAAGGAGGATGTCTGAAATAGACCATGATAACAGCTATGTACTTGTTGCAGCAGTTGGCGACAGGAGATTCTGCATATCCGTAGATGAGTTGTTAGGACAGGAAGAGATTGTTATTAAGACCATCAACGGCATAGAGTCTGAAGAGTGCGGCATTCTGGGGGCAACAATTACAGGCGATGGAAAGGTTGTTTTAATCCTTGACCTCGCAGTAGTTTCAAGGGGAATATTTAAACGAGCAAATAAATAATTTTATGGAGGGCCATACATGCAATATATAGGCTTTACAATGAACAACAACGAATACACGATACCAATATTAAAGGTTCAGGAGATTATAAACATGCCGTCTTTGACAAAACTGCCACAAGCTCCCGGTTATATAGAGGGTATTGCCAATCTCAGGGGAAGAATAATACCGGTTGTGGATCTTAAGAAACTTGCCGGTTTGAACGGCGGCACTGTTGGAGAAAAGGTAATCGTCGTTACAAGCGGCCGCATTACCTTTGGAGTCCTTGTTGACAGCATAACCGGCGTGATTACGATAGATGAGTCGGAGATAGAGCCGCCAACAGATTTTAATACCTCAGATATTGTATCGGGCGTTGCAAAGGTTGACGACAAACTTGTCGTGCTTCTTGATACAAAAAAACTTATCCCTGTTGAGGACATGAGCATCTTTGAAGAAGAGGTATTCGAGGTAAAGGAGGTGGGTGATAAGGTTGAGATTGTGAAGAAAATAGAGGGGGTGGGTGGAGAGATGGTTGTCAAAGAAGTGATGGATGCAAAGGACTTTTTTGAAAAAAAAGGTATAAGCTCCAATGATCCAAGATACGCCCTTTTTGATGATATAGTCAACTTTATGAATGCCATAGCATCGCAGGATTACGAAAAGGCTGACGAGGCCATCCAGAAAATAATGAATAAAGGCCAGAGCGATCTTTTTAAAGAGGTTGGAAAGGTTACAAGAAAACTTCACGATGCCATAAGGAGTTTCAAAGAGGCAATAGACCCGAGACTTAAGGACATGGCAATAACGGATATGCCAAGCGCAATCGATAAGCTTCAGTTTGTTATAGATAAGACCGAAGAGGCAGCAAATAAGACCATGGGCATAGTCGAGAAATATATACTCGGCATGGACGACCTCGCTTCGAACATAAGAAATCTCAAAGAACCCGAGGAATCCGTGAGTTATTTAAAGGATTTCAAGAATAAACTTGAGGACGACCTCACAGAGATACTTACTGCCCAGTCCTTTCAGGATATTACGGGCCAGACAATAAAAAAGGTGATTAAACTTGTGGGAGATATAGAGGAAGAGCTTGTGAAGCTAATAGCAACATTTGGCGTGAAGATAGAGGAAGGCAAAAAAGTGGAGGCTGTTGTGCCCGAAAAGGTGTCACAGGGAGATGTGGATGACCTGCTGAAGGAATTCGGGTTTTAATTTAAAGACGAGGAGTGATTTATGGGCGAATATTTTACTAAAGATGATGCGAAAGAGTTTAAGGAAGACATAAAAAAATATCTTGGGATTTTGTCAGAAGATTTTCAGCATAAGCTTGGATTTGTAATTGATGGACAAATGGATATAAAGCGGGAAGTGGAGAGTTTAAAACAAAAGGTAGGTGGATTAGAACAAAAGGTAGATGGATTAGAACAAAAGGTAGATACGATCTACAGTGAACTTATTGCCCATAGGGATAATACAGAAATTCATGTTCAGCAGCAAAAACGAAGGCGTAAATAAATAACTTAATTATGCCACCTTTGGTGGTAATATCTCAATTTTGGGGGTAGAATATGAAAAAGTACGGATTGGTTTTAACAATTGCAATTGCTTTTGTATTATCACTTGTTGTCTGTGCTGTTGCCGATGAGATTGTGGTTTCAACAGGCCCTACCTTTATTAATAGTGTGTTTGATCCCATGAAAGAGCCTTTGAAAGCAGTAAATATTTCGGTAAAAATAATGGTTGCAGGTCCTGTTGATGCGCTAAAAAACCTTGAAGATGGCAAAGCAGAGGTTGTTGGAGCAAGCATGTCCTTGGATGAATGGATAACGGCTGCTGAGAAAACCGGTTATCAGGTCAAGGATAAACAATCTCTTGTGCCCTTTACTGTAACAGAAGAGGATACCTTTGTTATTGTCAATAGTGCTAATCCTGTTGCAAAGCTTAGTAAGGAGCAATTAAAGGGCATATTCTCAGGCAAAATAACCAACTGGAAGGATGTTGGCAGTAAAGATATGCCTATAATCGTTGTATGGCCGAAGCTTTCATCAGGCGCTATGAGTATTTTTTTAAAACAGATAATGGACGGCGAGGCTGTTACAAAAGAGGTTTTGGATGTGCCTTCATTGAATGACGTCTCTAATGCTATAGCATCTAATTTAGAGGCTATAGCCATAGCAAATCCTGAGAAGTTTCCAGCACAGGTTAAGATAGTGCAAACTCCTAAGATTTCGAGGCCGTTGACTCTTATTACAAAAGGTAAGCCGTCTGCAAAAGTGCAGAAGTTGTATGACTTTCTTAAAGGAGAAGGGCAGAAGTATATTAAAAAATAAAAAGACAAAGTATATTACTCTTTTAGCCAAAGGAGAATACTTTCCCCTCTCCTTACAGGAGAGGGAAAAGCATAAGGAAAAGTGTGAGGGGAAAGGGAAAAAGTTATGACTATAAAGACCAAACTGACATGGAATGTAATTATTGTAATTGCGATTGTTGCTGCTGTTGCCACCACAAGCATCATAGGGATGGGGTTTGTCAAGAGCAAGTTATTTTACCTGACAGAACGAAGCACACCATTTCAGATGAGGACAGTTGAGTTTCAAAGGGCAATACAGGGCACTACAGCAGATCTTGTTAAGGTAAGCGCATCGAAAAACATGGAAGAATATAAAGCCTATCGCACCGAGGCTGAAAAGTCACTGTTAGAGGTTAAAAATACCCAGGATGCATTGGAGTCTCTATCCGGCGAGAAGATGGAGACTTACAACGAACTGGGTAGTGTTGCAAAAGAGCTTTTTGAGATAACAGAGGGCAGACTTCATGCCGGAGAAGAGGCAGTAGCAGCAAATAAAACAATTACGCAGAAATTAAAGGATGCTTCAAATAGATTAAAAGAGTTGGATGCAAAGATAAGGGGTCTTCAGCTCAATCGCTCAGCAGCTTTTGTGTCATCGCTGGAGGATACAAAAAGCATTTCATCAAGACTCAGAAATATAGAAGTATTAAAGGCAACATTAAAGGACATCCATGTTGCTATTTTCGAAATACAGCATGCTCGGGATAAAAGGGCATTGATAATAGCCCGTGGAAAAGTAAATTCTGCAATAAATAGGGCGATTCAGAATGAGTATTTGAAGGAATCGAAAAATCTCATGGCAGATGTTAAATCCTTGGGTGAGAAGATAGAGGAGATTGTAAAACTCCAGACATCTCTTTTAGGTCAGGCGAATAGCGACATAAAAAACAAGTTCGAAACGCTAAACAGGGATGTTAGCGAGAAACTGTCTTCTGTTATGCTTACGATCGAACAGGAAGTGGCCTCGGCAAGCGAAAAATACGGAATCGAGACAAATAGACAGGGAGATGTTTTCACTCAGGCAAACATTGCGACTAATGTTTTAGCAGGCAATTCTGAACTTGTATCTCTTGGCTTATCCATAGAGGGCTTATCTACAAAGCTTTTTACTCTTGTGTCTACAAAAGAGGTGGATGCTATTGAGTCTGAAATTAAGAAGATATTTGAGAAAATAGGCACTGTTGAAGGCTCTCTGAAAAAGGCCTTGGCTAAACTGGATGCAAAAGAGGAGTTAAAAATACTTATGAACGCAGAAGGGGCTTTAAACTCAATCAAAGGTGTATTATTAGCCAGAGATGGCGTGATTGCAAAGATTCGTCAAGACATAGCTATGAGGGAAAAGGCTCTGCAGGCTACAGAGAGATTAAGGGAAATCGTTCTTAAGCAAGCTGAAAAGGGCAAACAGACTGTAACAACAGCACAGGGGGAACAGGAAAAGGCTATAGAAACGGTCAACAGGATGGTCATATTTAGCACGATACTCATAGCGGCAATAAGCATAGGTGCGGTTGTAATTGGCATAGCCTTTGGTACGTGGATTTACAGGTCTGTTTCAAAGCCACTGAATGAACTGATATGGGGAGCAGAGCAGATAGCACAGGGCAACCTTATGTGTGCGAAGAGCGAATACTCAAAAGATGAAATTGGAATGGTGCACAAATCAATGTGCAAGATGATAGGAAACCTGAGTGAAATAGTCGGGAAAATGAAGACATCCACAGGAACCCTCGCAAGCAGTTCAGAGGAATTATCAGCCACGGCTATATCCCTTGAAAAAGGCTCGCATGAGCAACATAGCCAGATAGAACAATCAGCCACAGCCATGACAGAAATGTCGCAGACAATCCTTGATGTGGCAAAAAATGCATCCCAAACTGCGGAGGCTGCTCAGAAAATGAAACAGGTAGCAATGCAAGGCAAGGATGCAATGCATATAACAGTACAGGAGTTGCAAAAATTTGCCGATACAGTCAAGGAATCCGCAGAAAAGGTGGAATCCCTCGGGCAGAAATCAGTGGAGATAAACGAAATAATAACCTTGATAAAAGAGATAGCAGATCAGACAAACCTTCTTGCTTTAAACGCAGCAATTGAAGCAGCCCGTGCAGGTGAGCAGGGGAGAGGCTTTGCAGTGGTGGCGGATAATGTAAGGCAGCTTGCAGAAAGGACAACTGTTGCAACCGACGATATTGGAAATACTGTTAGGGCAATGCAGACTGAGATTGCGGATTCTGTGCATTTCATGAAGGAAGAAAGGGAATCTATTGGGAAGGTGCTTGAGCATGTAAACAGTACATTGAAGTCCATAGACGAAATCGTATCATATGTGGAAGGGGTTGCTGACATGGTGCAGAGGATCGCGGTGGCTACAGAGGAGCAGTCTTCTGCCTCTGAGGAGGTTTCCCACAACATGGAAAACATTGCAGGAATAACGAGAGAGTTAAGCAATTCTATGGTTGAAATAAAGCGTGCAGCAGGAGACCTTTCAAAACTCGCCACAGAACTGAATTCAATGGCAGGCTGGTTTAAGGTATAAGTTCAGGCGATAGACAATGGGTATGAGGTAATTAGTTAAACAAAAAGATTCTGGAGAGTTTATGGTAAAAGTTTTAATTGTTGATGATTCCGCTTTTATGAGGAATGCATTATCTAATATGCTTTCCTCAGACCCTGAAATCCAGGTCATTGGTAAGGCGAGGGATGGGGTTGAGGGGATCGAGCTTGTAGAAAAATTAAGGCCTGACATCGTGACAATGGATGTTGAAATGCCGAGGATGGATGGTATTACTGCGCTTAAGCATATAATGGAGAAGAATCCTGTACCTGTAATTATGGTGAGTTCTCTGACTGTTGAAGGAGCAAAGGTTACACTGGATGCACTTGACTTAGGTGCAGTGGACTTTATACCAAAGAACCTCTCAGACCTTTCGATAAATATCGTCAAAATTCGCGAAATACTTCTTGATAAGATAAAGCAAATAGCTAAAAAAGGGATAGTAAAAAAGCGTGTCAGACCTTCAACAGCGCCTGTAAAACATATAGAAGTTCCAAAATCAATGCCTGTTAGAGCAACAGGTGAGCGGAGAATAAATTTGGTGTCTATAGGCACTTCAACAGGAGGGCCTAAGGCGCTTCAGGAGATAATTCCTAAACTGCCAAAGGATTTTCCGGCGCCGATTGTCATAGCCCAGCATATGCCTCCGAACTTCACAGGTCCATTTGCTGAAAGGCTCAATCAGTTAAGCCAGATCACGGTGAAGGAGGCAGAGGAGGGAGAACCTTTAAAAAATGGTGTTGCATATATAGCGCCCGGCAGGGGCCATATGAGGGTGAAAAGACCAAGGGGAATAGAGACCGTCATTGCCATTTCCGAGAATAAAGAGGAGTTTATTTATCGCCCATCTGTCGATGCCCTTATGTCTTCTGTGGCAGAATTTTTTCCTGGTAGGGCACTGGGCGTAATACTTACAGGCATGGGAAACGATGGGCTTAAGGGACTTACTGCATTAAAGAAGACAGGCGGAAGGATATTTGCCCAGAACGAAGAGACATGTGTTGTGTATGGAATGCCGAAAGCGGTTGTGGATGCAGGCATAGCGGATAAGGTCTTATCTATAGAAGAGATGGCAGGCGAAATTATAAACGCGGTTTAGGAGGTTTTTATGGCAAAGGCTATGAACATTAGAAATGATGTGGACATTGTAAAAGGCGAAGTGCTTTATGATGATGGAACCCATCGCTTTATATGGCTTGGATGGGAGGAGCATGAAGAAGAAGGACTTGTTCAGGTAAACCAGTATCTTATAGAAAATAAAGGCATGGGCATACTGCTTGATCCCGGCGGAATTCATGTTTTTCCCCGTGTTGTTGCAAACACATCGAGGTATATTGATTTAAACAGGATTCAGCACATATTTTTCTCACACCAGGACCCTGATGTTTCTTCAGGAATAGCCCTCTGGCTCAGCGTGACCCCTGCAAAGATACATCTCTCCAAATGGTGGGTAAGGTTCCTTCCCCATTATGGAATGTTCGACATGACCAGAATAGTTCCCATAGAAGACAACGGCGGAAGAATTCAGCTTCCATCGGGTGATTCCCTTGAACTGATTCCTGCCCATTTTCTTCACTCTGTTGCCAACTTCCATGTTTATGATCCCAAGTCAAAGATACTTTTCACAGGAGACCTCGGTGCAGCAATATTCCCGAAGGGAGAGAGGTACCCATTTGTCAGGGATTTTGGTTCCCATGTGAAGCTTATGGAAGGTTTCCATAAAAGATACATGGCATCCAATTCTGTGTGCAGAAAGTATGTGGATAGGATATCGAAATATGATATAGAGATGATTGCTCCACAGCATGGAGCTATTTTTAAGAAGGAACATGTGAAAAGATTCTGGGATTGGTTCTCGGGACTTAAGTGTGGTGCGGACATTATAAATGAGATATATTAACCTTAATATTGCATAGACAGCAAGGACTAACATGCTTCAAAGTCTTTACAAGCGACAGGAAACCGTGCTGTAAACGTGTGATTTTATGCAACTGTAAGGTTAAATTACTGGTAATGAAGTGACGGAGGGAATAATGGCATTCAGACTTTTTGCAAGAAAAGAACAGCAAGTTGTAGCACAGGATAATCTTCTGCCTATAGTTCAGAAAATTTCAATAGGACTTATTAAATCCACTCTTTTAGGCTCTACTATTACCAACACTATGGATTTAATCGATAGTAATTTTGGCAGGATAAAAGACGAAACCACATCTGTTGCCACGGCCATAGAGGAGATAGATGCCACCATAAGGGATATGTCCAGCAATGTATCATCCATTAACACACAGGTGCAGGCTATGGTCAGGCACAATGATACGCTGGATGTTGAGCTTGGCAAACGGGTTGAGGATATATCGAGACAGCAGGAGAAGGTTACAGAGGTTGTCAATAATATCCAGAATTTAGGCGCTGCAACGGAAAATATAGGCAATATAGTCGTTTCCATTTCTGACATAGCAGACCAGACAAACCTACTTGCCCTTAATGCTGCAATAGAGGCAGCTCGTGTTGGCGACAAGGGGAGAGGTTTTGCTGTTGTTGCCGATGAGGTGAGAAAACTTGCGCAAAAGACAGAAAAGCTCACAAAAGATATTGCAAATATATTGGAAGATTTAAAAGATAAAGTTGTCGCTGCAGTTGGAGAGGTGGATAAGATTTCCGAGATCATTATCGCATTTGAGCATGACATAAAATCCATAAGATCGACATTTGAAAATACAAAGATGCTTTCCGACAGAGTTGGAGATTCTGTTAATAATCTTTCATCAGCTATCGAAGAGCAGAGTCAGGTATTGACAGATGTTACAAAGAGGGTTTCTCTTGTTGTATCCACCCTTGAAGAGGCGCATAAGGTATTTTCTACAGTTGCAAAGGTTAATGTAGAAATAAACAAGATGGTTAAATTTTAAACCAACTGCATTAGATGCATGATAGGAAGAATAAAGCTCTCTGATATCATATTTTCATTTTCAAGGGCGCTGGACTTTATTAATCCAGTAATGACGAATCATCATATTCGCGTTGCTATTATTGCCGGAGAGATAGCAAGGCAATATGGGATGCCGAATAATGAAATAGCAAATATATTTTTAGCGTCAACACTGCATGATATTGGTGCATTTTCTCTAAAAGATAGGCTTGACACTTTAGATTTCGAAATACAGAATCCGCAGTCTCACGCTGACAAAGGATACCTTCTTTTAAAAAATACAGACTTTGATTTGCTTTCTGATGTTGCAAAGATAATCCGATTTCATCATCTGCCATGGGCAGATGGCAAGGGAGCATATTTCGAAGGAGAGAGTGTTCATATTGGTTCTCATATCATACATCTTGCAGACAGAATAGAGGTGCTTATAGACAGGCAGAGATATGTACTCAATCAGGTCAGGGAGATCTCAGATATGATTAAGACAAAGGCAGGCAGTGTGTTTGTGCCTGATGTATTAAAGGTATTCGAAGAATTGTCTCAAAAGGAGTATTTCTGGCTTGATGCAGCATCTCCGGAGATTGACCAGATAATTCATGACAGGAATGCACTTCCTGATGTGGAACTTACTATTGAGGAACTTTTAAAAATTGGTCGACTCTTTAGCCACATAATAGATTACAGAAGCAGATTTACATCGGTTCATTCAGCAGGTGTCAGTGCAGTAGCAACATTGCTGGCACAGATGATTGGATTTTCGGAAATAGAGTGCAGAATGATGTCGATTGCAGGTTATCTTCATGACATTGGCAAACTGGCTGTTCCAGCAGAAATACTCGAAAAGCCTGCTAAGCTTTCTGTTGAAGAGTTTAATGTAATGAAAAGTCATGTTTATCACTCTTACAGAATACTTGAGGCAGTATCAGGGCTTGATATTATAAATACATGGGCATCTTTCCATCATGAACGAATGGATGGGAAAGGTTATCCATTCCATATAAGAGGCAATGAATTGCCGATTGGCTCAAGGATTATGGCTGTTTCGGATGTTTTAACTGCTATTACGGAGGACAGACCTTACAGGAAGGGAATGACAGGAGAAGAAGCATTAAGAATAATAGAGGACATGGCTAAAAACAATAGTCTTGATAAAAGCATCGTGGATGTGGCAAGCACATATTTCAGGCATCTCAATGATGTGCGGCTCGATGCCCAGCTTAGGGCAGGCGAAGAGTATGTTGCTGTAAGACAGTTTATGGACTGATATAATTATCCTATGAAAAGTTGTGACGAATAATGGATTATCTGTTATAACCAGTCTTAAGCAGTGTGGGAGATGATATGAAGAAGATACTTGTGGTTGATGATGAACCTGATGTGGCTGAGTTGATCAGGATTTTTTTGAACAACATCGGATATGAGGCTGATGTGTTTCTGTCAAGCGAGGAATCAATAGATGCGGTGCTTAACAATAAATACTGGGCGGTATTATGCGACTACATGATGCCGTGGGCTACCGGAGATAATCTCTATTACAGGATCAAAGAGATGGACAGCGAACTTGCAAAGAGATTTATTATTGTTACCGGCGCTGTGCTGAATGAAAGGCTTGATGAGTTTATAAAAAAAGAGGGCGTCAGGGTTATAAACAAGCCCTTTAAACTGGAAGTGCTTAGGAATACACTTATGGAACTCGAAAGTAGTTGAGGAATAACAATGAAGGAAGAGATTTTAGAAAAGATTATTTTAGAGACTGTAGATATTCCGAGCCTTCCTACAGTGGCAATGAAGGTCTTGAAGTTGATGAATAACGACTATTCATCCATAAACGAGCTTGAGAAGATTATTTCCGGTGACCAGTCATTTTCCACGAGGCTTCTCAGGATTGCCAATTCTCCATATTACGGCCGTGGCAGGAGCATAGACACGATATCTACGGCTATAGTTCTTATTGGCTTTAACACCATGAAAAATCTTGTTGTTGCTGCATCATTGAAGGATATTCACAGGAGGTTTGGTCTATTTGAACAAAGGCTATGGGAACACAGTCTCGGCGTGTCCATTGCAGCATCCATAATTGCCATGGAGACAAAGCTGGTTCAATCAGAGGAGGCTCTCGTTGCAGGGCTGATCCATGATGTTGGAAAAACAATCCTTAACAACAGCCTGCCAGAGCAATACTCTGCAGTTATTGAAAGGGTCTATGAAGAAGGGCTGTCTTTTATAGAGGTCGAAGACGAGAGGTTTGGGTTTAACCACTGCAATATAGGTGGCCTTATCGCACGTAAATGGAAACTGCCTAAAAATCTCGAGGTTGTCATAGAATATCATCATGCCGAAACATTTCCTACTTTTGAAGACAGCAACTTTGAGACATTCTGCGAGATCATCAGGATAGCGGATGCAGTCTGCCTGAACATGGGTATAGGCCTGAGGAGGCCTGTAAATGTCTCGAACATTGAACTGGAGCGTCTCGGCATATCAGAAGAAAAATTCGCTGAACTACAAGACAAGATAAAAAAGGCATACACTGAACAGAAGGCCCAGCTTCTGGAGTAGCGGAGTAAAGAATTTTCTTTTTTGCCCGATAAAAAGGCAAGATGGCAAGAGATGAAGGCATAAGGGAACCATATAGCATTGCTGGTGTACGCGGCATAGGACCAGCCCATGTCTTTCCCAAAACTCGCATTACCCGCAAGGTAAAAAAACTGGTCAGAGAAGAAAAGAAGCCTCCCAGGGAAGAAAAGAAAGAAGGCATCGATATAGAGGTATAATTTTCCTACCGCAGGAAAAAAATTCCCACCATTTTGAACCCTCTTGAACTGTTTGAACCATTTGAGCCGTACGGAACAAGTTTAAGCCATTGGCTGTTATATGCCGCTTTGTTCAAATCGTTTAAACAGTTTAAAATTATTGGCATTAATATTGCTTAATATCTTAATTAAGTCTAAAAACAGGGAAGGCTGTCAAAAGGGATAATATGTACAAAGGCGCATACATTGCAATGACAGGGGCGATGCTGAGAAGTCAAGAACTGGACAGTGTTGCCAATAATTTGGCGAATGCCAGCACAGCAGGGTACAAGAAGACCTCATTCTCCTCACGCCTTTATCCATTGCTGGAAGGCACTTCTCAAAGACAGGACTCGATTTATCCAGATGCAAGGGCAATGACTTATTTCGGGCAGTACCATATTGACACATCTGAAGGAAACATAAAAACAACAGGGAATCCCCTTGACCTTGCTGTAAAGGGAGATGGCTTCTTTGCAGTCGAAAGCAAGGACAAGACATATTACACCAGAAACGGCTCTTTCAGCATGAATAAAGAGGGATTTCTGATTACCGGAAGCGGGCAGAGGGTGCTGGATACTGCAAATAAACCCATCAGGATAGAGGGAGAAAATATAAGCATAGCCAACATAAACATAGCTTCTGACGGGAACATTTATGTAAACGGCAATGTCTTGAGCAAGATTAAGCTCGTAAATCTCAATAATATACAGCATGTTGGAGGATCATTATTTTCAGGGAATGAAATGGGTGCTCCCAAGGGCGAGGTACTGCAGGGCAGCATTGAGATGTCAAATGTAAATCCAGTGCAGGAGATGGTTGGCATAATAACTGCATTAAGGCAGTACGAAACAGCACAGAGGGTCATTAAAAACTTTGATGACCTTTCGCAGAGGGTTGTTTCTGAGATAGCAAAAGTATAAATTAAACTACTTGAACGACTTGAACTATTTAAACTACTTGAACGACTTGAACTATTTGAACGATTTGAACGATTTGTTAAACGACTTGAACGATTTGATTTTTGTTCAACATTGTTCAAAAGGAGGCAGATGAGATGATAAGATCGCTTTTTACAGCAGCAACAGGCATGCATGCACAATCTCTTAATGTGGATGTTATATCGAATAATCTTGCAAATGTAAATACTGTTGGTTATAAGAGGAGTAGAGCCGATTTTCAGGATCTGGTTTATCAGACAATAAAGGCCCCGGGTGCGCCATCAGGGGAAGGTGTCCAGTTGCCGACAGGGATACAGATAGGTCTTGGTGTCAAGCCTGTTGCTGTGCAAAAGCTTTTCACACAGGGAGATTTCATCAATACCGGCAATGACCTCGACCTCGTTATAGAAGGAGACGGTTTTTTTCAGGTTACAAGGCCTGATGGAACTATAGCTTACACGAGGGCTGGGGCGTTTAAGCTTGACAGGGACGGAAGGATTGTGACTTCAGACGGCTATCCCCTTGAGCCGGCAATTACCATCCCTTCGGATACAACCAAAATCACCATAGCCTCTGATGGACGCGTCACCGTGCTGCAGGCAGGCAGTACTACACCTGTTGAGATTGGCACTATTGAGACAGCAAGATTCGTAAATCCTGCCGGACTTCAGGCAATTGGCAAAAACCTATTCCTCTCCACCGATGCATCAGGAGAGGCCGCAACAGGAACCCCGGGCACAGAGGGGCGGGGCAACCTGAATCAGGGCTTCCTTGAGATGTCCAATGTTAATGTCGTGGAAGAGCTGGCAAATCTTATAATCGCTCAGAGGGCGTATGAC
>CALGPO010000118.1 GCA_937960465.1 uncultured bacterium
CTGATGGAAAAATTTATGAAGATACATGCCCCCAGGCAAAAGGAGTCAACACGGAAAAGGTATATCTCAGCGATATCTCATCTTACTGAATACTTCTCAGATATGACTCTTAACAAGATTACCCCCAAGACAATTACAGCATACATGCAGCAGAGGCTTGACCAGGGGGCAGCAGCAGCAACTGTAAACAGGGAGTTCAGGGCACTGTCAAAAGCGATGAAGCTTGCATATCGTGAATGGGAGTGGATCAGGGAAAATCCCTGCCAGAAGGTTAGTGCGTTAAGAGAGAACAACATAATTACCAGATACCTTACAGAAGACGAAGAATCGAGATTGCTTGATGCAGCAAAAGGATATCTGAATGGCCAACTCAGGGATATCATCGGAATTGCACTGAACACAGGCATGAGGCAGAGCGAGATACTCAAGCTAAAGTGGACTAACATCGACCTTTTTAGAAAAGTCATAACGATTGAAAAGACAAAGAACGATGAACCGCGAGCTATCCCTATGAACGAGACAGTTCATAATCTGCTAAAAAAGAAGTCCAGTGGGGTTCAGATGTCAGGTTATGTCTTTACAACTGTAGCAGAAACGTCGATCCGCAATCGCAATCTCCTGCGGGAGTTTTATAAAACGCTAAAAAAGGCAGGCATAGAAAACTTCAGGTTTCACGATTTACGACATACCTTTGCTACCAGACTGGTTCAGTCAGGAGTCGACCTTTACACTGTCGCCAAGCTTCTTGGGCACCGAGACCTTAAAAGCACTCAGAGATATGCCCACCACAATCCTGAGAGCCTCAGACAATTTGTGATGATGCTTGACAAGCACGTAAACTCCCGAAAAATTGAACCAAAAAGGGGGGAATTATCCCGATTTTAGGACAGTGTGTGATATAATGTTTATATCGCATATTGTAAATACTTGATTTAAAAAGGAACGCGCCCATAGCTCAGCTGGATAGAGCGTCGGACTACGAATCCGCAGGTCGGGGGTTCGAATCCTCCTGGGCGCGCCACCTGTTATTTTCTTGACAGGAAATTCGCCAAATTGTTAAATTATCTGCAAAAATTCCAATATAGAGAGGGGTGATTTATAAGTGCCCTCAGTAAAAGTAAGAGATACAGAATCTTTTGAGTCTGCTCTCAAGCACTTCAAGAAACAGTGCGAGAGAGAAGGCATACTCTCGGAGATCAAAAAGAGAGAGCATTACGACAAGCCGAGCGTCAAGAAAAAGAAGAAGATCATAGCTGCCCGCAAAAAGGCTGCGAAAAGAAAAACATTCTCAGCAAGGCCGGCGAGGTAAAAATGTCCGTCCCTGTCAGCACTACCGCCAGTACCATCGAGAAACTCGATGCAGAACTCAAGGAGGCCTTGAAGTCAAGGGATGAACTGAAGGTATCGGTCATCCGCATGATCAAGGCCTCTTTAAAAAATAAATCCATAGAAAAAATGGGAACCCTGACAGACAGTGATATCCTTTCTGTCCTGTCATCCATGGCAAAGCAGAGAAGAGAATCCATAGAGCAGTTTGTATCAGCAGGCAGAACAGACCTTGCAGAAAAAGAGAAAAAAGAACTGGAGATTGTCCAATCGTACCTCCCCAAACAACTCTCGTTACAGGAGATAGATGAAATAATACGTTCGGCCATAAAGGAATGCAATGCATCATCGCCGGGCGATATGGGAAAGGTCATGAAGATAGTCACACCTAAAACAAAAGGGGCAGCTGACGGAAGGGTCGTCAGCGAGAGGGTCAGGGAACTTTTGAGTAGTAAATGAGGTAAAATTATGAAACTGTCCGAATTTTACAAAAAGGCGATATCCACAGGCATCGATAATGATCCGAGAGGGAAAGACTTTGTACTAAAGGAATTGGAGCGCAGGAAAAAGGATTACGAAAACCTCAAGCCTAAGGAAAAAGAGACTTTCGATATAGAGAGACTTGAGAATCCCTACTCTGATTCGAGGATACTTCACGGCACCGGCAATGAAGATGTCAAAACCATCCTTGTTGGAATAGACATAGAGGTGGGCGAGGTGCTCCTCTCAGAGACATTGAAAAACAGAAATATCCCTGTTGACCTCCTGGTTTCCCACCATCCGGAAGGCAGGGCATATGCAAACCTCTATGCCGTCATGTATATGCAGTCGGACATACTGAACAGGTTCGGCGTTCCCATAAATATCGCAGAAGGCCTTATGGAGGAAAGGATAAAAGAGGTGGAACGTAAACTAATGCCGGTAAACCATACACGGGCTGTTGATGCAGCAAAGCTCCTGAACATACCATTTGTCTGTCTGCACACCCCTGCAGATAATATGGTGGCCTCATATTTACAAAAGACATTTGACGACAAAAAGCCCTATACGGTTGATGATGTAATCGACCTTTTGCGGGAAATACCCGAATACAAAGAGGCGGAAAAGAACAATGCAGGGCCAAAGATACTGTTGGGGGCAAAGAACAGAAAGGCAGGAAAAATATTTGTGGATATGACAGGAGGCACAGAGGGCTCAAAGGAGATATTCCAGAGCCTCTCTCTAAGCGGTATAAATACCATCGTTGCCATGCATCTCAGCGAAGAACACAGAAAAGAGGCAGAAAAGAACCATGTCAATGTAGTGATAGCCGGGCATATAGCCAGTGACAACCTGGGATTGAACCTCCTTCTTGACAATATAACCATGGATGAGAAATTAGAAATCCTCGATTGCTCGGGTTTTAGAAGGATAACCAGAAATTAGCTCATAGCTGATAGCATTGAGTTTGTTGAGTTAACCCAATAAACTCAATAACCCGATAAACCCAATAAACTAATGAACTCTATAGTCGAAGATATAAAGGCAAGAATCGATATAATCGACCTGATAGCCGAGCATGTGGAACTCAAACGGGCAGGCCAGAATTATAAAGGTCTGTGTCCGTTCCATTCAGAGAAAACTCCTTCTTTTATGGTAAACCCTTCGAAACAGATATTTCACTGTTTCGGCTGCCATAAGGGAGGAGATATCTTCGCATTTGTTATGAATTACGAAAACATGACATTTCAAGAGGCATTGTCCTATCTTTCTCAAAAGGCAGGGATAAAATTAGAAAATAAAAGTCGGAATTTAGAAGTCAAAAGCGGATTTAAGGAAAATTTATTTGCAATTCAGAAAGAGGCGCTTATTTTTTTCCAGAATAATTTAAAGATTTCTAAACAGGCCATCTCGTATCTGAATGAAAGAGGACTCAACAGCGAAACCATAGAGAAGTTCTCTATCGGCTACAGCAGGAATGCCAAATATGATGGAAATGATGCGCTTTTCAATCACCTGAGGGCTAAAGGATTTGCCACAGAGCACATAAAGGCATCCGGCCTCGTAAACTTTGGCGAACACGGCACCTATGACTTTTTCAGGGACAGGCTGATGTTCCCAATATTCGACCTCCATGGAAGAGCAATCGCCTTTGGAGGCAGGATACTGTCCAGCTCGAAAAATGCACCGAAATATATAAATTCTCCTGACAGCATCATATTCAAAAAAGGCGAATCAAGCTATGGGCTTAACATCGCTAAAAATTCCATAACCCAGAAGGGATATTCAATTATTGTGGAGGGCTACCTCGATGTAATCTCATGCCATCAGTACGGTTTTACCAATACAGTTGCCCCTCTCGGAACTGCATTGACCCCGGGGCAACTGAAAAGGCTCAAAAGGTTTTCCAGTAAAGTACTGCTCGTTTTTGACGGCGATTCCGCCGGAATATCCGCAACAAAGAGATCCATTGAGCTCTGTTATGCCGAAGGCATGATTGTAAAGGTACTGCTACTTCCCCAGGGCGAAGATCCGGATACCTTTCTGAGAAAACATGGCGAGGAGAATTTCAGGAAATATATGGGCAGGGCTATTTCGCCTGTGGAGTTTTTGCTGAAGGTTTCGGGCAGAAGCAAACTCGACGCCGTGCGATACATGCTGCAGATCATAGCCTCCTGCCCTGACTCCCTCCAGAGGGATGAGACCATCCGCGAGCTTTCGGACAGATCGAAAATAAACGAGCTGACATTGAGAGAAGAGTTAAAGGCCATCAAAAAAAGTCAATGGTCAAGAGTCAAGATTCAAGAGCGGGGCAGAAGTCAGAAAACAGACATTTTAAACCCATGCATAAATAGAGAGGAGCAGATGCTCTTAACCATCGCCCTCTCATTCCCCGACAGGGCAGCACCCATAGCAAATAAGATCGATCCAATGATTATAGAAGACCCTGTCATCAGGGGGATCTTTGAAAAAATAAAAAAAGGACTTTCCATAGAAAAATTGTTGTCAGTGTGCGATGAGGAGGAACAAAGACTGATAACAATGCTCTCCATAAATACAGAAATCGATGAAGAGTATGTTGATGCCAATGTTGAAGAAATTATAGAGGGCTGCCTGAAGGCAATAGCCCTGAGAAAACTCCAAAGGCAGATTAAATCAGCAGGCGAAGCCGGAGATGTAAAACTTCTGAACTCTCTGCTCTTTGAAAAGAAAAGCCTGTCGCAAAAATCAAGATTATTGCTAAAGGGGGGCAACCTTGCCAAGAATTGACGATAATCCGTTTAATGTCTACGAAAATAGTTTTGACGACCATGATGCAGAAACAGGTCATAAAAATCTTTCTGAAGAGAAGTTCTTAGAGGAGACAGAACCCGTTTATTCAGAAGAGGCCATAAAGGGTGCTATTGAGCAGGAATACGACCCACTAAGGGCTTACTTAAAAGGGATAAGTTCCATACCACTCCTTACAAAGGACGGAGAGATAGAGATTGCACAAAAAATAGAAGAGGGTAAATTGAAAATATGCGGTGCGATATTCACAATCCCTTTTGTCCTGAACAAGCTGATAACGCTGGGCAGGCTCGTGGAAAAAGGCGAGGCACCTCTTGTGGAGCTCATTCAGGATGGAGAGGATCTATCCGAGGATGATATTCTGGAAGAGAAGGAAAAATTCTCGAAGATTACCGAGTCCATAAACTCCCTTTTTACAAAAAGGAAAAAACTCCTGAAGGAAGGCGGTTTCTGCGTTGAGAGCAAGGCTTCGCCTGCAAAATGGGATGCACCCGTATGCAAGCTGCTGCTGGAAAACAAAAACCAGATACTCCAGAAGGTCAAGGAGTTGAATTTAAAAGACGATGTTATAAATGCATTTTCTGAAGAATTAAAGAAGATGAACAGACATGCCCAGTCCATGCATGAAAATCTTCGCAGGGCAAAAAAGACGAAAAACAATTCATCAAAAATCAGGAATATAACAACAGAGATAAGGTCCATTGAGTCCACAATCGGACTAAGGACATCAGAAATAAAAAAGATTGTCCATGAACTCGAAAAGGCAGAAATCGAGGTGAACAATGCAAAGGGGCAACTGGTCGAATCGAACCTCAGACTGGTCATAAGCATTGCCAAGAGGTACATTGGAAAAGGGCTGAGTCTTGGGGACCTGATACAGGAGGGAAACATTGGCCTTATGCGTGCTGTGGACAAATTCGAATACAGGCGCGGATATAAGTTCAGCACCTATGCCACATGGTGGATAAGGCAGGCGATAAGCAGGGCAATAGCAGACCAGTCAAGGACAATAAGGATACCTGTCCATATGATAGAAAGCATAAACAAGGTAAACAGAGTTACAAAAGAACTGGTACAGGAACTGGGAGTCGAACCCGGCCCGGAGGAGATAGCAAACCGGTCAAAGATACCCCTCGATAAGGTCAAGAACATATTGAAGATATCAAAGGAGCCGATATCCATCGAGACCCCTATCGGCGAGGAATCAGACACCATGCTAAAGGATTTCATAGAAGACAAAGGAAACCTCTCTCCACTGGATGCAGTTATCCACGAGGACTTGAAGGCCCATATAGATAAGGTTCTGTGCACCCTATCACCAAAAGAAGAGATGGTTATAAGAAAGAGATTCGGAATAGGAGAAGACAGCCCTCATACCCTCGAAGAGGTAGGACAGGAGTTCGATGTCACGAGAGAACGCATAAGGCAGATAGAAGTAAAGGCTATCAGAAAACTGAAACATCCTGCCAGAAGCAAGTGGCTCAGGGACTTTCTCGGCAAGTCTGTAACAGCAAAATGATAATGTCCTATTAGAGCAAAATAGAAATGTCCTGTTCAGATAGAGGCAGTAGCATAAAATAGGATATTTCTATTTTGCCTTGACATTCTGCAACCCTGATTTGCCGATAGAAAGCCGTCATTGCGAGTGAAGCGAAGCAATCTCGCCTTTTTGCAATGAGATTGCCACGCACCCTTCGGGTGCTCGCAATG
>CALGPO010000119.1 GCA_937960465.1 uncultured bacterium
TAAAAACTGCTTCAATGCTTTTGTTATTCGGCTAATTTCAGCCTGCACATCAGTCAAATTATATTTTGTAATCTTGCATTCTCCTATAAGGGCATTAAACGCAGAGATATCAATACCGATAGCATGCATACCAAGCTCACAAGCTTGCACTATCATTGTTCCGCTTCCTGAAAAGGGGTCAAGAACAATATCACCTTTATTAAAATAAACTTCTTTTTTAAATTTATCGGTATGACTATCAAGAAAGTATTCCACAAGTTGAGGGATAAACTTTCCCTTGTAAGGATGAAGTCTGTGAACATGCTTTGTCGTTTCAGCTTCTTTATATTTGTCAAAGGACAGCGTCCAGTTCAAGTCATCGCCAAGACGGTCTTTCCATAAAATCTCTCGCTTGCCGTTATAAGAGTTGTAATATCTTATCAACTCTGTTTTAGAGACCTGTGTTGTACCGTTGCCTCCAATCTTTTTGATGCGGCCATATTGGATAAGATAAGAAATATTAGAAGTTGTAACCGTTTTGCCTAAATACTGTGTCGCCCATTCGCTCGCTTCTTTTATACTCAACAAATCAGCCATAATCTTTTTCGTTTTTCTTATTCCTTTGTCAGATATTTTAACGCCTCTTTCAGAAGACTTTCAATATCCCTGTAGCCGTTATTATACGCCTTTTCAAGTGCTTCCTGTGCAATGTTCTTTTTATAGCCGAGGTTTACGAGTGCAGACAGGGTATCATCATAAATAGTGTCTTTCTTTTCTTTAATGGATGGAAGCTTTCCTTTCAGCTCAAGGATTAATCTGTGGGCTGTCTTTTTGCCGAGACCCGGCACTTTGCAGAGAATGTCCACATCTTCGGAATTTATCGCATTGTAAAAATTATCCGGCGGAATAGTCGAGAGTATATTTAATGCTACCTTCGGCCCTATTCCTGATATGCCTATAAGCGTGGTGAATATCCTTTTCTCATCCTCTGCCTGAAAGCCATAGAGCTGTATGACATCCTCTCTCACATGTGTGTATATGTACAGAAAGACATCTCTGTTTTCTTCAGGGAGTGATGAAAGCAGCGTTAAAGGCACCTGAACACTGTAACCCACACCTCCCACATCCACTGTCAGGCTCTCGGGTCTTTTTGAAATCAGTTTTCCACGTAATGATGCAATCACAGCATTAGTATACAGCAAACAGCATATAGCAGTCAGCACCATAATCCATAGCCAAACATCTCAAAATGTATGTCGAGTGTGCAGAAAAAGACTTTACTCCCGGAATATCGAGTTGCACCGTCTTGAATCCGTCATCTACCTGCCTGTGCGTTGCACGCAGACAGGCTACATTGCTCACTTGTTAAGCAATGCGTAGATATCTCTGGCATGAATAAAGAATAACACTTTGTAGAGGCTTTTGAAGCATTCTCGACATACATTATTACGGACTATTGCGTTTACTATTTGCATGGCAGATTGCTAATGCGAGCGCATCTGCGCTGTCTGGAGATAATGAATGTTTAATGTTTAATATCTCCACTACCATCTTCTGCACCTGATTCTTATCAGCCCTGCCGTAACCCACTACTGCCTTCTTCACCTCAAGGGCGCTGTACTCATAGATTGGAAGTCCGGTCAAAGAAGCAGCAAGAAGCACCACTCCCCTTGTATGCCCAAGACTGAGGGCTGCCTTTGTCCCTTTTGCAAAAAATATCTTTTCGATCGCTATCTCATCAGGCTTATATTCAGAAATCACATCCACAAGGGAGGTGTAAAGCTTCGTGAGTCTTACGTGAAGCGGCTTGTTTGCAGGCAAAACTATCCTGCCTGATGAGAAGTATTTAACTTCTGACTTCTGACTTCTGACTTCTGACTTCTGAATAAGTCCATATCCGCAGTTTATACTTCCGGGATCGATTCCGAGAATTTTCATCCCCTCATCTTTTTCTCGGTGCTTCAAAGAGTATCTCTTCCACCATCTGGCAGATTACATGTCCGAGCGTTATATGAGCTTCCTGAATGCGGGGGGTGTCTTCTGATGGGACAATAAATGCGTAATCACATCTTGCCGCAAAATCAACACCTTTGAGTCCGGTGAATGCTATAGTCTTTATCCTTTTGCGTTTGGCGGCGTCCACAGCCTTCAAAATATTTTTGGAGCTTCCGCTGGTGCTTATAGCGATAGCAATATCTCCTTCGTTGCCGAGGGTTTTTATCTGTCTGGCAAATATGTCGTTATAGCTGTAATCATTGGCAATGGATGTAATTATCGCCATGTCGGTATTTAACGAAAGCGCAGGCAGTCCGGGTCTGTCCATTTTAAACCGGTTCACGAATTCACCTGCGATATGCGAAGCGTCGCAAGCACTGCCGCCGTTGCCAAAAAGAAGAATTTTTCTGCCGTCATTAAAGACATCGGCTATCATTTTTGAGATTTCTGCTATAAGAGAGGCGTTTTCTTTAACGAATTTCTGCTTTATATTTATGCTGTCTTCAAAGGCCTTGATTATCTTTCTTTCCATGCGATTAGTCTACTAAAGGTAAAACTCCATAGTCAAGGAGAGGATGGGGAATTAAAAATAGGATGAAGCTTATCATAGGTCTCAAGTATATGCTCTGGGATAACCCTCACTTCGCCGAGCACTGTCATGAAGCTCGCATCCCCTGCCCATCGTGGGACTATATGGATATGCATATGCTCCTCTATTCCTGCACCTGCAACCTCTCCGAAGTTAATGCCTATATTAAAACCTTCCGGATTAAAGGCTTTTCCAAGACACTCTACAGAATACTTTGTAATCTTCATAAGCTCTGAAAGAGCAGTATCGGAAAGGCCGTCAAATGAGGATGTATGAAAATAGGGAACGACCATAAGATGGCCGTTGTTGTAAGGATACTTGTTCATAATCACATAGACATGTTCAGACCTGTAAAGAATAAGATTATCCCTGTCGTTCTTCTCATTAGGTTTTACGCAAAACAGACATTCTCTTTCTTTCTCTGAAAGGATATACTCCATCCTCCAAGGCGCCCATAATACCCTCATAGACCCACCGCTCCTTTCAATATATCCTCTCAATTTCTTAGTTTTTTCAGTACTGCCTGCGCATCCTCCCATGTAAGCCACTTATCCTTTGTATTTCTTAAAAGATACGCCGGATGAAATGTGGGCATCACAGGAATTCCCTTGTATTCATAAAATCTTCCACGAACCTTTGTAATGGAGAATTTGCTTATAGGGCCTTTAACTCCCATGAGCATGTATGCTGATATCTTTCCGAGGGACATTATCACATCAGGAGATATTATATCTATCTGCCTATCGAGAAAAGGGAAACATGCAGACATCTCATCGTCCTGTGGGTCCCTGTTCATGGGCGGCCTGCATTTTACAATATTTGCAATATACACATCCTCTCTCTTAAAGCCCATCCTCTCAATGAGTCTTGTCAGAAGCTGTCCTGCATCGCCTACAAAAGGCCGTGCCTGCAGATCTTCTTCCCTTCCCGGGGCCTCGCCGATAAACATGATTTTTGCATTCGCATTGCCCTCGCCAAATACAATATGAGTCCTTCCCTTTGAGAGCTTACACCTCTGGCAGTCGCCGATTTCATCGCGAAGAGCCTTGAGTAAAGCCTCTTTGTGACTATTTGAACTTCTTGAACGGCTTGAACCGCCTACAGTAGCAATTCGCTCAAAAGGTTCAGTTCGTTTAACACCCTGATTGCTGACTACTGACTGCTGACCGCTGTAATTAAGCGGCAGTCTCTCAAAGCCGAGTTCTTTATAAAACTCAAGAACTATTTTTAAACCATCAATTGTATTCATAATTTATATTAATAGCCTTATCTTTCGCCCCATTTGAGTTTTGTTCTTAAAACTTGAAAATAATCACGCTCGCACGGCATGAGAAGCTTAGTTGTAAACTCGGACTTTTTAACTTCGACGGTATCATTCTTTCTCAGAGAGAATCCAACCTGTCCGTCAAGAGTAAGAAAGACGTCTTCGCTTTCCGATCTCATCATAATCTCGATGGTGAAATCATCGGGAAGGACAATGGGCCTGTTCGTAAGGGTATGCGGGCATATAGGTGTAAGGACAATGCTGCTCAATGTAGGATACAGTATAGGACCGCCGGCTGACAGGGAATACGCCGTTGATCCAGTTGGTGTTGAGATGATCAGACCGTCAGCCTTAAAGGTTGTAACATAGGAATTATTGATGTACGTTTCGAGGTCTATAATCCGTGCAAGCGCCCCTTTATTGATGACGACATCGTTTAAGACTACAAAATCGGCAATCCTTTCTCCATGACGATGTACAGCAGCGGTCAGCATTATCCGTTCTTCTACGGAGCATCTGCCTGCAAGTGCCTTTTCCACGGCCTCGAATATCTCGTCTCTATTCACCTCTGTGATAAAACCGAGCCCTCCGAGGTTTACGCCGAGTATCGGAACTCCTCTATCACCGACAAGGCGCGCAACACCGAGCATTGTCCCGTCGCCGCCGAGGACTATAATTACATCTGCCATCGAGGGTATCTGTGACCTCGAATAGCCCTCCATATTAAGGAGGCCGGCTGTCTCGGCGTCCAGAAACACCTCATAGCCCTTATTCCTCAGCCATGGGAGAAACTCCTTCAATATTTCAACTGGCTCAGGTCTTCCAATCTTACATATTATGCCAATCTTTTTCATTTATCCCTTCTATAATTACCTCTCTCGAATTTTCGTCAACATAATTCATCCTTACTTTAATTGCGTCTTCAGGAATTTCGGAAAGCCTTTCAGCCCACTCGACTACGGCAATTCCACCCGATCCTATATATTCCCATATGCCCAGATCATCTATATCATTTTCCCGTTCAACCCTGTAAAGGTCTATATGATAAAAAGGGGGTGTGGTCTCGTATTCTGCTACTATGACAAAGCTTGCACTGCCGATATCCCTTTCAGGAATGCCGAAAGCAGATGCAATCCCCCTGATTAATGTAGTTTTACCTGCACCAAGGTCTCCATAGAGACAAACAGTTGCGCCTCCTTTTTTCTTTAAATACCTTCCAATGATTAGACCCAAACTTTCTGTTTCCCCTGCAGACCCAGTAATAATCTTCATAGCACTTTAGGTTAAGGCTAAGGTTAAGATTGAGAAATTAATTCATAAAGATTTTTTGCTTAGCCTTAACCTCGACCTTAGCCTGTCTTTACCTCACCATCCCCTTGATTAAATCCATCTTGCCGATTATACCACGAACATTTCTACCATCAACAACAGGAATAAGATGCACCTTCTTCTCCGACATTATTGTAGCTATGTCTTCCACAGGGGTATTTTCCGCAACTGTTATGACATCCCTGACGCATATATCAGCCACTGTAACCGCAGCCATCTTTTTGATTTCCTTTTCTATCCTGCTCGGACTCTCAAGCATTATATACGCGTCAAACAGTCGCATAACAGTGGGAATATGAAGACGCTTGTTCTGGCTTATGAGATCATTCTCCGTAACAATGCCTGTAAGATTGCCGTCATCATCAACAACCGGAGCACCGCTTATCTTGTTTTCAACAAGTATCTTTGCAAGGTCTTCAACAGATGTTGACGGCTTAACGGTAATTACATCTTTAGTCATTATGTCTTTTGCTTTCAGCATTGCCTCTCCCTTAATTCAATAAATTTTTCGCTTTTAATCCTGTATGTTTAGCTATGACATCAAAATGAGAATCCATATGATAAATAATGCAATCTGTTATTATTGCAGACGATGCAATAATAAGGTCAGTTGCCGGAACCGATATGCCTTTACGCCTCAATGCAGACCCAGTTAAGGATGCGTTACTGAAAACATCTTCTGTTATTTTTAGATAATGAAATCCCTTAAAATCCGATGAAACCATTTCATACTCCTTAAGCTTTGAAATTCCGCTAAGAACCTCTGTCATAATTATCCCGTTTATTGCAGCCATGTCAGCTAATATAATTTCCTTTAACAGATTCTCTATTTTTTCCGGCACACCAGGGCGGTAATAAGTAATCCAGACAGAACTATCAACAAGAATCATCCTATGTCCCTCATTTTCAACAATTGTTTCAGCGTAATGTCTATTTCTATCTTGCCGGCATGTTTTACCGCATCCTCACGTCTTTTTTTCCTTATCAGTTCCCGAAGGGCATCTTCAAGCACCTCTTTTTTTGTCTTTTTGCTCGTTAAATGCTGAGCCTCTTCTAAAAGCTCTCTATCAAGAGAAACACTCATCCTCATATATAATACACCTCCTGTTGGTGATTGTATTATACACCAATATGGCGTCTCAGACAATCCCAATTAACCCGCACTGCCTTCCTATTACTCCTCCTTTTGCAAAGCGGTATGAATAATATTTTTCAGGAAGGCAAAATGTGCATTCATCAGACATCCATATATTTTCTTCCTTCACCCCAACTGAGAGAGCCTGAACCCTATTGGCAGAAGGAATATCTATACAGTATTTTGCGCCTTCCATTTTATAATAATCTCCAACTCCGGTCGCCCTTGATACTGCTTCAATAACTTCATAGCCAACTTCATAGCAGCGCCAGCGTATTGCAGGGCCTATCGCTATTTTCAAATCTCCCGGTGAAGAGTAAAAATGCAGCTCCATCATGCTAATGGTATTTTTAAGTATGGCTGCCGCCGTTCCCCGCCAGCCTGCGTGAACCGCGCCTACCACATGTCTTTTTTCATCATAAATAAGAATCGGTGCACAGTCTGCGGTTTGAATGCCTATAAAAACACTTTTTCTGTTGGTAATAACGGCATCGGCAATTACAGGAGTCATATCTGCATTGAGAATATGAACGGTATCAGTATGTTTCTGGATAGGGAGATAGACTTTATTATCAAGAGTCTGAGAATTTAAGAAATCAAGATGTTCAGACATCTTTGTGGTAAAAAAGGCATTTATTGGCAATCTATCAAAAAGAGAAGGTTTTATTATACCGCTGATTAGAAATGTGCACACATTAAAACTTAATGCCCTTTAATAGAGCATATAGAAAAGTAACAACACCTACACCAGTTCCCAACACCCATTTAATAAGCCTCATTTCCAGTCGGGTAAGGTCTTCTTTTATTTTAGCGACTTCAAGTTCTAAGTCTGCCTTCGTTGCTGCTTCAGCCTTAACTTTCTCAGTAATGTTTTCAATAGTTTCTATTAGAAGCCTACTTTCCTTTTCTCCAAGCTTGTCTTTCAGCATGTCATAAAGTTCTATTGTCCTTGCCATATCCACTCCTTAAAAATTATAACATAATTTTTATTTTGCCATTGCCTCCTCAACCTTGCTCAGCAGTTCTGTATGCTGAAACGGCTTCTGAAGGAAGCCTGCTGCCCCGGCCTCGAACAACTCATAAAAATACTGCTCCTCGCCGTATCCACTGCATATCAGCACCTTTGCATCCGGCTTTAGCGACCTTATCTCTTTAAATGCCTGTCTGCCGCCTTTCTCTGGCATTACCATGTCGAGGATGACGAGGTCGATCCTGTCTTTATATTCGTTGAACATGCGCACTCCTTCGTTTCCGTGGATGGCAAGAATCACTTCATAATCGTATGCCTCAAGGATATCTTTCCCGAGTTCCCTTACCACCTCCTCGTCATCGATAAGAAGGATCGTGCCTTTTTTAGGTCTTTCGTTCATAACTTTGTCCCTCCTTTTTTCCTCCACGGCCCCGTCTCCTTTTAGCAGATATAAACGCACAGTTGTACCGAGACCCGGCTCTGAATAAACACTGATATAGCCTCCGTGGTTTTTTATTATCCCGTAAACCATGGCAAGACCGAGACCAGTTCCTTTGCCAATACTCTTTGTTGTATAGAAAGGCTCAAATATCTTTTTCTTCACATCTGGAGGCATGCCGACACCTGTATCCGTAACGCTCACACGGACATACTCGCCTGGGGGAATCTGAAAATAGTCGACAACCTTTTCGTCATGAAGGAGATAGAACTCGGTCTTTATATAAAGCCTGCCGCCTTCTGGCATTGCGTCCCGTGCATTTATGCAGAGATTCATGAGCGCCTGATAGAGCTGGTTGCCATCCCCTTCCACAGGCGGAAGATTTTCTTCGGTATCCACAACAATAGTTATGCTCCTGTCAAAGGTCTCCTTTAAAAATGAAGATAGTTCCTTCACCAGGTCATTGATCGATAATTTCGTCATAACATATTTGCCTTTTCTCGCAAAGCCCAAGAGTTGCTGTGCAAGGTTTGCTGCCCTCGATGCGGATTTTTCTATGATATCTATATACTTGTACATCTTGTCCGTCTCTGGTACAGTACTTTTCAATAATGATGCATATCCCAGAACCCCTGTCAGAATATTATTGAAGTCATGGGCAATCCCCCCTGCAAGCATTCCGAGGCTGTCCAGTTTCTGGGTCTGGACAAGGGTCTCTTCCAGTCTCTTTTTTTCCGTTATATCGACAAAATAGCCGTCAAACCCTGTCAGCTCACCCTGTTCGTCAAACTCAGGGTATACGCTCATAATGACAATAAGCTCGCTGCCGTCCCTGCCTATAAGCCTCTCTTCAGAATTCTTAATCCCCTGGGACATGGCCTTCTGGAGTCTCAGTCCTTCCATGTCCGATGCAAACAAGCCGCAGAATCTATTTGCGCCGCCGCAGAGTTCATCGAACTTCCTGTTTGTCTCGATTATATTGCCGCCCTTATCGAGCCTGAAAATGGCATGTTCAACCCTTTCGAAGAGATCTCTTATCTTCTTTTCGGACTCCATTATTTTCGACTCTCTATCCTTTATTGCAGTGGTCATCCTGTCAAACTCATAGGCGAGTTCACCGATCTCATCGCCTGTGGGCTTTATTTTTATTTCAGGATACTCTCCTTCCCCGATCCTCTTTACTGCGCCGGAGAGCACTGCAAGAGGACGCGTGGCTATGGTAATCAGGAAATAGACGACAACACTGCTGCCTGCCGCAAATATCAGCGCAAGCATGAGCCCCCTGAGAACAATCCTGTTTTCGGTCTCTTTCATAGTGGATTTAGAAAAACCTATCCTCACCCATCCAATCTTCTCAGTGGTTTGCTTCGCCATCTCTTCCTGAAATATGCCGATTTCTTCAGACGCCCTTACTGTAAATACAGGGGCATAAAAGATGAAGAAGTCGCTATCCTCAAAGAAAGACAGGGGAGAATTGGAAGACAGCAGAGGAAGCCTCCCGGAGAACGGACTGCCTTCGTGTATCAACAGGTTCTCTTTTTTGTCATAGAAGGAGACAAATGCAACGTCAGGAGAATTCTTGATAAATGATGCAGTCCTCTTCAGAAGTTCGGCATTCCCTGAAAGTATCGGCAGTTCCACAGTCTTGCTCGCCAATGCAGTTACAACCTCGGATCTCTTTATTATCTCCTTTCTCGCTATACCCTTTTCTGTCCTTACTGCCTCACAGGTATATACTATAGCTACAAAAAAGAGGATCGGGATTATTAAAAAAAGCGCCTTTTTTCTGAATGTCAGTCTCATGGATATATCCTCTTTGCCTTTCTTAAAAGTTCGGCAGGGATATGTATACCCATCTTCCGCGCTGTATTCGTATTAATGTATAAGTCGAAATCATTAGACGGCGAAGGAGGTATTGTCCCCATATCCGCCCCCTTAAGCGCTTTAGACGCCTTTTCACCCAACAGTCTCCCGACATTGACAGGGTTAAAGGTAAGTGCGAGCAGCGCGCCATTTTTTACATGCTTTTCCGAAATCCCGAGTATAGGGATATTTTTCCTAAAAGACGTCAGAAAAACCTCTTCTATGGTTGTATCGGTAAGCAGCCCCACATCGGGCAAAAGTAAGATAGCTCCGGCTGAATCAACCTGTTTGACCGCGCTCACGAATTCAAACGAGTTCCTCACGCTGTAAGTTGAAACCTGCGGTTTGGCAGTTCCGTCAAGTATTCTCATCAAATCATGACTGCCGACAACCGCTATACGCCTGATTTGCGGCAGATAGTTTTTAACAAGGTCGGCATACTCCTTCACAGGCGTTGCCATATAAACGCCTGTTGTGTTAGGCCTGTCAATCTCAGGGGGAGTTATGACAAGGTCATAGATCACGGCAATGGACGGCGGGAGCTTAAGCGATTCTTCAAGCGCATCCCTTCC
>CALGPO010000120.1 GCA_937960465.1 uncultured bacterium
TGTCTATGTCAAAGCTGTCTAAGAGTTGCTCTCCTACTACCAAGTTCGTAAGCCTTGGCAGAAAATAGTCCTTACTTTCTATAAGGCTTATCAAAAAGCTCGGTGTCCCAGTGCTAAACCAGTAGTTCCTAAAAACCTTGCCCTTACCAAGAAATAGCAGTATATCAAAGGGATTATAGAGGCTATCTCTAAGGAAGTTATAGCCATTATACCACTCCTTTACACTTTCCTTATTTACACCCTCAAGCCATTCCTTAAAGTGCTCTTCTAACTCCTCTTGGTTGTATCCACAGATATTGCCATAGTCCATATCAAGGCTTATGTCATTGAGATTATTCAATCCACTAAATATGGAGGTCTTGCTGAACTTACTGACTCCTGTTAAAAAGGCAAACTTTATGTTCGCATCCTGCCCCTTTATCACTGAATAAAGATTCTTAAGCCCCTCCCTCATCTCCCTTGCTACCTCTATATCGGTGATGTTATCCAATATGGGCTTGTCATACTCATCTATGAGGATTACTACTGGTTGACCATACCTTTCCCTTGCCTTATGTATAACTTCTATAAAGCATGATGTCACATCCCATTGATCCCTACACTCTATCCCTAACCTTTGTTGGTTTATCCTGAATATGTCAATCACCCTCTTGTGAAAGTCCTCTTTTGTCTTGAGCACCCCCTCTGCGAAACTTATGTGTATCACTGGATACCTTACTGACCAGTCCCATTTGTCGTAGATATACAATCCCTTAAATAGTTCCTTATTGCCCTCAAATGCCTCCTTAAGGGTGTCTACAAACAATGACTTTCCAAACCTTCTTGGACGGCAGAGGAAGTAATATTTCCCAGTAGTGGCTAAGTTGTATACATATTTGGTCTTATCTACATAGACATAGCCATCGTTGATTATCTCTCTTAAATTGCTAATGCCTATGGGGAGTTTCTTCATCATGGTATAGATATATTTTAGCACAGTTAAGGTTGGGTTCCTTAGGAAAAGCAGTAGAACAGAAGAGCAGGGTTATTTGTACGAATCGATAGGATTGAATCGGAGGGTCATTTCAAGGGGACAGTTCTATTTTTTACAAAAGGGATGAAAATGGTAATTTCAGCCATGTCAAAGATAGCAAGAATAGCATCAGTTAGGAACGGCCCTGATTTGCCGATAGAAAGCTGTCATTGCGAGCGAAGCGAAGCAATCTCGCCTTTTTGCAATGAGATTGCCACGCACCCTTCGGGTGCTCGCAATGACTGATAGAATAAAGGTTTTCAAGTTCTATCGGCAAAATAGGAAACGGTTATGGTATTGACAAAGATATAAACATTTTGTATTCTAAGTATAGTCATTCTGATTATCCCCTCCTGAATTAAGTCCAGAGTTAGGGATAATTCGTAGAAACAGATGCAAAGATCAAAAGGCAAAACTCAAAAACTAAGCAATTCATCTTTGGTTGAAAAATCATTAAGCCAATAAATCATCGAGAATTAATGTATTAAAAAGCGATTATTTAAAACCAATTTGCTCAATAACTAACTATCATAATGCCCCAGAGAGGTAAAAAACATATGGAAAACTACATTTCAATTTCTGAATTGAAAGAAAAAAACATCGATGCGCTAACACATCTTGCAAAAGAACTTCATGTAGAAGGCGCCACAGGCATGAGGAAGCAGGAACTTATTTTCGCCATCCTTCAGGCACAGGCAGAAAAGGCCGGCAATGTCTATGGCTCGGGTGTTCTGGAGATACTCCCTGACGGTTTCGGATTTCTCCGCTCCCCGGATTACAGTTACCTGCCATCTCCCGATGACATATATGTATCCCCGTCACAGATAAGAAGATTTACATTAAGAACAGGAGACTTTGTATCAGGACAGATAAGGCCTCCAAAGGAAAATGAAAGGTATTTTGCACTCCTGAAGGTGGAAACCATAAATAATGAATCTCCAGAAGACAATGTAAGCCGTCCGTTATTTGATAACCTTACACCCTATTACCCGACAGAAAAAGTAAATCTTGAGTACCAGACAGAGGATTACTCTATGAGGGTTATGGACCTTATAACACCCATAGGCAAGGGACAGCGTGGACTCATAGTAGCAGCACCGAGGACTGGAAAGACAATGCTCCTCCAGTCTATAGCAAAGGCAATTAAAAAGAACCACAAGGAGATACATCTCATAATACTCCTGATAGATGAAAGACCCGAAGAAGTAACTGACTGGAAAAGGCAGGTAAGCACTGCTGAAATCATAAGCTCCACATTTGACGAGCCTCCGCAGAGGCATTGTCAGGTCTCTGAAATGGTTATCGAAAGGGCAAAAAGATTGGTAGAGACAAAGAGGGATGTCGTTATCCTCCTTGACAGTATAACAAGGCTTGCAAGGGCATACAATACAATAACCCCTACAAGCGGAAAGGTGCTGTCAGGCGGGCTCGATGCCAATGCACTTCAGAGACCCAAGAGATTTTTTGGAACAGCAAGAAGCATTGAGGAAGGCGGAAGCCTTACTATACTCGCAACTGCCCTTGTGGATACAGGAAGCAGGATGGATGATGTTATATTCGAGGAATTCAAAGGAACTGGCAACATGGAACTACACCTCGACCGCAAGCTCGTTGACAAGAGGATATTCCCGAGCATTGACATTAATTCATCGGGAACAAGAAAGGAGGAACTGCTCGTTGCCCCGGATGTCCTGAACAAGATGTGGATACTCAGAAAAGTACTGAATCCTTTAAGCACTGTTGAGAGCATGGAATTCCTGCTCAGCAAGCTCAAAGGGGCGAAGAATAACAAAGAATTTCTGGAGATGATGAACAAATAGCAAATGGGTTGATGGGCAAATGAGACTCGAAGATGACAATTACTGTTTTGCCTGCGGTAAAAACAACCAGTGCGGACTCAAGCTGTCCTTCAATTATTCAAATGGCAGGCTCACCACTGAGTTTATACCTTCCAAAATTTATCAGGGCTACAAGGACATAACACACGGCGGTATAATAACCACTGTCCTTGATGAAGCCATGATACAGGCTGCCATAGCTGAAGGGATAATGCCTGTTACTGCCGAAATAAATGTGAGATTCAAAAGGCCGTTGATGGTGAATGAAAAGGTGGTTGCCGAGGCAGAAATAATCAAGAAGGGTTCAAGGCTCATCGAGGCCCAATCCCGTCTTTTAATGGCTTCAGATGGCACAGTCATTGCCGAGGCATCTGCAAAACTAATCCCTTCGAAATAGAACAACAGAAAATTAGTGTCAGTGACTAACATCAACACTAATAACTGACACTGATAGCTGTTTTTTGCTATCATAATAGAGAAATGAAAAGTTATTTATTAATAGTCGGCACACTTATAGTAGTAATTTCCGCTCTTATCACATTAAATGTCTTCTTCCAGCAGTCTCTCCAGATGGACATTGCAGAGCAGTTCAACAAGCAACAGTCGCTGCTCTCAAAGTCCATAGCCGACAACATCGGGGCATATCTGTATTTCATAAAACAGGATGCCATACATATCTCCAATATGCTGTCAAAAGGGGACCCAACCGACAAAAAAGACCTCGACTGGCTTATGAGCAATGCCATGAGAAAGAAAGGAATAATCGAAACAAGTCTCGGCATTCTTAATACCAGAGGCGAATTAATATTTTCCGAAGAAAACAATAATCTATCCAAACCGTTTGTCTCTACTATACTGGAACAGACAAAAAATATTGGCCCTGGCAATACTACTATTATAGAAACCCCGCATTTGATATACATAATATCTCCCATATACAACAGGGGAAGTATGAAAGGAGTAGTATTGCTATCCATAAAAATAAATGACATAGCCAATAGGTTCGTCAGTAATATAAAATCAGGAAGCCGTGGGTATGCATGGATGATGAATAAAAACGGCACGCTCCTCTATCATCCAACACAGCCAGGAATGGTAGGGGGAAACATTTACAAAGCCGATTCCACCTGCTTTAAATGCCATATGAATTTTGATCTCGAAAAACGGATAATACAGGGCAAGACGAGCAACTACGGCAGACACATTGCACCCACAGGAGAGGATAAAATCATTGCATTTTCTACTGTCAGCATAGACAATCTGTCATGGATAATTGCAGTGTCCGCCCCTTACTCTGAAGTGACTTCTGTCACAAGACGCAGCATGGAGTTGTACTCGTATCTCATAATATCCATCTTTATAACAACAAGCATCGTATCTGCATTGTTGATCGTGTTTAATAAAAAGAGGATAAAGGCAGAAGAAGTTGCAAAGAGAAAGGAAGAACTTGAAAAATATGCTGCTCAATTGGAAGAAAAAGTCAACGAAAGGACAGCTGAACTCGTAAGCGAAAAGGAAAAACTCGATACCATCGTCAGTGCCATAGGCGGCGGCATAGTTCTTCTTAACGACCGGGGGAAAATACAATGGTCGAATAAAAAGATGGTTGAGATGGTAGGGCATGAAATTACAGGAATGTCCTGCGAAGATCTGTGCGCCGATTGTTCAATACTTTTTGATACGAAAAGAGAAGATATAAATACTACAATAATGTCCGATTTATTCGGACAAAAAGGTAAATATTTTCATGTCACTAATGCTCCTATAAAAGGTGCAAACAGCAAAATACACGGCTACATAAGGCTTATACAGGATGTAACCGACATGAAAAAGATGGAAGAACAGATAATCCATTCAGAAAAACTCGCATCAATCGGAAGGCTTGCAGCAGGCATAGCACATGAGATAGGGAATCCCCTGACATCCATCTTTTCCTTTGTCCAAATACTCAGGGAAATGGAAGAGGATACATTTAAAAAAGAGAGTCTCGAAACAATTTATTTCCATATAAACAGGATTTCGGAAATCTTGAAACAGCTTTCCGGCTTCTCAAAAATGCCGGCAGGAGAGCCGAGAGAATGCAAGATAAACGAGATTATAGAAACATCCATCAATCTGATACAGTACGACAAAAAGGCAAAAAACATATCCATCGTAAAAGAGCTTTCACCGTCTCTGCCTGATGTCATCGCAGACGGAAATCAACTGTCACAGGTCTTTGTAAATCTTACCCTGAATGCTATAGACGCAATGCCCAAAGGAGGGACACTCACTGTCAGGAGCATGTCGAGAGGAAACAACATAGTCATCCAGTTCGAAGACACAGGTATTGGTATTCCACGGGAGGAACTGCCAAAAATATTCGATCCATTTTATACAACAAAGGAAAAAGGCACAGGTCTTGGACTTGCAGTAAGTTATAATATAATCAAAAAGATGAACGGTACGCTGACTGTTGAGAGCGAAGCTGACAAGGGGAGTATTTTTACTATAACAATACCGACAAACAACAGGTAAAAAGAAAAAGATGAAACCAAAGATACTTATAGTGGATGACGAGCCTGATATATGCAGGGCATTGGAATTCCTTCTTAAGAAGGAAGGCTACACTGTAACCTCTGCAAACAGCGGCGAAGATGCCATAGAAAAACTCAAAACCGATAGCTTCGATGTGGTTATTACGGACATTAAAATGGGCAGGGTTGACGGCATGACCGTGCTCGAAAGGGCTAAGGAGATAAACCCTGATATGCCGGTGATAATGATGACGGCCTTTGCCTCCATAGAGTCTGCAGTGGAGGCAATGAAAAGAGGCGCAGCAGATTACATTGTCAAACCATTCCTCAACGAAGAGATAAAACTAACAGTCAGAAAAGTCATTGAACAAAAAAAGCTGATTAATGAAAATATCGCTCTGAAACAGCAGATAAGCCAGCGCATGCCATGCAAGGACTTTGTTGCAAACTCAGAGTCCATGTTGAAGATCGTCGAGACCCTCGAAAAGGTAATCCCCACCAAAAGCAATATCCTGATACTCGGAGAAAGCGGCACAGGGAAAGGACTTATTGCAGAAGTAATACATTGTAATAGCCCGAGGCGGGACAAGCCGTTCATTTCTATAAACTGCTCGGCAATACCCGAAGGACTTTTAGAGTCAGAGCTTTTCGGCTATAAAAAGGGCGCATTTACAGGTGCCGTGTCCGACAAATTAGGCCTCATCCCCCTCGCCCATCAGGGTACTCTTTTCCTCGATGAAATAGGAGACATGCCTGTCAATCTTCAGGCAAAGCTCTTGAAAGTGCTGGAGACAGGAGAGGTCTATCCTGTTGGAGATACGAAGCCGAAAATAGTAGATGTGCGAATAATCTCTGCAACAAATGTGAATATAGAAGACAGGATAAAAGAAGGAAAGTTCAGGGAAGATCTTTACTGGAGACTGAATGTCATCGAGATAAAGATACCACCGCTAAGGGAACGGAAGGACGACATAGAGATGCTCGCAAGGCATTTTGTAGATAAGTTCTCAGAGGAACATAAAAAGAATATCAAGGGCATTGACAGGCAGGCATTGTCTATGTTGCTCGAATATTCATGGCCGGGTAATGTAAGGGAATTGGGAAATGTCATAGAGAGGGCAGTTGTCCTCACAGATGGCGATTATATAATCCCTGAAAACCTGCCGGATAAATTAAAAAAGGTCGAACATACAGCACAGCCTTCTACCTTGAAGACTTATCTCGGAGATTACGAAAAAAACCTCATTCTGAGACTCTACAACGCACACAACAGGAACAAGGAAGAAACAGCCATGGCGTTGGGCATAGACCTTGCAACTTTATACAGGAAATTAAAAAAATACGGGATAGAGGAGTAGTGAGAAGGGCATTTTATATCGGCGCTATACTTGGCGGGATATTAGGCATCACAGTCGCCCTCAGCATGGACCTGCTCCTCGGTAAAAGTCTCGGTGGCGGATGGAGTGAGGCAGTTGCCAATGACCTTAACCGCATGTTCAATGCACACATTTCCCCGCACAGCTTCATAGTGATTATAGGTGTAATAATAGTTGTTGGCATCATAGGCGCATTCGGCTCATTCATAGGCGGGATATTCAGCGTAATGATCGCAAGATTATTTCAGGTGCTCACGAAAGAAAGGTAATATAGTCCACAGTCCATAGTTGGCTTACTGTAGACTATGAACTGTGGACTATACGTTGGATTTGGGTCTATCCCTTATGGCATTTCCCGCAGTCCGTAACAGGCGTCGCTATGTTTCCGTTATGACATGAACCGCAGTATTTGCCCTGATACATATCGTCCATCTTCATCTTTCCCCGGGTCTTCTTCATGTCGAATAATTTCGGATGGCACGAATCGCAGGAAAATGCTGTTGTGTGGAACTTGTGACTAAAGATCACATTGCCGACACCGTCAACCTTATATGCAAGTTCCTTTTCAAAGCCCTTCATTCTATGACATTTTGCACACTCGGAAGAAGCAAATGCCCTTTTGCCGTCATGACATGCACCGCAATATGCACCGCTGTCAATGTCCTTCATGGTGACACGTGCAGCACCGGCGCTCATCAGAAATACCCCCGGATGGCACTCCTTACAGTTGAACAGCTTTGCGTGTGCTTCGTGGTTGAACTTCGATGGTAAAACCGTCCTGTCAAAGGTGATTATCTTCATGCTGTGGCAGTTGATGCAGATATTCCTGTTAACCACCATGTGCCGATGTCCTCTGGGATCATGGCACTGATTACAGTGATAGCCTGCATCCATATGCTTCTGGTGGGGGAATATGCCTTTCTGTGGCGGTGCAGAAAATTTCTGGTATGAGTGGCATTTGAAGCACGGCAAACTGCCCACCGCCTCATCCCTCGATATTATTTTTTCAGGGGCCTTTTCTGTCGCTCCTTTTTCTGCCTTCTTCGGAGAACATCCGAATATCAATGCGCTTATGGTTATAATCGCTACAAACCATCTCATTTGTTGTCCCCTTTGTCGCCGAATTCAAGTTTATACTCAAGAGGGTGCTCGTGTTTCATATCTTCGATGGAGATTTTTCCTGTGATCCATGTCATGCTCATGGGGAATTTATTCCACTTCAGATGTTCGTTGTAAAAGTGCCAGAAGAGTATGAAGACTATGGCAAGAAGGGCCTCATCGCTGTGCATGATTGAGATTACCTCCCATATCCAGTTCACGCTCCACGAAGGGAAGAAGTATGAGGACTGGACAGGGAATGCAAGGAAAAGACCGGACAATCCGATGATTCCCATGCCCCAGAAAACCGCCCAGTAATCGAATTTATGTATATAGCTGAACCTGCCGAACTGCGGCTTCTCTTTGCCCAGACCGAGGAAGTACAGTATGTTTTTTACGGCATCCATTACATCCTTTGGCAGGGGGATAATAGTCGTATCTTTATGGAACTTAATCTTGCCTGTCGAAAGCATATATAATAGATAAAGCACATGCCACACAAAGTCCAGAAGCATTGTAATGCCTGCTATGCGATGCACTATACCTGCGTTCTTTGCTCCACCCCATATCCTTACCAGCCAACTCGAATGCTCAACGGTCTGCTCCGGATATTTCAATGCCCATCCTGTGAATGAGAGCAACAGGAATGTGGTAAAAAGAATTACATGCTGAATCCTTTCTATAGTATTGAAACGTAAATATTCCTTTGGAGTCTCTTTATTCATGATGTCCCTCCTTCCCCTTTCTTAAAACCTTATCCCTGATCTCGGAAATCGCCTCGAGAACGACGTGGCCGACAATGAATGCAAATACGGACAGCAGAAGTACTATCAATCCTTTCTCGAAATAGTAGGGCACAGGATTGTCTTTCCCGTATGGTTTATGGGTGATTGCAGTGACAAATTTCTTTGTAGCGCCTTTATGGCACCTGCCGCAGGTCTCTGTCCTGTTATCCCATGCAACAGGAGACATGGGGTCTTCCCATTTCTTGATATCATGATATTTGTGACAGTCAACGCATGTGGGGGCATTTGGATGTCCGATAGCATATTTTTTGCCGTGAAAGCTTTCGTGGTACCTTTCGAGTATATGGGTACTAAAGCCGTATTTCCTGGCAAGGCCTTCGTTTTCGTGGCACTCACCGCAGGTCTTAACTATATTCTTTTTATTGATATGCGATGTAGCGGTATTTTTAGGCGTTATGTAATGAGGCAAACCGTGACAGTCTACGCATGAAGCACCGTCGGACTGCTTCTTCTGTATGACGTTGCTGCCGTGGATGCTCTGCTGCCATGATTTATAAATATCACCATGGCATTCGGAGCACGCAGCGAGGGCAACAGGATCTACCTTTGCCTTATGGGTCAGCTTGCTCGCCAGAGAAGCAATGCCCTGTGGGACATTCGTAATCCTTGCAGGTTCGTGTGGGTTTGAACCGAATTGTTTATGACATATAATACAATCAAAACCTCCGTGTACGGATTGTGAGTACTTCTCTCCGTCTACATTCACATCGATTAAAACGCCCCCTTCCGTACGGATCTTACCCTTCATTGCGCTGTGGCATGCCAGACAGGTAAAGGTTTCTGCGCTTGCCGAATAAGTAAAACAGAGCAGGGGAATCCATAAGAGAGCCACCAAGAAAACCCTTTTCATGCGACCTCCCAAAAACCCTCTCAGAGATATAGCTATTAAAAATAGCAATAGATTATACATAAATGCTGGTGATTTTGAAAACAGAAAAAATAGTAATCAGAACTTTAGTTGAATATAAAGGCTCTTAAGAATATCCTCATGGCCCCTCCTTGTGATTATAAGGCTTTGGAAATACAGACATAGCGTTTGAATTTTATACATTCGCAAGATGTTTTTGCACAGTTGTCTATCGTAAAATCAGAGCATTCAATGCATGGCGGTTTATCCTTAATGGTTCCTATAAGTTCTTTGTATAGGTCCACAAAGACATAATCTATGCTACTCTTCTTACAATCCCTGTTCTGTTCGGGTTTGGATATGTCTCGAATCAGGTCGTAAGAAGGATGCTGTAGAACCTCATCCAGCATCCCTCCACTTATAATCTCATCCATTAAAGATAGGAACTTATGCTTATTTGTTGACTTCATGCCTTCCCTCCCCCAGCGTTAATTAAAAGCATTGACTCAACCACAAAAAAGAGGGGGAAATCCCCCTCTTTTCTTTATTTTGCCTTAGCAGTTGCCTCAGCAGCCTCTTTAACCTCTTTGGGCGCTGTCAGAGCCTCCACAAGATAACCCATCGCTGTCCCAGCTATAGATCCAACCACTATGCTCACCGATGCTATACACACTATCCCGAGGAGTATTCCCACTGCAACTACCATTCTTACTATCACTGTCGGCTCAATAGGGCCTCCCAT
>CALGPO010000121.1 GCA_937960465.1 uncultured bacterium
ACAGGATTTATCTTAAAAAACAGACAGGCATCGTTCTCTGGATAGTGCCGACAACCCAAATATACAGGCAGACACTTTCGAATCTGAAAAACCGTGAACACCCTCATGCCTGCCTCATAGAATTGCTTGTTTTATGCAACGGTTAGGTAAAGGTGAAAAAGAGCAGTAGAAAACTTATCAAGGATGATCATTCCGAAGTTCAGAGGAGTCTTTTTGATTACGTCCCTGAAGAAGAATTTAATGAGATGGAAAAATCCATTGCAATATATCTTGATGAGCAAGAAAAGCTTTTGTGGTGGTATAGGAATCTTTCAAGGCAGGATTACTACATTCAGGGATGGCGCAAGAACAAAATATTCCCTGATTTTATCTTTACGAAAGCTGATAAGACAGGTGGAAATTTCAGCACGGTCTACGTTGTTGAAACAAAAGGCATTCATCTAAAGGAGTTCGAAGATACTAAATATAAGAGAAACGTTTTTAAGTTTTGCAATGACTTGGGCAGGAAAGTAGAATGGAAAGAACTGAATAAAGAATTTTCAAAGGGAATTGAATTTCAGGTGATAGATGAAAAGGAATGGAAGAGAAGGATTAATGAGTTATTCTATATATCATAAGGCTTTCAAATCCGAGCTTGCGGCGAGGTTGGAGGGATGAAGCATATTAAGTTATGATTTATTTTTTAGGGCATTAAGAGAAAATAATTATAAGGATTTTAAATCAGAGATTGAGGCAAGATTGGAGGGATAAAAATATGATACCAGAGCTCAAATACGATGAAAAGGGGCTTATTCCAGCCATAATTCAGGACTACGAAAACGGCGATGTCCTGATGATGGCGTATATGAACGAGGCTTCTTTGAAAATGACCATTGATACAGGTTTTACACACTTCTGGTCGAGATCGAGGCAGAAGTACTGGAAAAAGGGTGAGACATCAGGCAATTTGCAGGAGGTAAAAGAGATATTCTATGATTGCGATGCAGACACGCTTTTGATCAAGGTCAAGCAGCATGGTGGAGTGGCATGCCACACAGGGAATAGGACATGCTTTTTCAGGAAGATAGAATCCAAATAATAAAATTGACATTTGTTTGAAAATTGGCCAATGTAATGGTATATATTTTGAAAAGAGAGGAGGAATATAAATGAGCGATTGCATATTCTGTAAGATCATTGAAAAGAAGGTGCCTGCAAAAATAGTCTACGAGGACGAATACGCCATTGCCTTTGAGGATATAAACCCGCAGGCACCGGTTCACACCCTCGTTATTCCGAGGAAGCATATACCGACGCTACTCGATATTAAAGAGGAAGACAATGACCTCATTGGCCATCTGATTAAGGTTGCTAATAAGATTGCCAATGGCAAGGGCATCGCAAAGAGGGGTTTCAGGATTGTGGCAAACTGCAATCCTGAAAGCGGGCAGACTGTTTATCACATCCATCTCCATATACTTGGCGGACGCCAGATGCACTGGCCTCCGGGGTAAGGCAGGTAAAGGTAAAGGTCGAGGTTAAGAAAATGGGAATCATTGATAAAAAGACAGTCTGGGAAGGAAGGTTCATCAGATCTATAATCCTCACATATAAAGACCATTCAGGAAACATGAGAAACTGGGAGGCTGTAGAGAGGGTTAACTGTAACGGCATAATTGCTGTTGTCCCTGTGACAAAAAATGGAGAACTTCTCTTGATACGACAGTTCAGGCCTGTCGTGAATAATTTCGTCATAGAGTTTCCAGCAGGTCTTAATGATAAGAATGAAAGTCTTGTTGATGCGGCAAAAAGGGAACTGATAGAGGAGACAGGCTATTCTGCCGATGATTTCATGTTTCTCTGCGAAGGTCCTCTGTCATCCGGCCTGTCCACAGAAATATTAAGCGTATTTCTGGCAAAGGATGCAGTTCCTGCCACAAGTGAATTGAAGCAGCGATATTTAGCAGACGAGACCGAGGATATAGAGATAATAAAAACGCCTATATCCGAATTGCATAATGCCCTCGAAAACTTCCGGAAAAGTGGAGATTACATAGACCTGAAGATTTATGGCCTCGTGGAGTTAGCTAAAAAGTATTTTTAGCAATCAGGTGTCAGCAATCAGCATTTAGCCCGAATTACGCAATATATGGCAGCAGGTGTGCATCAAAGCCTTTATTTACAAAGTCTTTGCTTTTTATGCATATTAGAAAACTATTAACGCCTTTACCTAAATAGATAGCAATGTAGTAGGTGACGGATTCAAGAAAATGCTTTACAACATCCAGGAGTGTAAAGTCTTTTCAGCACACCTGCTGCCATATGCTATCAATACTTGCGTAATTTGGGTGTAATTAATTCCAAATTTGCTGAAAGCTGACGGCTAATTGCTGAATGATTACTCAATTTTTATTGCTTCAACTGGACAGATGCTTGCTGCTTCCTCGCAGTCGCAGGTGTTGCATTTGTCGGGTCCTATAACCCATGCCTTGTCATCCCTGAGTTCAAAGACCTCCGGACATACCTCCACGCATGAGCCGCAGCCAATGCAAAGATCCATATCAACTGTTGGTGTTGCCATAAAAAACCTCCTGAAAATTTTTAATTTTAATTATTATAACAAAATGCCTATCCAATATCCTATGATAAAAATCAGGCTCCTGAAAAATTTATTGATTTTGAGACTTATTTTGAGGATAATTAAAAACAGCATACGAGTTAATGGGTGAAGGGGTGAATGGGTGAATGGGTGAATGGGTGAAGGGGTGAAGGGGTGAAGGGGTGAAGAGGTGAAGGGGTGAAGAGGTGAAGAGGTGAAAAGGAGGCTATTATGGATATAAAGCAGTTTGTTCTTAATAAGGCAAGGGAAGCCAAAGAAGGTGCGAAAAGTCTTGCAAAGGCGTCATCAAAACAGAAAAATATTGCACTCATAAAAATGGCAGAGGCTTTAAAGAACAGGGCAGGAGATATTATTTCCGAAAACAAGAAGGATATAGAATATGCAGAGAAAAAGGGACTCTCAAAAGCACTCATCGACAGATTGAGCCTGAATGAAAAGCGTATCAATGAGATGGCGCAGGGCCTTGTGGAAGTTGCCCAATTGCCTGACCCTGTGGGTGAGATAACAAGGATGCGGCAGAGACCCAATGGCATGACCGTTGGCAGGATGAGGGTGCCAATAGGAGTCATAGGAATAATTTATGAAGCCCGTCCTAATGTTACAGCAGATGCAACGAGCCTCTGTTTGAAGGCAGGCAATGCAGTCATATTGAGGGGCGGGTCAGAGGCCATAAATTCCAATAGGGCTATAGTGAATATATTGAGGAATATTGCAAAGGCAGAGGGTATTCATGAGGGTGCCATTACATTTATCGATATACCCGAGAGGGAAGCAGTAATGGAAATGCTGAAGCTCGAAGGCATTATCGACCTCATAATCCCGAGGGGAGGGGAAGGTCTTATTAGAACAGTTACAGAGAATTCGAGGATACCCGTGCTCAAGCATTACAAAGGGGTTTGCCACGTGTTTGTTGACAGGGATGCTGATTTAATAATGGCTGAAGAGATATGCTTTAATGCAAAAGTACAGAGACCCGGCACATGTAATGCTATGGAGACAATGCTTGTTGACGAAGCCATTGCAGAAGGCTTTTTGCCAAGGATGCTCAAGAGATTTGAAGAAGCAGGGGTTGAACTGAAGGGCTGCCCGAAGACCATATCCATATACCCTGATATAAACGAGGTTGGGGAGGATGATTTCTACAAAGAATATCTCGACCTGATTTTAAATGTCAAGGTTGTCAAGGACATGGAAGATGCAATGGATCATATTGCGAAATACAGTTCTGCCCATTCCGATGCAATTGTTACCATGAACTATGACAGGGCGATGAGGTTTTTAAAAGAGGTGGATTCTTCGGCAGTGCTGGTGAATGCATCTACAAGGCTGAACGATGGGTTCCAGTTTGGACTTGGCGCTGAAATAGGGATATCTACAGACAAAATACATGCAAGGGGGCCCATGGGGCTTGAGGAATTGACCTGTACGAAGTTCATAGTGTTTGGAAGCGGACAACTGCGAGAGTGAATGAGCAAATGAGTTAATGGGTGAATGGGTGAAATCTCATATACTCATTTACCCATATACATATTTTCAAAAGGAGGGAAACTAATATGTCGGAAAAGTTGAGCTATGAGGAGTTTGTAAAGAAGGCAATAGTGAGTCTCAGGAAAGAGGGGTATAAAGGCATACACACAGTGTATTCAGGATTTAACGATGCGTTCAAGAAATACTTTGGAGGAGAAGACCCAATAAAAATAACCAACCAGCTTGCTGCAGAGGGCAAGATAGTGATAAGGCCTGTTAAGGGTGGGGTGATGCTTTATCTTCCTGAAGACGCCCCTGCATCGAGGACGAGGGGAGAAGATGCGCTGGAGAAAATGGGGTTGTAGTGTGTGCGTTTAGGAATCCTTGGCGGTACATTTAATCCTATACATTTCGGGCATTTGAGGGCTGCAGAAGAGGCGAGGGAAAGGATCAATCTCGATAAGGTTATCTTTATGCCTTCAGGAAATCCGCCTCTCAAGATCGTGGATTTAATAGATGCGTCCCATAGATACGCAATGGCAAGGCTTGCAACAGCTTCAAATGTGAACTTCGTTGTTTCTGATTTGGAAATAAGTCAGACAGAAAAGTCCTATACAGTAAATACCATTCAGAGGCTTTGCGGGATTTATCCTGAGGACGAACTCTTTTTTGTTCTCGGGATAGACGCCTTTGTTGATATTCCTAACTGGTGGCAGCCTGATGTGCTGACTGGCATGGTTGATTTTATACTGGTGACAAGACCTGGATTTAATTTGATGGATGCCTTGAAGTCCCCGTATGTCCTGAGTGCAGATGAGAGTTTAGAACAATTTCGCTTGAAGAGCGGAAAAAATGCGCTTGTTCTCAAGATGACACCAATGGGAATATCGTCAACAGAAATAAGGAGGCTTTTAAGGGAAGGTAAAAGCATAAAGTACCTTCTGCCGGATAAGGTCGAAGAATATATATATCAGCATAACCTATATCATCCATAGCCTATTGCCTATTGTTTAACGTATCCTGTATCCTGTATCTTATGGTATCCCTCGATGCGGTCGTTAATAATCTTGATGAGGCTATCTTCTTATTCGATAAAAAGGGCAGACTGATTTTCATCAATAAGGCAGCAGAGGAGTTCTTCGGCAGGAGCAATAAGGAGATAAAATACAGGCAGTTTAAGGATTTGTTTTCGGATGCAAAGGACATTGCAATGCTTATCCAGAAGACTATAACAGAGGGTCGTTCTTTCAACTGCAAGGAAATGGAAGTGGACATAGGCAGGGCTGCCAATATAGACCTCAATCTAACGCCGTTTTATTATGACGATTCTTCTGAAGGTTTTTCTAAATGGGGGTCACGCAGGGGGGACGAAAGTTCAACCTGTGCACATGGTGCTATCCTTTGCATCAGAGAGAATCTGTCATTGACTGAAAGGGAGGATTATCAGTTCGATTCCCTTTTATACCTGCTTGGCTCCATTGCACACGAGATAAAAAACCCTTTGAGCGGTATAAAGGGGGCAGCACAGATATTAATGACAAATTTAGCTCATAGCTCATCGCCCATAGCTCAAAACAAAAACAATAAAACCATTAGCCAAGAGAGCTATGAAGAGTGTGTGGATATGATATTAAAGGAGACGGACAGGCTTAACTCTGTTCTACACAGCTACCTCACTATGACAAGGACGCCTGTTTTTAACCGGTTGAACATCCATGAGGTTTTGGAGCACGCACTGAAGGTAATGAAGACATATATCGAAAAAAAAAGGATTACTGTGAATAAATCCTATGATCCCAGTCTTCCTAATATAGCCGGAGACGAAAGTAAACTGCTACAGGTATTTATAAATCTCCTCAAGAATGCTGCTGAGGCTATGAAGACATCCAGAAGCAGAATGTTAAGAATTTCCACAAGGCCTTCCAATGAATATATGGTAATCTATGAAAATAGTGGCGCCGGCAGGAAGGATACAAAGACAAAGAAGCAGAGGTGGGTCGTTGTCAGTATAGAGGATACAGGCATGGGCATACCAAAGGATGAGATCAACAGGATATTCCTCCCTTTCTATACAAAAAAAGACGGGGGGAGTGGCCTTGGCCTTGCCCTTTCAAAAAAGATAATAAAGGACCACGGCGGGATTATAAAAGTCAAGAGCAAAGAGGGTGCCGGCGCAATATTCAGTATATATCTGCCCATGACAGGCGAAGGTAAATAAGCGATGAATAGAAAGATACTTGTCATAGATGACGATGAAAGCGTAATCTGGGTTATCAGAAAGTCCCTTGAGCCCCTCGGTTATGAGATAGAGGCAAAGACCAATATAAGGTCGGGCATAAAGGCAATCGATAAATTCAAGCTTATACTTCTTGACCTGATGCTCCCTGATGGAAGCGGGATGGATGCCCTGAAGGAGATAAGGGTCTTCAATCCCGATGCCCTTGTTATCATGGTCACAGCGCATGGAAGAATGGAGAGCGCCATCGATGCAATGAAGGAAGGGGCATATGATTATCTTGAGAAGCCATTCGACATCGAAGAGCTCAAAATAACTGTGGAAAAGGCATTCAGGGACATATCCATGAGGGAAGAGCTTTTAAAACTGAGGCAGAACAAAGAAGATGTGCTGCCCTTTCAGATAATAGGAAAATCAAAAGGCATGCTCAAGGTGTTTAAAGAGATAGGCAGGGCTGCACCCAAAGATGTCACTATACTTATTTCCGGCGAGAGCGGAACAGGGAAAGAGCTTGTCGCCAGGGCAATACATAATAACAGCAGGAGGAAGTTCGGGCCTTTTATTGCCATAAATTCAGCCTCGATCCCGAAGGAACTCATGGAGGCAGAGTTGTTTGGCTGGGAAAAAGGCGCATTCACAGGTGCCGTGGGCAAGACAGCAGGAAAGGTACAGGCTGCAGACGGCGGAACGATCTTCCTTGACGAGATCTCTGAGCTCGATATCGACCTTCAGGCAAAGCTGCTCAGGTTCCTCCAGGAGCAGGAGTACAGCCCTCTCGGAAGCAATAAGATAATAAAGGCTGATGTGAGGATAATAGGAGCTACAAATAAAGACCTTTTGGAATGCGTAAAGAATAATCTTTTCAGAGAAGATCTATATTACAGATTCAATGTAATTGAGATAAAGCTGCCTCCGCTGAGGGAGAGGAAAGAGGATATTTTATCACTTGCACAGCACTTTCTCGCGGAATCCATAAGGATGTTCGAGCTTCAACCAAAGGATTTTTCAAAAGATGCTGTAAAAGCCATCATTGGATACAACTGGCCGGGCAATGTAAGGGAACTGGAAAATACCATTAAGAGGGCTGCCATACTTTCAAGGGGGAGCCTTATAGAGAGAAGGGATTTATTTTCCAATGATTACACATCGTGCTCCATAAAAGAATTTCTGGAAGGCAAGCTCAATGGGTTCCTGAACAAGATGGCAAAGATCGAGAATTCGAACCTCTACGAGGCTGTGGTATCGGAGGTTGAAAAGGCGCTCTTCAGCATAGTGCTCAAAGAGACAAATGGCAATCAGGTCAGGGCTGCAAAAATGCTGGGAATAAACAGGAACACCCTTAATAAAAAGGTAAAGGAATATAAACTCATTTGATTTTAATCCGTAATAAAGGTAATAGGCACGGCTTCAAAGCCTTTATCAATGCGATGAGATTATTTTGCTGCCTGTTAATACTGCTGAATGCAAAAAGTAATGCTGAAGTTGCCCTTAAACAGCGGGAGGGTTCGGCTCTATGGTATTGCTGATAAAGGCTTCTCACCCGTGCCTGTTACCTTCTTTAAATGTTTCTTTACAGATTAGGGTCATTTGATTTTAAAGCAGTCTATATGTTATAAAATATAGTTTCTCCATGCCCTTTCTTTGGAAAGGGCTTTAAATCCATGTGGAGGTGCCAAACTATGGTATCAATGAACATCTATGAGAATGTAGTAATCCTGAACCCATCTCTCAATGAAGAGGAACTAAAGTCTGCTGTAGATAAAATCACAGACCTCATAAAAAATTCAGGCGGAGATGTCCTTAAGGTCGATAACTGGGGAAAGAAAAAACTCGCATACGAGCTCAATAAGCAGAAAATGGGGGTTTACTTTCTCTTTTTATTTAAGGCGCCTTCTTCTACAGTGAAGAAGATCGAGGATTACTTTAAGGTTTTTGACCCTGTAGTGAAGTTTATGGTCGTAAAGCTCGGCAAAAAACAGATAGCCGCACTTCCTAAAGACATTTCAGGGATGCTTGTTACATCCCATGAGGCGGCTTAAGTGGTAGGGATCAATGTTTAACAGGATAATATTGATAGGCAATTTGACCAAGGATCCGGATGTAAGGTACACGCCGGGAGGGACACCTGTCACAACCATGAGACTGGCTGTAACAACCAAATACAAGCAAGGCGATGAGATGAAGGACGATACTCTTTTTATAGACGCTGTTGTTTTTGGCAAACAGGCCGAAAGCTGCGGACAGTACTTGAGCAAGGGCAATCCGGTACTTGTGGAAGGCAGGCTGCGTGAAAGGAAATGGGAATCCGAAGGAACCCAGAAGAGCAGGTTTGAAGTAATAGCAAATAGCGTGAGATTCCTACCAAAAAGGGAATCACGTCAGGTAGGGGCTGGGGAGTCAGGCACTTCTGATATTACACCGCCTGATGAGATTACAGACTTAGAGCCATTTTAAGGAAGGGAGATAAATATGCAGCAGAAGAAATTTCAGAGAAGAAAGTTTTGCAGGTTCTGTGCTGATAAGGTTTCGTTCATAGATTACAAGGATTTGAAAACCCTTAAGAGTTATATTACAGAGCGCGGCAAGATACTTTCGAGGAAGATGACAGGCACATGCTCTGACCATCAGAGGGAGTTGACAGTTGCAATAAAAAGGGCGAGAAACATAGCCCTTCTTCCATTCATGGAAAGATAGTATGCGCATACCTAAGAGTTGGGTGCCGTCCATAGCAAGGCGGATTGTAGATAACCTCATAAAAAAGGAGCTTATTGAGCCGGCCATTCCTGTGAATACCCTTATAGAGGAAACAGAAAGGCTTCTTATGGATGAGCTTATGGTTGAGGACAGGCTCAATGAAGAGGTGCGCCAGATGTTGAGAAAATACGAGTCAGAGATAGAAAAGGGGAGGCTTGACTACAGGAAGCTTTTTGACATGACAAAGCAGAAACTGGTGAAGGAGAGAAGTATCGTATTATGATGCTTTCCAATGATAAGATAACCCATATGACCCATGTTGTGCTCAAGGGTTTGATGGATAAGGGTCTGATAACCTTGAAGGAAGACGACGGCCTGCTCAGAAGAGAAATAAAAAGGACGATAATGAATGAACTGAAGATAGGCGAAGATATTGACGAGGCAGTGAGAAGAAAACTCCAGTCTTT